>JBBRUC010000326.1:0-4866 GCA_038248205.1 Thermoanaerobaculia bacterium
AGGCGATCGCGAGGCTCGACGGCGTGCGCTCGGTGGCGCTGTTTCAGGAGACCGACGGCGACGGCGCGACTCTGGCCGAAGCCCTGGCCGAATGCGCCGACAACGGGGTCCGGGTGGCGATGCTCAAGGTCGGCAGCTCCGAGGCGGGCGGGCGCGCCGCCGCCGCCCACACCGGTGCGGTCGCCGGCGACCAGCGGGTCTTCCGGGCCCTGATGGAAGAGGCCGGAGCGGCCTGGGCCGAAGACCCGCATGAGCTGCTCGAGCTGGCCCGCGTGCTGTCTTTCGATCGCCCCGGACGCGGCTCGGGCGGTACCGCCGTGCTCACCTGTTCCGGAGGCGACTCGGGGATCTCGGCCGACCTCGCCGAAACGGCGGGTCTGGACCTGCCGGCCTTCTCTGAAGAGACGCGTCAGCGACTTGTCGAGCTACTGCCCGATGCCGCCACCCCGGTCAATCCGCTCGATTACACGTCGCTGCTCTGGACCGAGACCGAGAGGCTCGCAGCGATCGTCGCCGCCGCCGGCGAGGACCCCTCGATCGACCGGCTGATCCTCTTCCACGACCACCCCCAGGACCTGCGGCCCGAGCACGAGAGCGAATGGGCCGACGTTCGCCGCGCGCTTGCCGAAGGAGCGATCAGAAGCTCGACCCCGGCGCTGCTCGCCTCCACCCTGCCCGACCTGATCGACGCCGATGCCCGGGCTGAGCTCACCAGGATGGGGATCCCGGTGGTCGGCGGCATTCCCGCCGCCATTTCGGCGGCGAAGGCGATCGGCCTCGAAACGGCTGACGGTGACCGACTGCGCGAGATCGCCGACCTCGCCCGGGAGCCGCAAGCGAGGGACGACTCGAGCTGGCTTTCTGAAGCCGATACAAAGGACCTGTTGCGAAAAGCTGGAGTTGCGGTGCCCGCCGGCCGGCGCGCGGTTGACGCCGAGGGCTGCGTCGCGGCGGCCCGGGAACTCGGCTGGCCTCTGGTGCTGAAGCTCTCAGGGTCGGCGATCCAGCACAAGAGCGACATCGGCGCGATCAGGACGAGCCTCGACGGCGAAGCAGTCCTGGTCGAGGCTTGCGCCGAACTTCTCGGACTGCCGGAAGCCTCCGGGGCTGAGTTGCTGGTCGAGCGCATGGAGCCGCCCGGAGTCGAGCTGTTGGTGGCTGTGAGAAGGGACGCCGTGGTCCCGGTGCTGGTGGTCGGGCTCGGCGGCATCTGGACCGAGCTTCTCGGCGACGTCGCACTGATCCCGCTGCCGGCCGACGCCGCACGGATCGAAGCGGCGCTGCGGGGCCTTCGAGGGTCGGCGCTGCTGACCGGAGCCCGAAGCGCCGAGGCGGTCGACCTCACAGCCCTGGCCCAACTCGCGGCATCGGCCGCCGACCTGGCAATCGAGCGGGAGCTCGACCTGCTTGAGCTCAACCCGGTCGTGGCTAGACCGGACGGAGCGGTGGCCCTGGACGGCGTGGCGATGGTCTCCGGACAAACTTGATCTTGTAGTCAATCGCACTTTCAGTTACTCTTCCGCCATGGAGGCAGCAACGAGTTCCGACACCCGCGCCCCTGGCGACCTTTCCCGGACCGGACCGCTCAAGCCGGACTACGACGCGATCGTGGTCGGCGGCGGACATAACGGCCTGACGACCGGGGCCTACCTTGCCCGCTCCGGACTCGATGTACTGATCCTCGAACGACGACACATCCTCGGTGGCGCCTGCGTCACCGAAGAGGTCTGGCCGGGAGCGCGTGTCTCGCGCTGCTCCTACGTCGTTTCGATGCTGCAGCCCAAGGTCGTCGAAGAGCTCAAGCTCAAGCAGTTCGGCTATCACGCGATGCCGCTCGACCCGGCATACGCGGCGATGACCGAAGAGGGCCCGATCTTCTTCTTCAACGAGGTCGAGCGCACGGTCGAGTCGATCGCCAGGTTCTCACCGAAAGACGCAGCCGTCTATGCCGACTTCGAAGACCTGCTCGAGCGCACCGCTTCGTTCCTGAGGCCGATGCTGCTGCGGGAACCTCCCGCCCTCGGCTCCCGCTCCCCCGGTGACATCGCCGGCCTGCTGCGCGAAGGCGCCCGGGCTGCCGGCCTCAGCAAGCGCGACGTCAACGACCTGATCCGGATCTTCACCATGTCGGTGGCCGACCTGCTCGACGACTGGTTCGAGCACGACGGCCTCAAAGGCTCGATCGCCTCGACCGGAGTGGTCGGAGTCTGGGCCGGCCCTCGTACGCCCGGCACCGCGTACAACCTGCTCCACCACGCCCTCGGCGAACTCGATGGTATGCCGGGAGTCTGGGGCCAGGTGGTCGGCGGCATGGGAGCGATTTCCGAATCGATCGCCCGCTCGGCCGAAGCGGCCGGCGCGACCATCAGGACCGAGAGCGAAGTCGCAAAGATCAACGTTTGCGACGGCGTCGTCACCGGAGTCACGCTGGCCGGAGGCGAAGAGGTGCGCGCACCGATCGTCGCCTCCGGTGCCCACCCGAAGTCGACCATCCTCGACCTGGTCGGCAGTCAGGAATTCCCCGACGAAGTTGCCACCGACATGAAGCGCTACCGCACCCGTGGCGGTTCGGTCAAAGTCAACCTGGTGCTCTCCGAAGCGCCGCAGTACGAAGGTGTTACCCCCGAAGAACAGAAGCTCCTGATGAGCGCCGGGGTCAACATCTGCCCGTCGATCGACTACCTCGAAGCCTCCTGGCAGGACGCGGTCGCCGGACGTCCCGCGGCGCATCCTTACGTCGAGGCCGAGCTGCCGTCAGCGGTGGACTCGACCCTGACCGACGATGACCGCTGGATCATGACCATGTTCACCCAGTACGGCCCGTCGCAGGAATCCGAGTGGAAGGACGGCGACCGCGAGCGCTACGGCGAGACCTGCATCGACCAGCTAAACCGATTCGCCCCCAACTTCAAGGACTCCGTCCTCGAGCACGAAGTCCTCGCACCACCGGACCTCGAGCGAATCTTCGGCCTGCAGGGGGGCTCGATCTTCCAAGGCGAGCAGGGAATGAACCAGATGGCCTTCATGCGCCCCACCCCCGACATGGCCCAGTACTCGACCCCGGTCGGCGGGCTCTACCTCTGCGGAGCCGGCACCCACCCGGGAGGAGGAGTAACCGCCGCTTCAGGCCACAACGCCGCCCAGAAGATCCTCAAGGACCGCCGAAAGAGCCGCCTCCCCTGGAAGCGCCGCGCCCGCGTCTGAAACCGGGGCAGCGCCGACGGCTGCCGCGCCAGCTCAGCCGGCGGGGCCCGTGGGCCCTGTGATCCCCGTAATCCCTGTGATCCCCGTAGCCCCTGTGATCCCCGTGGTCCCGATGGAGGGGCCGGTCGGACCCGTGGCACCGGTCGGGCCGGTCGTGCCCGGCAGGTCTTGAACCCCAGGAAGTCCGGTCGGACCCATGGGCCCGGTCGTGCCTGTCAGGCCTTGACCCCCGGGGGGTCCGGTCGGGCCGAGCGGTCCGATAGCGCCGGTCGGACCTCGGCTGCCGACCGGTCCGGTCACGCCGGTCGAACCAGGCGAACCGGGACTGCCGTCGACCCCGGCGGCACCCGGCGAGCCGGCAGGGCCCCGCCGGCCCTTCGCGCCGATCTTGCCGCGCGGGCCTCTCTTGCTCCACGAAATCTTGCGCTGTCCGTCGGGACATGTTGCACCGGCCGAGCTGAGGTTCAGGGTCCCGAATTTCTTGGTGACGCAGGCATAGACCCGCTTGCCTGAAGCACCATCCGAGCCAACCTGCGCATCATTGGTAACAGCGTAGGACGTGCCTCCGAGGGCCACAAAGAGAGCCAGATAGGCGACAAGGTTGCTGCGGACATGTTCGGCGAAGCTCCTGACGACCATGACGTGAAGCTAGCGGATACCCACAGCGCCCGCCACTTGGGCCGAGCCCCCGAATTCGGCGTGCCTTCGCCGGCAGAATCGCGGAGTTCGCAGAACTGTCAGCTCAGGAGAGGTCCCGCAGCAGGATGGCGTTGCCTTTCTCCAGCTGATCCCGGGTCGCTTTGCCGACCGACGGGGCTCCGGTCAGGCGGTTGATCCGGGCGTGGACTTCGCGGTGACTCTCGCCTGTCCTTCTCGAGGCATCGGCGACCATTTCGCGGCGCTCGGCCCGGAGGCGCTCGCGGGCGGCGAAGGTTGATTCCCGCTTCGGTTCGGCGGCCGCGACGGGCGAAGACCCCTTCGCTCCACCCCGGGCTGCGCCCCGATCCTTCGCGGAGGCAGGCTTCGGCGCTGCCGGAGTGATGATCGACGAAACCTTGCCGGTGATCGCCGAGACCGACTCGACCTCTTCGACGTCTTCCGTGACGAAAAGCTGCATTGTCGTCTCGGTGAGGATCGCTTCGTCGGCCTCGGCGGCGGTCGAGCTCAGCGCTTCGAATGCCTATCCCGGCTCCGACCGCTCCGGGACCTCGACGTCGAGTTCGATCAGCTCGTCTTCGAGGCCGGGCGCGAGGTCGATCGCGTGGCGGCGCTCCCGCTCGATCTCGACAGCCAGCTGCTTGAGACGGTTGTCGGCCGGAAGCAGCAGGTAGCTCATCTGCCGGGACGGACTCGGCGTGGTCCGGATGAAGCGACCGACCACCTGCCGGAAGAACAGCTCGGTCCTCGCGGCGGTCGCATAGACGCCGACCCTGAGCCGGGGGATGTCGACTCCCTCGGAGACCATCAGCACCGAGACCAGCCAGCGCTCGTCGGAGGCGGAGAACGAAGCGATCCGGGCGCTGGCCCCGGGCTCGTCGCTCAGCACGATCTCCGGCAGCTCACCGGCGACCAGGTTGAGTCGCCGGGCGATCGCCCGGGCGTGGTCCTGGTCGGAGGCGACCACCAGCCCGCCGGCGTCAGGGTGACCGGCAGCGCGGACCT
>JBBRUC010000327.1:0-4825 GCA_038248205.1 Thermoanaerobaculia bacterium
GGCGAGGAAGAAAAGGCGCGAGGTGTCGGGCCGGTTGGGTGTTGAGCAGAAACGATCCTGGAGGTAGAACGGCGGGATCGCCTGGTAATAGAGGGTGACCCGCACGGAGGCCGGGGTGCCTTTGAGATCTTGGAGCGGCACGGCGTAGGTCAGCTCGTCCCCTCCCCCGCCTTTGCCCCCTTCGGAGACCGGCTGGTACCAGGGGTCGTCGACCGTGCCGCCCTTGCCGTTGGGCAGGTCAGGCAGGATGCGGTGGATCAGATCCGCCGAGGAGAGCTTGGGGCTCCCTAATCCTTCTTTTTCCGCGAGCGCCAAGCTCGGCAGCCAGCCGCGCGGCAGGAGGCGGTTGTCTTTCGATTCGTTGGCGAGCGAAAGGAAGCTGGTTGTGAGCTTTCCCCGCGGATCGCGCACCAGCTCTTGGTAGATCTGCACCTGATCCTGCCGGGTGATCGTCTCGAAATGCGGCTGGATTTTTTGATCCTTCCCCGGGATCGGTGTGCAGTCGTTGCCCCACATGAATTCACCGTCGATGGATGCGCCGTCGGGGCCGAGGAGCACGCCCGTGTCGGAGGTTCGGCCGGAGACCCAGAGGTCGTTGCCCGCGGCATCCAGCACCTCGAAAGTCAAGAACGCGCGGCGGAAGCCGACGCCGGAGGGGAACTTGTGCCCGGCGAGATTCTCGACCTTCACCTCCGCCACCAGGGCATCCGCCGTGGTCGTCACCCCGGTGACCGATGCCGTGGCGGTTCCCGTGTCCGCCTGTTGGATCATCGAGTTGTACGTGGTCGTAAGAGGCGCGATCCCCTTGCCGCCGAGCATCGGATCTTGGATGCGGATACCCAGGATGTCGGGAAACTGCTGGGCGAACAGGTTGAAGAAGACGTTCAGGCCGACCAGCGTGTGGCGGGCAAATGGCGAGCGCGGCTGAAGGTCGATGTCGGATTCCGGCTGACGGTTCTCGGTCTGCGGCATGTTGCTCGCCTCTTGGATCGAGGCGATCTTGGTCGTGAGCGGTTCTTCGAGCCCCGGGTAGGACGAGGCCATGTGGCAGCTCTGGCACGATCGGGGCGTCGGCCCGCCGTCGCGGAAATCGCTGAACACCCACTCGGGGTAGGTCGCCTGCTCGATGATGATCTCGGGCTTCTTCGTTCCCGGCCGAATCCACGGCTGGTCGCCGTCGAAAACGGGGAGCACGACGCTGTGGCAGCTACCGCAGACCTTCGACGAACGGATCAGTGGATATTCAATCGGCTTGGCGCCGAGCGAATGATCCATCGGCACCTGCTGCGGCTTGTAGAACGGTCCGTGCAAAACGTCGTTGGCGCCGGTGCGAAAATCCCCCGTGAAGGTGTGGCCGATGGGGGTCTTCTCGTCAATCTCGATGTGGTGGCAGGTGGTACACGAAACGCCGTCGCGCGCGAGGCCGCCAAACTTGGCGTTCTTCTTCTCCTCGTCGGTCTTCGCCTGAAACGGGATCGCGTTTACCTGCTCGCGCGTGAACAGCCGGCGCGGCACGATCGGCTGCGAGTTTTCATTCAGTCCCAAAAGGTTGCTGTTGTTGCAGACCGCGTTGGCCTTTTCCGGATCGCCCGGAAACTGGTCGAGGCAGAACTGCCGCTGCCCCATGACGCCGTGGCAGTGAAGACAGAGATCCGGCACCAATTTCGCGAGCGCCGGGTGGGCCTCCTTCTCGGTTTCGAGCTGCGAGAAGAAAATCGGATCGCGCCCGGCGAGCCCCATCGGCGAGCTGCGCCATTCGCCGTACTCAGCGATGTTGACCAGGTTGGTAAACGCCGGCTGGTCGGCCTTCTGCACCGTCATGTCGAAATGGATGCCGGTAGAGCCCGCCGCGTGGCAGCCGACGCACTGGTCGGAGGTGAGGAACGGCGGCGGTCCCTCCGGGCCGGCGAGCCGGTGATCGTAGACCTCAGGCGGCATGTAGAGATCGGTGATCGATTTCGGCGTCGGTGGCGTGATTCGCTTCGCGCCGAACGTCTTCAGGAAATCTCCTGAGTAGTCGGTGCTCGGCTGACTCACCCGGTGGACCGCCGAGTTCGGCCAGGGCACCTTGTTCCAGGTTGGACCGCTCTCGCGCGCGAGATCCTGGATCGCCTCAAACCGCTCGTGGGCGGAGAGCATCTCGATCGGCGGCTGTTGCCGGCCGGCCGTGGAAGGTATTGGCGGCTGGTCCTGGAAGTAATATTTGATAAAGGTGTCGGGATCGCCGAGCACGTTGTTCAAGTCGGAAAACGTCGATTCGGATTTGGCCGAGGCGTGGCAGTTCACGCAATAGTAACCGAAGCCCATCCATGGATACGGCAGATTTACCGGCGGCGGCCAATCGAGCTGCGAGGCCTCCGTTGCCTGCGGATCCCAGTTGCCCCAGAACCAGCCGTCTTTCGACGCTTTGGCATCCTTCACCATGTGGGCGAACATGTTCGCTTCGACCGTAGGAATCGACGGGTTCTCGAGGTCGGCGGCGCTGGTCGCGCCATACATCAGCTTCAAGATCATCGAGCCGTCGGCGATCGGAGCAATCGGAGCGATCGGCGCATTCGGAGGGTTGCCGTCGAGCTGGCAGGTCGGGCAGGTATCCGCGCACTTCTTGACGAATTTCCGCTCGTGCGCCGCGTCGTTTTCGCACATCCAGCGATAGACGTCGGGTGAGTAGTAGATGACCACTGTCGAGTGGGTACCGAGAGTGGTGGTCGCCCAGGTCGGAACGTGCGGGTCACTGCCGGTCGCAAGGGCGGCCACCGTCGGCCCGGTCGGCCGCAACTGCTTGTCGTGCGGCCATCCAAGCTTCAAGTAGCACTGGGCCTTGAAGAAGCGGCCGAGGATCGCTTCGTACTCCGATTTGGCGAACGGAAACTCGCTCGGCAACGGCAGCTTGGCCGCGCAGACGTCTTCTTGGGTGACGGCCGGCTGGGCGCCGACCTTTGAAACCGGTCCGAACGCAGGAACCGCGACGGCGAGGAACAACGGCAGAATCATCGACCCGAGGGCTCGCCTGAATTGCATCGCACACCTCCCCGCACCCGCCTCCCGGAGCGGCACCGGAGAGCGGATCGACCGCAATGTGACCATCGTGGGATGAACCGCGGGGAAGATACCACCTCGAACCGGGCACAACGAAAAACGCGGTGCCTTGCGGCACCGCGTTCGTCCTGCAAAGATTTCCGACCGAGCGTTGAGCTCGACTTCGGGACGATGTTCTCGACCTTGATCAGGTTCCAATCCTTGACCCCGGTGACCATGACTTCCTGGCCCACGTTACGCGTCAGCCCGTTTCCGATGCCTCCAGTAGCCACTCGTAAGCGGGCCGTATCTCGGTCCCGGCATCGTCGGCCGGGCCGATTGCGTCACGGTCGAGGACCAACAGTCGCTTCGCGGCGTACGGATGAATCTTCGCCGCTGCTTCGAGCGCGCGCAGTTCGCGGACACGGGTCTCGGGAGCCGAGAGGTCCGCGCACACCTGGATCAGCTCCTCTCCGCCGACCAGCCGGCGGGCAAGGAAGTCGACCTCCAGCCCTCCTTCCATCTTAACGTATCCGACCTCGGCTCCGCGCCGCTCCAGCTCGTTCAGTACGACGGTTTCGAGCGCGTGGCCGAGGTTCGCGCGACCGCTCGCATCGAACGCTTTGATCAGCCCCGGGTCCGCGGGATAGAGCTTCCTCGGGTTCGAGTTCAGCTGGCGTTCCGACTCGGTGGCGAGCGGGACGGAGCTGAGTAGAAAGGCATCCAGGAGATGCCCGAGCATCGCCTGTACCGCATCCTTGCCAACGCCATGCCCTTGGGCCTTGAGGTCCAAGTGCAGCCGGTGGACACTGAAGCTCCCGGCGGGATTCCTCAGGCTGTGCCGCACGAGCCAGCGCAGAGCAGCCACCTGCGAAACCTCGTAGCGTTCAATGACGTCGCGAAACAGCACCGTATCGACATAACCTTGCAGAAGTTCGATGCGCAACGCAGGGGGCACTCCCAACGTTTCGGGGAAACCCCCTTCAACCAGGAACTCGCGAAAACGCTTCTCGATCAGCGATCGCTCCGCCGGTTTCCAGCGCCGAGGTTCGTGCGTCGGTTCCTCATCGCGGTGGCGAAGAAACTCGCGGAAGCTGAAGGGCCGGATCACGGTTGCCATGCCTCGGCCGCGCAAGGATGTATGGACCTCGCGCGAGAGCATTCGTGCCGAGGAACCGGAGACCGCGATCTCCACCTTTTCCGTGTCCAGCACCCGGCGAACGAACCGCTCCCATCCGGGTACGAGCTGGATCTCGTCGAGAAACCAAGAGATCGTCTCCCGCCCGCGCAGAGTGGGGTAACGCCGGTAGTACTCCTCAAGCAGGAATCCGAGTTGCTCCAACCGCAGGCCGGCGAGCCGGTCGTCGTCGAAGCTTAAGTAGACCGCGCGCTCAGGAGGACCCTCGGCCCGGCGTTCGTTGACCAGTTGGCGCAGGAAGGTCGTCTTCCCCGCGCGGCGCATTCCGATCACCGCGTGCGCCTTGTTGGGAATCGCAGGCAGCCGCGCGTCACGCCGGGTAAGGTCCACGGGAGGTGCTCCCTCCAAAGAGGCTGAAAGCTTCTCGGCCAAGACCGGGTGCAGGTTCATTGCTGCAAGCTAGGGTGAATGTGTCCTTCTGTCAAGGACACATTCGGGAGAATCCGGACTTCCCAGAAGGACACCTTCTTCCGGCGAAGCTCTTCGAGGCCCGCGGGCGGTTTCGCCTCAGACGCCCCAAATCACCCGGCAGAACCGCTGTGGAGTGCGCCGACGCGTCGGCGCTTTGGGACAGGGTGGTGAAGTAGCGACTCCGGTCAAAGCGGCGAC
>JBBRUC010000328.1:0-4779 GCA_038248205.1 Thermoanaerobaculia bacterium
AAGACAGTACAGCATCATTGGTAATTATAGCCCTGTTTTCCGCGTTACTTCGGAAAGAAGCGGCTGCCTCGCCCAAATCCCTCGAACGGCGCGAGCGTTTGCCGTCTCGCGCCGCCTGCGCCGCTCGGCGCGCCCGATCGACGACCCTGCCGTTCATGCCCGCGCCTCGATGATCGCTCGGCGGCTCGGCCTGCCGCGCCCGCCTGCGCTCGCCGCGTCCGACGAGCTGTCCGTGCCGCAGGTGATGGGCCTGGTGCGGCCGGTGGTGTTGCTCCCCACCTGCCTCCTCGGGACGGATGCGACGATCGATCTCGACCTGGCGCTCGGCCACGAATTCGCCCACCTGGTGCGCCGCGATCTCTGGCTCGGCCTGGTGCCGGCCCTCGCCGAGCGGTTGTTCTTCTTCCATCCGCTCGCCCGTCTCGCCGCCCGGGAGTATGCCCTGGCGCGCGAAGCCGCTTGCGACGCCCGGGTGCTCCGCGCGCTCGACGCGCCCGCCGCCAGCTATGGCCGGCTGCTGCTCCGTTTTGGTGCGATTCCCCGCCGCTCCGCCTTCGCGGCGACCGGCGCTTCCCCCACGTTTCACCTCTTACAAAGGAGACTGCTCATGCTCCAAAACCCCTCTCCCTCGGGGCGCCGTCCGTGGCGTTGGCTCACGCTGGCCGGCGTGCTCGGCGTCCTGGCGCTCGCCCCCTTCCGGCTGACCGCCAAGACCGAAGAGATCGCGCCGGCCGCCGCCAACAGCGCCGAGGCCGCCATCGCGATTGAGCCGATCGAGCCGATCGAGTCGGCTGTGCCCGCCCGGGTCGTGACACCCGCTACGCCGAGCGACAAGCCACGTTACGCCAAGTCGATCATGGCCCCGCCTCCGCCTCCCCCGCTTCCCCCACCGCCTCCGGCACCGCCCGCGCCGCCGAAACCGCCCAAGGGTTCGCGGCACTCCACCATCTGGTCCTCCGATCATGGCGATCCGTTCGTGATCTTTAGCGGCGCCGACGCCAACATGTCGGGCTCCAGCGACCAGCTGCGGCGCGCCAAGGAACTCCGCAAGGGCGGCGAGGATCTGGTCTGGTTTCGCCGCGACGGCCAGGATTACGTGATCCGCGATGCCGCGACCGTCAAGGCCGCGGTGGAAGCGTTCCGTCCCGTCGCCGAGCTGGGAGCCCGGCAAGGAGAACTCGGCGGCGAGCAGGGCAAGCTCGGCGCCAAGCAGGGTCTCCTCGGAGCCAAGCAGGGAGAGCTGGGAGCCAGGCAAGGGGCGCTCGGCGCCCGCCGCCAGGCGCGATCCAACCGCGACGACGAGAAGGAGCGGTCGGAGGTCGATCGGCAGATGGACGAGCTGGGGCGTCAGCAAGAGGAGCTGGGTCGCCAGCAAGAAGCCCTCGGCCGACAGCAGGAGAAGCTCGGCAAGCAGCAAGAGGAGCTGGGACGGCAACAGGAAGCCGCCTCGCGCGCCGCCGAAAAGAAGCTCCGGCAGTTGACCGACCAAGCGATCGCCCACGGGCTGGCCGAAAAAGTTCGCTGACGATTCGCCCCTTCGGCGCCCCGTTCGGGCGTTCGTAGTCCCCTTCCCTCTTCCGAGTTTGGATTGGAAGCCCCGCCGTGGGCCGTCGAGCGACAGCTCTACCCGCGCGCGGGGCCTGTTTTCGCGATATTGTCGGGGGTACTCATGCCCCCTGAAGAAAACACTACATCCTCCTCCCTCCCCTCCGCGGCCCCCGCGCCCGCCACCGCCACTCCTTCGGGAGTCACCGTCACCTTTCGGGATCTGCAACTCTCGCCCGCGGTGCTCCGCGTGCTCGATGACGTCGGCTACGAGTCGCCGACGCCGATCCAGGCGGCGACCATTCCCCGAATGCTCGCGAACGAAGACGTCGTCGGCCAGGCCCAGACCGGCACCGGCAAGACCGCCGCGTTCGCTCTGCCGATCCTTACCCGCCTCCATCCCAAGGCGTCCAAACCGCAGGCGCTCGTGCTCACCCCCACGCGCGAGCTGGCGATTCAGGTCGCCGAGGCCTTCCAGCGCTACGCCTCCCACGTCTCCGGCTTTCACGTCCTGCCGATCTATGGTGGCCAGAGCTACGTGCCGCAGCTGTCGGCGCTACGCCGCGGCGTCCACGTCGTGGTCGGCACGCCCGGGCGCATCCTCGACCATCTGGAGCGCGGCTCGCTCGACCTGTCGGGCATCACCACGCTAGTCCTCGACGAAGCGGACGAGATGCTCCGCATGGGCTTCATCGACGACGTCGAAACGATCTTGAAGAAGACCCCGCCGGAGCGGCAGGTCGCCCTCTTTTCCGCCACCATGCCCTCGCCGATCCGGCGGATTGCCAAGGAGCACCTCAAGAACCCGATCGAGGTGACGATCCGCGGCACGACGACCAACGCGCCGAAGATCCGCCAGCGCTTCTGGCTGGTGAGCGGCCTGCACAAGCTCGACGCGCTCACCCGCATCCTGGAGGTCGAGCCGTTCGAGGCGATGATCGTCTTTGCCCGCACCAAGCTCTCGTGCGCCGAGCTGGCCGAGCGGCTGGAGGCGCGCGGCTTCGCCGCCGCGCCGATCCACGGCGACATGCAGCAGGCAATGCGCGAAAAGACCATCGCCCGCCTGCGCGACGGCCAGCTCGACATCCTGGTCGCGACCGACGTCGCCGCCCGCGGTTTGGACGTCGACCGGGTTAGCCACGTCTTGAACTACGACATTCCGCACGATACCGAGGCCTACATCCACCGCATCGGCCGCACCGGCCGCGCGGGCCGGAGCGGCGAGGCGATCCTCTTCCTCACCCCGCGCGAGCGCCACATGTTGGCGGCGATCGAACGGGCGACCCGGCAGACCATCCAGCCGATGGAGCTGCCATCGGTCGAGGCGGTCAACGATCAGCGGATCGAAAAGTTCAAGCGGCAGATCACCGAAACGCTCGAAGCCAACGGCCTGGAACTGTTCCAGAAGCTGATCGAGCAGTACGAGCAGGAGCACAACATCCCGGCGGTCGAAATCGCCGCGGCCCTCGCCCGGATGGCGCACGGCGACACGCCTCTGCTGCTGGAAAAACCGGCGCCCCGGCAGCGCTACGATCCCCGGACCGACACGCGTCCCTCCTCCGCCGCCCCGCGCCAGACCGGCGGCCCCTACCCGCCCGCCTCACCGCGCGCCGAGTATCCGCGGGCAACGCCCCGCGGCGAAAAGCCGGGAGCCCGATCGGCGCCGCCCTCGGCCTCCGGCACCCGCGAACCCTCCCCGGGCCTCGCGAGCTACCGGGTCGAGGTGGGCAACGTCCACGGAGTAAAACCCGGCAACCTGGTCGGCGCGATCACCAACGAGGCGGGCCTGGAAAGCCGCCACATCGGCAAGATCGAGATCCGCGACGGCTACTCCCTCGTCGATCTACCGGTCGGACTGTCGAGCGCGACGCTGCGCCACCTGCAAAACGTGCGGGTCGCCGGCCAAAGGCTCGCGATTTCGCGCGAGCGCGATCACCCGAAAAAGGCGCGGCCGGCCAAGTAGCCCCCCTTCTGGGTCCTCTCCCTCAAGGGGGAGGACCGAAGGAAATCCGCACTGGCGCCTCCCCCGCGCGAAACGCCAACGCCCGGGGATCGCCGAGGCCGCGCAGCAGGAGATGATTCACCTGGGTCGGCTCGGCCTCGAACAGAACCCGGTCGATCAGATCGAAGTCTCCGGCGATGCCGTTCACCTTGAAGTAAAGCCACGCCTCGCGGTAGGTCACGTCGCGCCCTACCCATTCGATCGGCAGCGGTTCGCCGCCCGGCGGGGAGGCGACGAATCGCGGCTTCAAATAGGCCAGGATCTCCGGCACGGTCGCCGGAGATTCGAGCGGCAGGCGCCGGCCTGAGATCCGGGCGAGCGCCGCTTCTAGCTCTTCGGGCACCACGGAAAGCGCCACTTCGAGGCAGCCGCACTCCGGGCGGTAATCCACCTCCGCCCGGCTGGCGTGGAACGGATGAGCCTGCGCACCGGCGGCGAGGCCCACGGCCGCCAGCGCAAGCACAACCGCCGCTTTCACCGCACCCGTCCCTTTTTTCCATCTTTGCCGTCTTTGCCGCCCTCTTTATCCTTCTCGCGCCGCATCGGGTTGGGCTTCTCGCCGACCTTGAACAACTGAAACCGGGTCTTTCCCGCCCGGGCCGGCCAGGCGTTGTTCGACAGATCGCTGTCCGCCGTCTCCAACTTCGGATCGATCTCGATGCCGGTGATCTCCTGGTCCTCGATGAACAGCTTGGTCACCCGCTCGGCGTTATGGCGCCAGATCTCGGCGGGGATCACCAGGTCTCTGTGGCTGCCGTCGGCGTAGGTCAAGCGCATCGGCAGCGGCGTCACCAAACCGCCTTGGTTGACCAGATCGACGGCGAAGAAGCGCTTCTTGCTCGCCAGGATCTCCTTCTCGGACGCCTCCAGCGAAGCGAGAAGCTTCCGGTAGTCCGCGGAATCCTTCGGCGTCACCAGGTACTTATCCTCCCGGTTGTAGAAGTCGGCCAGCTCCGGCCGATCCTCGATCCGCTTGCGCAGGGCGGCGTTACGCTCGGCCGACAGCGTTTTCGGTTCCGTCTCGTCATAGGCCCTCTGGCGCCGCTTGGCCTCCCCCGGCTCTTGCGCATCGAGCACGTACTCGCTCACTTTTTCGATCCCGACGTCGACGTGGCCGGTGCCATAGAACCAGCCGCGCCAGAACCAGTCGAGATCGACGCCCGAGGCGTCCTCCATCGTGCGGAAGAAGTCGGCCGGTGTCGGGTGCTTGAACTTCCACCGCTCGGCATACT
>JBBRUC010000329.1:0-4762 GCA_038248205.1 Thermoanaerobaculia bacterium
CGCAGCTCGGCGATGCGGGTCGTGGTGGTCCGGTAGGTGAGCGCGCCGGTCCACGAGCGCGACTCGGAAAACGGCAGGGCGATTCGATGGCGCGACGGGTCGAGACCGAAGATCTGATCGTTTTCGACCGAAAAGATCGCCCGCTCCCCGGCATTGAAGTCGGCCACGTCGCGCGCCAGATTCGAACGGAGGTAGAGCTCCTCGATCGGCGTCCCTTTGTATTGGGGGTCGAGCTCGATCGTCTTGGTCGCCGGCTCGTAGCGCAGCCAGCCGTGGTGGGTATATAGCTCCGCCGTTTCGCGGTACCCCTCCGGATCGTGGTAAGCGGGGAGCGCGGCGTCGCGCCCAACCCCGAGGTAGATCACCCGGCCGCACCAGGCGAGGAGCCAGAAGCCGATCAACGCCAGCACCGCCCACGCGCCACGACGGCCCGTGGAGGTCATTCGTCGCCCTCCACGGCTAAGGTTTCGGGGACCGTCGGCTCCGGGGCCAACGCCCAGA
Source organism: Thermoanaerobaculia bacterium (assembly GCA_038248205.1). GTDB lineage: Bacteria > Acidobacteriota > Thermoanaerobaculia > Multivoradales > UBA5704 > DASYKS01. The sequence continues at coordinate 502 of JBBRUC010000329.1, forward strand.
GCGCCAGCAGGACGAGCAGCGAGGCCTCGACCGCGTCGGAAAGCGACGAGGCGGCGAGGAAATAGATGTTCTTCCCCGTAAACAGCAACAGCTCGACGTTGGCCGACAGCATGTAAAGGGCGGCGAGCGACAGGGTCCAAAGCAACATCAGACCCCACGCGGCACGGGGGGCGAGAGAGCCAAGATCGGGCGCCGCGGGCGCTCCGGCGAGCGAGACCGCGATCCAGCCGGCGAACAGAAGCAGCAGTGCGAGCGCCCCGACCCAGCCGAACGGCCCGAGCAAGTGGACCGCGCTCAGGTTGTCGTTCAAATGGGTGGCGGTGAGGGGCGACGACAGCGGCACCGCGAGGTAACCCCGGCCGAACGGCCCGCGCGCGGCGTAGGCGCGCAGGTTTTCCATTACGGTCAAGTACCCTTCGGCCTCTGTGGTGCCCACGCGCTTGAGTTCCTCTGGAGCGAGACGGCTCCAGAAGCGCAGGTCGTTCCGCTTGACCGCCACCTTCTTTTCGACCAGCTCTTCCGCTTTGGCCGGATCCGCCCGCGCCTCCTCGAAACTCGGCAGCGGGCGCCAGTTCGGGATCGCCGGCAGCAGAGCATAAAACAGCACGGCCAGCGCGAGCGGCAGCATCAACAGGGCGTTCTTGCCCCCCGGCCGCTCGAAGAACGGCAGGGCGAACAGCAGGAGCGGCGGGAGGGAAAAGATCAAAATCGATCCGAGATCGCTTGCGAGGTACGGCACCGCGGCGAAGAAAAGACCGAGCAGGAGCCAGAAGGTGACCACCCCGCGCCAGCGATCGCGCTGGCGCCAGGCGAGCGCCAGGGCGAGCAAAGCCCACGGCACGTAGAAGATGCTCACGGCAAACTTGGGGCCGATGTCGATCCGCTCCTTCCAGCCGAAGCCGAACAGGGTGACCAGACGCCAAGCGAGCAGGGAAAGGGCGACCCCGAGGAGAAGGCGCCACGCGCCGCTCTCCCCCGCCACCCGCCCGAGGGGCCGCAGAAGCCGCGCGAGGCGTGGCAGCAGCCAGAGGCCGAAGATCGCGGGCAAGGCGAGTGACAGGAGGACGGCCGCCCCGATCGACACCACGTCGACCCCGCCCCGGGCGAGAGCGATCGCCGCGGCGCTCGCCGCGACCAGGGCGTAGCCCGCCCACGCCGGCCCGACGAAGCGCTCTTTCTCGGACGGGTTTTCGGAGCCCGCGGCGAGCGCCAGCGCCAGCTGAACCGCGAACGGGGCGAGCGCGAACGCCGCCAGGGCCTGCCAGGCGGCGAGGGCGGAGGTCGGGTCGAGGTAGGCCCCTTCGTAAGCGATCAGGGCGCGGAACGCGAGGAGGATTTCCATGCCCGACAGGACGACGAACGGCAGCAGCCGGCGGCGCAGCGGCGCCCCGGCGAGCGCCGAGGCGAGGGCGACGGCGGCGGCGAGCGGCAGGGCGCCCCAGGGAACGCCGAGCCGCGAGACCGAGACGATCGCCGCCGAATCCTCGCCGAGCGGAAACGACGAGCCGAGCGGATAGGCACGGACCCCGGAGTGGGTGGTGACGCGGATCGGCGCCGCCGCCGTGGAGTCCGAAGGGGGCTCGATGCGGCTGAACAGCTCGGCCGAGAGCGGCTCGCCCAGGGCGGCGAACGAGAGCAGCATCTCCCCCGCTCCGGCGTAGAGCGCGAAGCGCTCGGGCGCGAGCGAGAGGAGCGCCTTGCCGCCGTCCAGCCGGGCGCGTCCGCGCAGCTGGGCGAGTGCGTCCTGGCCGACCTGAACGTAAGTGGGGGTATCGAAATCGAGCCGGAGGAAGCCATCGCGGGTAAAGCTCGCCCGCAGGCTGCGCCGTTCCTGGGCGCGGCTTGGGCGATGGAGCCGCCCGCCGCCGCTCAATCCCGCGAGCAGACCGGCGCCGAGCCCCTTCGGCTCGGCATCTGGTCGCTCGGCCGCTTCGAAATCGATCCGGTAGAGAGCGAGGCGTAGCGCATCCCCCCGGCGGAGGGTCGCGACCATCGGGCGGAACTCGATCGGCGAGCCCTCCTTCGGCACTACCCGCACCCCGGGCTCGGTGAGGGCGAGGAAGACACCGCGCCGAAAATAGCCGCCGCCGCGGTAGGCGAAGCCGCCGAGCGGCCGGCCGGCCGGCCCCAAGATCGGCCGGTCTAGATCGGCGGAGGCGAGATCGCGCAGCGGATAGATCGCCAGCTCCGGTGCCAGCTCCCGGCCGATTCCAAAGCCGAGCGGCCCGACGCGCGACGGCAGCTTCGGCAACTTCGGCAGCGATGATCGCGCCTCGCCGGGACCGGCCAAACCGGGGGCCGCCGCGTTGAAACGGAGCGGTGCCTGCCCAGGAATCTCGACGCCTTCCCCTTCTTTGAGCGCCGCTGAATTGAAGAACGGCTCGGCCGCGCAGGGCCAGAACCGGCAGGCCCAAGATCTTGTTGCCGGCTGCACCCGCAGCGCGCCCACCGCAAGCCGCGGCGTGCCCCCCTCTTCGCCGGCCGGCGGGCCGGTATCGGGATGGAGGTCGAGGCGAATCTCGTCCCCTTGCGAGGTGAAGGTGAGAAAACCGGGCGGCAGGCCGGCGACCACCAGGGCGTCCTGCTCCTTGTCGCCGCCGACCCGAACAGTTCGCGCCGCAGCCGGATCGATGCGGAATCGTAAGCCTTCGAGCGCGATGCGCAGATCGCCGAAATGGGCCTGCGCCGCGACCACCACCCCGGCGAGCAACAGCGGCGGCACCGCGGCGGCGAGCGCCTGAAGCGTCGCTCCGACCGGCTCTCCTCGGCGCGTGGCGCGATAGGCGAGCGCCCAGAGCGCCAGCAACAGCGCGATCGAGACGGCGAAGACGACCGAAGAGAGCATGGGAGCGGCGAGGCCTATCCTGCGGATTCGTCCGGCGGCGGGTTGCGCGCGAGGCCCGCGGCGTAGGCGCTCGAAAACGCGCGGCGATGGGCGGCGATCAGACTCCGGGCGGCGAGCGGCGCCGCGACGAACAGCAGAATCAGCAGCAGCCGGACCGCCCAGGGCCAGACGAAGCGCACGAACCAGCCGATTTCGCCGAACAGGCCGCCGCGCGCCGGATGCCGTACCTCCGCCGGGAACTCCGCGCCATCCGAGACGAAGCGCCGGATCGCCCGCGCCTTGTGCGGCTCGGTGGCTTCGAGCCGGTCGGCGCGGGCGAGCGCCCGGCTGCCCAGCGCGACCATCATGTCCCGCCGCCACGAGACGAAGAAGTCACGGGAAATCCCTTTGAGCCCAAGCGCCCGCGAGTACTCCCGCTCGAACGCCGCCAGCTCCCCTTTGCGCAGCAGGCTCCGCCAGAGGTGAAGGAACAGCCAGTCGTCGAGCGCCGACTCGGCGGTGGGGGTAAACGCCGCGCCGACCGGTTTGAACTCGACCGGCCGCACCCCGCCCGGCAGCTCGATCTCGCGCTCGGGCGGATAGAGCTTGCGGAACAGTTTGCGCGACAGGCTCGGCTCGCCGCGCGAGGAGGCTCCGCCGCGGGGGCCGGTGCCGGCGAGCACCGCCGTCGCCGCCGCGAGCCGATCGAGCCGCTGCGCATCGTCGGAAGGCAAGGCCGCGGCGTTCTCCTGCGCCTGGCGGAGGAAGCTCGCCGCCGGCGCGAATTCGCCGAGTTCTCCGAGCAGCGCGCCGAGGTTGTAAAGCAGGTAGGGATCGTCGAGGCTCTGGGTCGGGTTCTCCGCCGTCCAATCGACCGCGTTCGACAGCGCCCAGAGGAGGTTTTCCTCCTCCCAGGCCTTGGCTTCCCCCTTGTAATACCGGTCGAAGCGGTCGCGGAACAGGCGATCGAACGGCGCCGCCGAGCGCTTCAGGCTGCGGCAGAACCCCCGGTCGCGATAGCTCTTCTCGTCGCGGCTGCTCTTGGGAAGCGGATCGCACGAGATCGGGGTCGGCCGATCGTCGCTCCGGTGAAATCCGGGGCTCGCGAGATAGCCGGCGATCAGGTCGCTCGCGAGCGCGCCGGACGAGAGGCCCGTGGGCTTGAGCGAAAAGACCTGGAGCGCGCCCGCGACCTCTGCAAACGCCGCGGGGCACTCGTCCGTCGCGTTGTAGAGGTCGACCAGCGTCCAAGAGAATGCCCGGAGCGCGGCGTCCCGCGCCGCGTCGGCGCCGGCCACGTCCCCTTCGGCCGCCGCGGCGATCCGCAGCTCGGCGTGGCCGATCGCGTAGCGGGTGTGAAGGCTCGCCAAGTACAAGACGGTCCGGCCGCAGTCGGCCGACGCCGCGCGGACCGCCCGGTCGATCGTCCTCCTTGCC
>JBBRUC010000330.1:0-4723 GCA_038248205.1 Thermoanaerobaculia bacterium
CTCGACCTACGTGCGGCTCCCTCCCTACTTTCAGGACATGCCGCGCGAGCCGAAGCCGGTCACCGACGTGGCGGAAGCCCGGGTGCTCGCCTCGTTCGCCGACAGCATCACGACCGACCACATCTCGCCGGCCGGCTCAATCAAAGCGAACAGCCCGGCGGGCAAGTACCTGCTCGACCATGACGTCTCGGCCTTGGATTTCAACTCCTACGGTGCCCGCCGCGGCAACCACGAGGTGATGGTCCGCGGCACGTTCGCCAACATCCGCATCCGCAACCGGATGACGCCCGAGATCGAAGGGGGCTTCACGCTCCACCTCCCCTCCGGCGAGCCGCTGCCGATCTACGACGCCGCGGAGCGCTACCTGGCCGAAGGGGTACCGACGATCGTTCTCGCCGGCAAGGAGTACGGCACCGGCTCCTCCCGCGACTGGGCGGCCAAGGGTCCGCGCCTCCAAGGGGTGCGCGCGGTGATCGCCGAAAGCTTCGAGCGCATCCACCGAAGCAACCTGGTCGGCATGGGCGTCGCGCCGCTCGAATACCTCCCCGGCGAAAACGCCGAATCTCTGGGCCTCACCGGCCGTGAAGTGTTTTCAATCGCCGGCATCGCCGCCGGAATCGAAAATAACTTCTCGGACGGCCGCCTGATGACTGTTCTCGCCCGCCGCGAAGACGGCACCGAAATCAATTTTCAGGCGAAGCTCCGCCTCGACACCCCCCAGGAGGTTCAGTACTACCGCCACGGCGGGATCTTGCAGTACGTGCTGCGGCAGCTTTTGAAGGAGTGAAGGGCGGGTGCCTCCGGGAGGAACGCAATGTCTACCTACTCGAAGAATCAGCGCCTGCTCTTCGGGGCCTTGGCCGTCTGGACGGTCGCTTGGCTGCTGCCGAGCTACTTCCTTCAAATCACGGGGGCAGGATCGAACCTCTACGGTTGGCAGTGCTACCGCTCGGCCGCACTCAACATCGATTCGTATAGCCGGCAGGGCGGTGGGCTGATCGCCCTGTTGAAGATCCTCAGCCCTTGGACGAATTTTCTCATACCCATCGCGATCCTCTCCCTCGACCGCGCGCGCCCAGGCTCTAGACTTCGACGAGGGCTGCCGGCTCTCTTGATCGGGTCAGGGCTGGTCAACTTGAGTTGGCTGTCCCAAATCAAAGACCTCCGAATCGGCTACTACCTGTGGCTGGCGGGGTTCCTGGCGCTGGGCTTTGTCATCTCCACTCTGCTGCGAGAAGAAGGAGCCGATCCCCGTTCTCCCTTCTATCCCGACCGCCCTGGTGCCGGAAGTCACGCCCTACCCAGGCTGGGAGCGATCGCGATGATCATCGCCCTCTTTTCCATCGTGCTGTGGGCGGTTTTCTCATGAGCCGACGGAAGACCTCTCAGCGGAAGCCGTAACTGCCCTCGTGTCATACAATGAACCTCCGTCCCGCCAGGTCGTCGGCTGGGAGGTCAAGGAGGATCCTATGGCTCGCGCCAATGATGTCGCCGCATACATCCTTGAGCAACTCGGTTCCATGACCGCGATGAAGTTGCAGAAGCTCGCCTACTACTCGCAAGCCTGGTCGCTGGTCTGGGACGAGCATCCGCTGTTTCAGGCTCGGATTGAGGCTTGGGCCAATGGCCCTGTGGTGCCGGCTCTCTATGCGGAGCATCGTGGACAATTCAGAATCTCCACTTGGCCCAAGGGCGATCCGACCAAGCTGAAGAGTAGGGAGCGGGAGACGATCGATGCGGTCTTGAAGTTCTACGGCGACAAATCGTCGCAGTGGCTGAGCGACCTGACCCACCGCGAGCGACCATGGCTCGAAGCCCGAGCCGGGCTCCTTCCCGGAGAGCGGGGCGAAGCGGTCATCACGCTCGCCAGCATGGCGGAGTACTACGGGAGCCTGGGTGGGGCGCAAGGGTAAAGGCGAGGCGCGTCAGAAGCGACCGGGCTTCGCAGGCCAACAGCCGGACCCGAGAAAGCAGCCACGTCTTGGGTCAATTCGAGTTTTCCCGGAAAAGCACCCTGCGGTCGAAGCGAAGAGCGACTATCTCGCGCATCGCCCTTCCTGGCGCCTTTCCAGACTTGAGACCACAGGCCCGTTCGGCTGGCATCGTCTCGAACCGACACAGATTGAATTCCTGCGGGCGCGGCTGGCCAGCTTTGAGGCGCTAAGCTGGAATGAAATACTGGTTCGCGACAGAGACAACAACCACTTCATCGAGCTATCAAGTCTCTCGAAACAGGCGCAATACCGGCTCCAAGAACTTCAAATAGACGATGTCGATGCGCTCCTGTCGCTCCGAATCCGAGGCAAGGAGAGAGTCTTCGGCACTTTGAGCCAGGGCGTGTTCTATGTCCTCTGGTGGGATCCCGGCCACGCGGTCTGCCCCTCCCCGAAGAAGCACACCTGAAGTCCTGTCCCCGGCAGACCTCGCCTCGATGCACAGCAAAGACAGGTGATCCGGTGATACGAGTGCAACGAGGTATTCTCACCGAGAGAGACCTCCGCAGGCTCAATTCCGGCCTACGCCTCGTTCTGGACCTCGAAACGTAAGCATGATGCCCCGCCTCCGCCAAGTCGCCACGCGCCTCCTCCGCCGCTTTCGTGAGGCGCCCGATCGGGCGGCGAGCGAGAGCGAGCGGGTCAAAAGCGCGTTTACGCGGGCTTATGTCTTGAATCTTTGGGAGGATCCCGAGTCGCGCTCTGGACCGGGCTCGACTCTCGCTCGGACGGCGGCTCTGCGCGAGCAGATCCCGGCTCTGTTCGGGGAGCTGGGCGTGGGTTCGGTGCTCGATGTCGGCTGCGGCGATTTCAACTGGTTTCGGACCCTTGATTTGGACGCGATCGACTACATCGGCGTCGACGTCGTGGAAGAGCTGATCGAGAGGAATCGTCGGGCGTACGGCGGCCAGCACCGGACCTTTCTCCCCATGGATGTCGCGAGCGAGGTGCCGCCACGGGCGGATCTCGTGTTTTGTCGCGATTGCTGGGTCCATCTTCCGAATGCGCAGATCCTCGCCGCCCTCAAGAACCTCCGCGCGAGCGGCTCCCGCAATCTACTGGCGACCACGTTCACCGACCGGCGGGAGAACCCCGATATCGCCCTGGGCGATTGGCGGCCGATCGACCTCTCCGCCCCACCATTTTCGCTTGGGGAACCGCTTCGGCTCTTGAGCGAACAGCGATCGGTCGAGGACGGCGCCTTTGCCGACAAGGCGATGGGCCTCTGGAAATTGTGAATTCGATGCAGGTTTTGCCATGGGCAGGAATCTCGATCGCCCCAGTCTTGTTTCAAGGAGCAAGGGCGGGTAGTTCGGGAGTTGAGCCTGTCCCCCGCGGTGCGATTCACGTCGTTGTCCGCATCGCAAAGTACCTCCTTCAGCTCCCTCTCCTCCCCCCGCATCGGATCCCTCCCCGGTGCGGGGCTTTTTGTTGGATCGAGCACCTTTTGATCGGGACTTGAAAACACGATGCGCATCTTCCTCACCGGCGGCACGGGCTACATCGGCAAGGTCTTGGCGAAGCGACTGGTGGCGGACGGCCACGAGGTCCGCGCGCTCGTTCGGACGACCAGCAATCGGGCGCCGCTCGAAGCGGCGGGCGCCGCCCTATTCGTCGGCGACATTCGCGACCGGTACTCGATGCGAGAGGGGATGTCAGGGGCCGATTGGGTGATCCACGCCGCGGCCGAGGTGGCGATGGAGGGTGCGGAAGAGACCTTCCAAGGGGCGAACGTCGAGGGAAGCGAAAACGTCGCCTCGCTCGCCTCGAAGCTCGGCGTCGGCCGCTTCCTCTCGGTCTCTTCCGTCGCCTCGTTCGGCGGTAGCCCGGACGACGGCTCGCCCGCGGACGAGACGATGAAGCCGCGGGACGCCCCTTCGATCTACAGCGAAACGAAACTCGCGGGCGAGCGGGCGATCCAGGGGTGGGCCAAGCGCGGCCTCAAGGTGACGACCGTCTACCCCAGCCTGGTCTACGGCCCGCCGGGTAAAAAGGAAGGGGCGAACTCGATTCTGCGCCAGATCCTGCTCGGGCGGATGCCGGCGATCGTAGGCGGCGACCGGAAGACCTGCTGGGTCTACATCGACGACCTGGTCGACGGCATCGTCCGCGCGATGGAGCGCGGCGCCGTCGGCTCTGGCTACATCCTGGCCGGAGAGATCGTCACATTGCGCGAGCTGTTCCAAAAGATCCAGGCGCAAGGCGGCGCGCCCCCGCCCAAGTTCGAGCTGCCGCTCGCAGTCGCCCGCGCGGCCCTACCCGTCCTGCGCGGACTCGCCCGCCTGCGCGGCAGGAAGGCGCCGTTTACCACCGGCCAACTCGAAAGCCTCGCCCGGCATTGGGCGTTTTCGGATGTGAAGGCGCAGCGCGAGTTGGATTGGCACCCACGCGGGCTGGACGACGGGCTGCGGCTGACTCTGCCGTATTTGCGCAGTACCGCAGGCTGACTCGGATTCTGACTAGCCCTTGCCGACGGCAATCCGTCGCCGAAGGTAAAAGAGCAGCGCCAGGACCAACCAGAGCGCGGCGACCCAGAGGGCCTGCCTCGCTGCATGGGCGAAGGGGAAAGAGGCAATAGGGTCCACATGAGCCTGCTGTTGTTACCGGTCACCCAAACCCGTAGAAATCTGGACACTTTGGTCGGCCTTGGCTCGGAGGTAGGCGAGGTATCCGGGGTCTAGCGAGGACTGGAGCACCTCGTCGACCAAGGGGAGAAAGTAGGCGAGCGA
>JBBRUC010000331.1:0-4679 GCA_038248205.1 Thermoanaerobaculia bacterium
ATCGCGGGGGAATCACGGTGGTGGGGGGGGGGGGGGGGGGGGGTTGGTGTTAATAAGGGTTAGGGGGGGGGTAACAGGGGTTAGATTGCTTTTTGTTTTGGGTGCAAGCACCCCGGCGCCCCCCCCCCCCCCCCCCCCCCGGCGGGGGGGGGGGGGGGGGGGGGGGGGCCCTTGTCGGCGCCGTCGACGCCCTGCGCGGGGAATGGACGGCGCAGCCGTTCCAGGCTGGGGCGGCGCCGGTCGAGCTGGGGCCGAGCGAGACGCTGCCACCCGAAGCCCTCGATCGATTCGCCCCGGCGGTCGTGGTCGGCTTCGGGATCACCGCCGTGGCATCCCGCCCCCCTTGGCCCGCGGGGCTCGTCGCCGTCGAACCCGGACCGCTCGCCCCGGTCGCCCTGCGGCTCGCGGCAGCCGAGCCGCCCGTTTGGGATCCGCTGTCGCTCACCCGGCCGCTCTATGCTCGGCCGCCCGCCGCGACTCTGCCCAAACCGCGTGCCGGCACCCGCTCCGCGCTCGCCCTTGGGGAATCTGCCGGTTGAGCGAGCCGTCTCCCTCTCCCCTCCCCGAGATCGTGATCCGCCCGGCGACCGACGACGACCTCGGCGCGATCTTCGAACTCGAAGAGGGGGGCTTTCCCGATCCCTGGCCGCTCGAAACGCTCGCCTACGAGCTGCGCTTTCCCGGCTCGTTCGTGCTCGTCGCGGCTCTTCCGGGGGCGCCCGCGTTCGGTTACGCCTCGTTCCGCACGATGGCCGACGAGGCCGAGCTGCTGCGCCTGGCCGTCTCCCCGCAAACGCGGCGATGCGGCATCGGTCGGTTTTTGATCGAAGCCGGGTGCGCAAAGCTTGCCGAGCGCTCTCTCATCCGCTGCTTTCTCGAAGTCCGGGCCGACAATCAACCCGCGATCGCGCTCTACGAGCGAGCCGACTTCCGCCTGGCCGGGCGGCGGAACGGATACTTTCGCGATGGCGCCGACGCGTTGGTCTACGCCCGGGCGATCTGACCCGGCCGGTCACCCTGGAACGGCCGAGCCGTTCTTCTTGAAGACCCCGGAATCGGGTGCTATCCTCCCCTCATCATCCTTTCCGAATCGCACGGCCCAAGGATCTCCCCCGCACCGGGTCCCACCCGGAACCAAGACGGCAAGCCCCGATCCGGGCGCCGCTCGCCCGCGGCCCAAATCGCCTGCCCTGCCGCGATCCCAGCGATCCTCCGCCCCCGGCCCCTCCCGGCCGCGCGGGCGTTATCTCACCCACGGGTCATCCCACCCAACGCCAGGAGGAACACTGCCATGCCCGAGACCAACGCCTTGCGAGAGGAGCTGCTGCGCACGGACGACGAGTTCCGCCGCCTTCACGACGAGCACCAGGCGGCCGAGAAGAGGTTAGAGGAGCTGTACCTCCTCTCCCTCCCCTCCCAAGACGACGAGATCGAAGAAAAGAAGATCAAGCTCCACAAGCTGGCGCTCAAGGACCGGATGGAATACCGGATCCGCGAGCACCGCGAGGCCCTGGTCGCCGTCTAGAGAACGCCCCCGGGAGACCCGGAAGGCGCCCCCCGAGGTCGTTTACGACCTCCGAACCGGCTATCGCCGGCCCTCGCGACTCCTGTGCGGCCCTGTCGCGAACCGCCCGGTTCGTTTAAAGTTGCGCCTCTCCGGGTCTCCTGTGGAATCTCCTCAAGCCCGATCGGCCCTCTCACCCCTACTGAAGAATCGGACCGAGATCGAACTCTTATGAGCTTTGCGCGAGAAGGCTGGCCCTTCGTCCTCCCGTTTCTTTTCCTCGGCGGAGCCTCGCTCCTCCTGGGGCACTCCCGAATCGCCGTGGTCTTCCTCGTGCTGGCCTTTCTCGTCCTGCTGTTCTTTCGCGACCCCGCGCGCCGGTTTGAAGGCTCGGGAGACGTGATCCTCGCGGCCGCCGACGGCAAGGTGCTGAAGATCGACACGATCGAAGCCCCGGAGATCGGTCCCGGGCGTTTTCACCGGATCGCGACGTTCCTCTCGGTCTTCGACGTCCACGTCCAGAAGGTGCCGACTGCGGGCGAGGTGATCCAATCCACCCTCACCCGCGGCAAAATGGTCCCCGCCTTCCGCCTGGATGCCGATTTGAAGAACGAGAATCACCTCTCGGTCCTGAAGCGCCCGAACGGCGACCTGGTGGGCGTGCGCCAGATCACCGGTCTGGTCGCCCGCCGGATCGTCTGCTATCTAAAACCCGGCGAGCGGGTCCATCGCGGTCAGGCGCTCGGGCTGATCAAGTTCGGCTCCCGCGTCGATCTCCTGGTGCCGGAGAGCTACGAGGTGAAGGTCAAAGTGGGCGATCGGATGAAGAACGGCGAGACCGCCGCCGCGGTCCCCGCGGCCCCGGCAAATCCGGCGGACAACGCGGGAGCGAACCCATGAACCCACTAGAGCAGCCCTTGGCGAAAGACGACACGGAGCGCGCGCCCGAACCGGCCAAGCCGGTCTCACGACGCCGCGCCCAGCTGCGCCGGGGCGCCTATCTGGTGCCGAGCCTGTTTACGATCGGCAACATGGTCATGGGCTTTTACGCCGTGATTTCCGGGCTGCGCGGTGAATTCGGCAAAGCGGCTGCCCTGGTGTTCATCGCCGCGGTGCTCGACGCCTTCGACGGCCGGATCGCGCGGGCCTTCGGCACCGAGAGCGATTTCGGCAAGGAATACGACTCGCTCGCCGACGTGCTCACGTTCGGCGCGGCCCCCGCCCTGCTCACCTACCTCTGGGGCATCCAGGCCCTCTCGCCGCGCGACGCTTGGCTCTTGCCTCTGTTCTACATGGTCTGCACGGCAACGCGCCTCGCGCGCTTCAACGTGCAGCACAAGATCGTCGACGTCCGCTATTTCGTCGGCCTCCCGGCCCCTGCCGCCGCGGGTGCGATCTGCTCGATCCTCTTTTTCGTCCCCGATCTGAACCCGGACTATCAGCGCCCGCTCCAGTGGATCATGGCGGCCGCCCTGGTGGTCGTCGGCCTGCTGATGGTTTCGACGTTCCGCTTTCGCAGCTTCAAGGCCGTCGGCAAAGGCAGGCGGTGGAGCTATCGCGCCGTAGTGCCGATCGCGGCGATCGTGCTGACCGTCGTCTACCTGCCCCGCGCTCTCTTCCTGGCAATCGCGATTCTGTACACCAGCTCGGGGCCGCTCGCCTCGCTGGTCGGCCGCCTGTCGCCGCGGCGGGACACGCTACCGCCGGAGCTTGAAGAGACGCAGCCGAGCGCCACGGGAGAGGGCGAATCGGCATGAGCAAATACGCGATCCTCCATCCCGCAACCCTTCTGGGCAAAGAGCTGCGCGAGCGCCTCGGCGAACGGCCGGCTTTCGCGGAGCGCGACCCGATCCTGCTCGCGACCGACGAGGAAGAGGTCGGCAGCTTGACGGACGTGGCGGGCGCGGCCGCGTTCGTCGGCCGCTGGCAGGAAGGGGAGCTGGACAGCTCGGAGCTGGCGTTTTTCTGCGGAACAGCGCAGGAGACCCAAGAGATCCTCAAGCACCGGCCGAGCACCACCACCGCGGTCGTTCTGGCGCCCGATGCGGCGACCGGATCGGGGCGCACCGTCGTGGCGGGGGTCAATTCCTTGACGCTTAAGGCGGGCTCGGTTTTTCTCTCTCCCCATCCCGCGGTGATCCTGCTCGCCCACCTGCTCCAGCCGCTGCGCGCGTTCGGGGTCGAAGAGGCCGTGGCGACGGTGATCCAACCCGCCTCGATGCACGGCGAGCCGGGTCTCGAGGAACTGTTCGAGGACACGCGACGGATCTACACCCTGGGCAGCCGGAAGAAGACGCCGGTCTTCGGCCAACAGCTGGCGTTCAACCTGCTCCCCGCACGGCACGAGCCTGACCTCCTGGCGGCCCAGCTCGGCGAGGTACTCGCGGGCGAGCCGCCGGTGGCGCTCGACATCGTCCAGGGCGGCATCCTCCACAGCGTTTCGGTGAGCCTCTGGGTGCGCATGGCAAACGACCCGGGCGGCCCGGCGCTCAGGAAGGCGCTCGGCCGGCATCCCCACCTCACGCTCGCGGAAAATCCCAAGCTCCTCGGCCCGATCGACGCCGCGGGCGAGACCGACATCCTGGTGGGCAACGTCCGCCGCGACGCCGGACCGGCGGGCGGCACCTGGATCTGGGCGGTGATGGACAACCTGACCCGCGGCGGAGTGATCAACGCGCTGGAGATCGCCGAAGCCGTGCTGCCACCGCCGACCGCCCCCAACTAAAAAGCCTGCCCTGGATGGAATGATGCTCTCGTTTCGATTTCGCGGAAATCTCCGCCCCCTCCTGGTCTTTGCCTTCGTGGCGCTCGCCGCCCTTCCCCTCGTGGCGCGAGACGACGACCGCGCGGCCTGCGCGCAGGTCACCCAGTGGAAGCCCGGCCCGAAGGCGGTCGCCTCTCCCGCGGACGCGAACCGGTTCAAGTCCGGGACGCTTTCCTGCACCGACTATCTCTACGGCCTCAACGGCCAGACGAAGGATTTCGATCTGGCTCGGCGCTGCCTCCTCACCCGGGGCGACTTCCTCCAGTTTCTCGCGATGATCTTCGCCAACGGCTGGGGCGTCCCCCGGGATTACGACGCGGCGACCTGGTTTCTCTGCCAGGCGGAGGAGGGCGTCGCTCCGGCCGAGGTGACCGGCATGCTCGCGCACATCGCCGGCATGCGCACCGCGAA
>JBBRUC010000332.1:0-4618 GCA_038248205.1 Thermoanaerobaculia bacterium
AAGCGGCAGCGCGAGTACCAAGAGCCGGGAGGCGTAGCGCCGCTCCGGCAGGAGAGATCGATTCATTGGGAAGCTCCCTAGAGAGAATTCGCCTTCAAAGTACGTACGGCCGGCCGAGAAGTTCGGCCACGGCCCTTGGATTCGGCAGAGTAGCCGTGAAGAAACACGTCGACCGCGCGACGCGCCTGGTGGGCAACGCGCTCGGACGAAAGGTCTACCTCCTCGCCGCAGACAGCGGCAAACAGGATCTCGCTCTTGAGCAGGGCGATGAAGTGGCCGGCCGCCTCGCCCGGATCATCGAGCCGCAGCCGCCCCGAACGCGCATGCGCACCGAGAAAATCAGCCAGCCGAGCGCGAACACGCCCCGGCCCGCTGCGCAGCAGCGCCTCGCGCAAGGCCGGAAACTGATGCCCTTCGGCAAGGCACATCCGATGCCAGCCGAGCGCATTCGGACAGAGGATCATCCCCAAGAACCGTTCGCCGAACAGTTGCAGGGCCTGGCCCAGCGGTTTCGATTCGAGTTCCGGCTCCGCGAATTCGACCAGGATCTGCTCGGAGATCTCGGTCACGATCGCCTCGAACAGACCCTCTTTCGAACCGAACGCCGAATACAGCGTCGCCAGCGAACCGCCGGAGCGCTTGACCACATCCCCCAAGCTGGTCTTTTCATATCCCCGTTCGAGGAACAGGTCCGCCGCCGCCTCGATCATCGCCCGGCGACGCGCATCGCCCCGGCCGGTCACGCTGTGGGCAGCCGAGGTCGGCGCTTCGGAATCGCTTGAGGGAACGGCGGAACGGTCGGTCGGGGAGAACAGCAGATCGGTCACGATGCGTAACGTAGCTTACATTACGCACGGCCGTCAAGCGGACGCTTTAGCTCTTCGCCTGCCCTCCGATCGCCAGGAACAGCTCGTGGACGATCTCTTTGAGCTCGACGGTATAGGCCGCGAGATCGCGCATCGACGCTTCGATCTGCTCGGGGTTCGGGCGGGTGAGCGCGCCACCCGGGCGGGGCCGCACTTTGTAGGTCATCCGATCGTCGAGCCGTTGGAGCTTTTGAAAGGCGTCGCGGAATTTCTGCGGGTCCATGGTCTACCCTCCGGGGGGCTTGGTAGCCGCTTTCGTACCGGGCTCCGCCGGAGCGGCGAGCGCCAAACATTTGTTGACCAGCCTACCGATCTCTTCCGCCTGAAGCTTGCCCTGAAAGCCGGGCATCGTCGTGTAGCCCCGGGCGATGCGATCGTGAATCAGCAGGCGGGCGCGCGCCGCCCCCATGGGGGAGCGGGTGAGATCGGCGCGCGGATAGAGCGGCAGAGTCCGCGGATCGCCTGTGCCATCCGGACCGTGACACCGGGCGCAGTTTTCGGCGAACAGGTCCTCGGCCGACCGCACAGGCACCGCCGGGCCGCAGCCACCGAGCAGAGCGCCGAACACGACGGCCGCCCACACCGCCGCAACGAGCCGGCTCATTTCGGCGGCGGCTCCGGGGAGCGCTCCCCGCGCAGCACCTGGAGATAGAAGACGACCTGGCGGATCTGCTCGCCGCTCAGCTGATCGGCGAACGCCGGCATTTCGCCGAACACGCCGGTCTCAACGATCGACGCGAGCGCCCCATCGTTGGCCGCCGCATGCTTCCAGGTGTTGTCGCGCAGATCGGCGTATGGGTTGCCCATATAGCGGGCGGTGTTGCCCGCGGCGTCGAGGCCATGGCAATCAGCGCAGTGCTTGCGAAACAGAACTTCTCCTGGCGAGCGCTGCGGAAACAACTGATGGCATCCGCCAAGAGCCACCATGCCGGCACCGGCGGCGACCAGACAGGCGGCAAAAGCCACAGGAAGCCCAGCTCGGCGTGAAATCATCGGCGCATTCCTCGTTGAACGGATCGTTGAGAGATCGACGTTCGTCGATATTACCAGGAGTTGCCGGGCGGAAGGGAGCGGCGGGAAGCCCCAAAAAAGAGGCGTGATGCTCGGGGATCTGAGTCTGGACTCCTATGCCCGGCGATGCACCAGCGTCGCGGTCGCCTGATCGAGCGGGCGGATGACGATCTCGTCGATGTTGACGTGGGCTGGCCGGGTGGCCGCCCAGACGACGCAGTCGGCGACGTCTTCGGCGACGAGGGGGGTCATTCCCCGGTAGGGCGCTTTGGATTTTTCCGGATCGCCGCCGAAGCGAACGTCTGAGAACTCGGTCTCGGCGAGGCCCGGCGAGATGTCGGTCACCCGGATCGGCCGGCCGATCAGCTCCAGCCGGAGGGTCTTGGTGAGCGCCCGCAGCGCGTGTTTGGACGCCGTGTAGCCGGCGCCCCCCGCGTAGGTCTCGAAGCCCGCGATCGAGCCGATGTCGATGACGTGGCCATCGCCCGA
Source organism: Thermoanaerobaculia bacterium (assembly GCA_038248205.1). GTDB lineage: Bacteria > Acidobacteriota > Thermoanaerobaculia > Multivoradales > UBA5704 > DASYKS01. Next base: position 2,367 of record JBBRUC010000332.1, read on the forward strand.
GGCTTCGAGCTTCGGCAACAGCGCCCGGGTGAGGCGCAGGACGCCCATCACGTTGGTCTCGAACATCGTCCGCCAGTGGTCCTCGTTCGCCCGCTCGATCGGGTCGAGGCCAAGCGACAGACCGGCGTTGTTGACCAACAGGTGGACCGCCGGGATCTGCCCGGCAAACGCCTCGACGCTGTCGGTCGAGGTGACGTCGAGCGCGATCGCCCGGCCGCCGATCTCCGCCGCCAAACGCTCGATCCGTTCGAAGCGCCGGGCGCCCAAGATCAGCTCGAAGCCGGCCGCGGCGAGCGCCCGCGCCGTAGCGGCGCCGAAACCGGCCGAAGCACCGGTGACGACCGCGACCTTGTTCCTCGCTCTCGTTTCTGGCGTATCCGCCATCCGGATCTCCCTTGCCCTAGTCGCTACCGCCGAACAGGCCCACGAACCAGTTGCCGGCCGCGACCAACACGCCGCCCAAGATAGCGGGCAGGCAGCCGGCCACCTGGACGCTGTCGAGCAGGTAAGAGGCGAGCAACAGCATCAGCCCGTTGATCACCAGATAAAAGAGGCCGAGGGTGAGGAAGATCAGCGGCAGCGACAAGAGCTTGACGATCGGCTTGATGATCAGGTTGATCAGGCCGAGCACGAGGCCGGCGATCGCCAAGCTCTGCCAGTCGCTGGGCGCCGTGATGCCCTGAATCCACTGACTGGCAAGGTAGAGAGCCAAAGCGTTCACCGCCACGTGCAGCGCGGCGCGCACGAGTGTTTTCATCGGTCGTCCTCCTGGGTCGTCGGGGCGGGCGCCGCGGCAACGGCGACCACTTCCTGCGAGCGCCTGCCCGCTTCGGCACGATGAGCGGCCCCGGTTGCCGCCGGAATTCGAGCTTGCGCCAAGCTCGGGTCGATCCGTCCCTTGTCATGCACCTCGCGGGCCACCGTTACAACCTGCCGTTCGTTTTCAAAGCTCAGGCGCGAGATCCCTTCGTCCCAAGGAAACCACGAGGCGCCGGAGACCTCTCGGGCGTCGAAGTCCTCGGTGGTCCCGCCGACGTAATCGAGCAGAAAATAGTCGACCGTCTTGTGGATGCGCGCCTGGCCCCGCTCGACGTACCAATACTCGACGCCGGGCAGCGGAGCGATGATTCGACCGGTGACCCCGGTCTCCTCGCGAATCTCGCGCACCGCCGCCTGCTCGGGAGTCTCCCCCGCTTCGATGTGACCTTTGGGCAGCTGCCAGCGGCGACCGCTACGGGTCGAGATCAGCAAGATCTGCCCGGCCTCGACCACCAGACCGCCTGCGGAATGTTGTCTCTCGGTGCGCATCGTCGCGGAGGTCGTCTCAGTTGGCCTGATCGCCGGCCGAAGGGGTCCACGAGGGGAGCACCGCGGGATCGACGCCGACCGAGCGCATGGCCTCCGCCCAGACGTCGTCGGGATCGGTGGCAAAGACCAGATCGCTCGACACCGGCGCGGTGAGCCAATCGTTGCGCAGGATCTCTTCGACCAGTTGCCCGCCCCCCCAGCCCGCGTAGCCGAGAAACAGGCGAAAGCGATCCGGCGGCGTTTCGGCGAGTTGCGCCAGATCGCCCACGTGCTGGGTGATCGAAAGGCCCGGCACCACCTCGGCCTGCTGGCTCTCCCGCTCGACCGGCTCTGACTCGGTGGGATCGGCGGTGGGTTCGGGCTGGAACAACACCGTGCCGGTCTGGGGCTGCACCGGCCCGCCGAAATAAGCGAGCGCGTCCTCGCGCCCGCTCCAGCCGACTTCCATCCCCTGCAAGATCTCGGTCACCCGGATGCCGGTCGGCCGGTTGACGATGAAGCCGAAGCTCCCCTCTTCCTCGTCGTGCTGGACCAGCAGGATTACGCTCTTGTGGAAAAACGGGTCGAGCACCTGCGGCATCGCAAGGAGAAAGACGGGCGCGGCGAGCGCGGAGTGTGCGGGAGGCATTCGGCGCCATTCTATCGCTACGAACACCCTCTTCGTCCGCTGCAACCTTCTTGACCACTGGTCGTAATGTAAGCTACGTTACAGATCCTGCCGGTCGCATCCCGCTCGGCCATGACCCCCATCTTTCGAAAGCGAGTCGCAATGATCCGTCGAGTCCTGTTTAAACTCGCCCCGCGCCGGGCATCGGGAGGCGCCCTCGTTCTGCTCGCGATCGCCTGGGGCGCTCCGGCGCTGGCGGCGGCCGATCCGCCGATTGCCGCGGCCGCGCGGCCGATCACCCTGCCCGAGGCGCTGCGCCAGGCGCTCGCGGCGAACC
>JBBRUC010000333.1:0-4593 GCA_038248205.1 Thermoanaerobaculia bacterium
AGCGATTGAAATCGCTCGCTACGTTACGTCGTCCCTACGGGACGAGATGCTGGGTTCCGTGAGATCGAACCGGCAGGGTCCAAGCGTCACATCGGGGAACGTCCCGGCAGGGACGTCGTGACGTAGCGAGTGATTTCAATCACTCGCGGGCGTTCGCGGGGCGTTCGCGGGATCCGCGACGTTCTCGGGCGTTCGCGGGATCCGCGACGTTCTCGGGCGTTCGCGGCGTTCGCGGCGTTCGCGGCGTTCGCGGGCGTTCGCGGGGCGTTCGCGGGATCCGCGACGTTCTCGGGCGTTCGCGACGTTCGCGGGCGTTCGCGGCGTTCGCGGGCGTTTGGTCTAAAATCCAACCCGCAGGAGATCCCACCCCTTGCCCTTCGATTCCGAGCCCCCACATCCCTCCGCCTCCGCCCCGCCGGCCGGACCGCTCTCGGCCCCCGAGCTGACGGCGCCGAGCGGGGGGGACCGGCTCGGTTCGCTGCTCCAGACGCGCTTCAAGCTCCCCTCGTTCCGCCCTTACCAGGAGCAGGTCTGCCGTTCGGTCCTGGCGGGGGACGACGTGCTGTTGATCATGCCGACGGGGGCGGGCAAATCGCTCTGCTACCAGCTGCCGGGTCTCGCTCGCGAAGGGACGACGCTGGTGGTCTCGCCGCTGATCGCCCTGATGGAGGATCAGGTCGCCAAGCTGCGCGAGCTGGGTTTTTCGGCCGAGCGCATCCACTCCGGGCGCGACCGGTCCGAATCGCGACGGGTCTGCATCGACTATTTGCACGGCAAGCTCGACTACCTGTTCATCGCCCCGGAGCGGCTGGCGGTGCCGGGTTTTCCCGAATTTCTCGCCCGCACCAAACCCGGGCTGGTCGCCGTCGACGAGGCGCATTGCATCTCCCAATGGGGGCACGACTTCCGCCCGGAATACCGGATGCTCGGGGCGCGCCTGCCGCAGCTGCGTCCCGCGCCGGTGATCGCCCTCACCGCCACCGCCACGCCGCGGGTGCAAGACGACATCGCGGCGCAGCTCGGCATGCCGGGCGCTTTGCGCTTCATTCATGGCTTTCGCCGCATCAATCTGGCGATCGAGGTGGTGGCTCTCCGCCCTACCGCCCGGCGCGACGCGGTGCGCACGGCGCTCGCCGATCCGGGCAGCCGGCCGGCGATCGTCTACGCCCCGACCCGGAAGGAAGCCGATGCGCTGGGCGCCGAGCTGTCGGTCGAAATGCCCGCGGCGGCCTACCACGCGGGAATGGCGGCGGCCGAGCGCGAGCGGGTGCAGAGCGCGTTCTTGGCCGGCCGGCTCGACGTGATCGTCGCCACCATCGCCTTCGGCATGGGGATCGACAAGGCCAACGTACGCACGGTGATCCACACCGCCCTGCCCGGCTCGCTCGAAGGGTATTACCAGGAGATCGGCCGCGCGGGCCGCGACGGTCTGCCCTCTCGGGCGCTCCTCCTCTACTCCTACGCCGACCGACGGACGCATGAGTTCTTTCACGGCCGCGACTACCCCGACCTGGAAGTCCTGGAAGCGATCGCCAAAGCGCTGACCCCGGATCCGCGACCGGCCGAGGAGATCGCCCAGCGACTGAAGATCGACCCCGAGTTGTTCGAGCGCGCGCTGGAAAAGCTCTGGATTCACCGCGGCGCCAAGATCGACTCCGAGGGGCGCCTGTCGCGCGGCGAGACGGATTTCCGCCGCTCCTACCAAGAGCAGAGCGGCCACAAGATCGGCCAGCTCGACGACATCCTCCAGTACGCCGAGGGTCATGGCTGCCGCATGCTCCATCTGATCCGCCATTTCGGCGACCAGGAGGATTCCGGCGCGCCGTGCGGGGTGTGCGACATCTGCGCCCCCGACCGCCGGCTGCTCGGCAGCTCGCGCCCCGCGACCGACGCCGAGCGCTCGGTGCTCCGCAGCGTCCTTGAAGCGCTGCGCGAGCGCGACGGCCAGACCACCGGCCAGCTGTTCCGCGAGATATCCGACGGCGAGCGAGCGCAAGCCGGTCTCGACCGCCGCGCCTTCGAGCAGCTGCTCGGCGCGCTGGTCCGCGCCGGCCTGCTACGCCTACAGGAGGATTCGTTCGAAAAGGACGGCCGCGAGATCCGCTTCCAGCGCGCGGTGCTCACACCGACCGGCTACCAGATCGACGACGCGGGTCTCGCCGGGTTGATTCTCGCCGAGGCACCGCCCGATCGCGGGCCGAAGAAGCGCGACCGCACGAAGAGCGCGTCACCCCGAGGAGCGGGCGGCGCGAAACCGCCGGGCGCCCCGGGAGCGCAAGCCGTCGAACCGCCCGCCCCGCTGGTCGAAGCGCTCCGCGCCTGGCGCCTCGCCGAAGCGAAAAAGCGCAAAGTCCCGGCGTTCCGCATCCTCACCGACCGAACCCTCTACGCCCTCGCAAGCGCCCAACCGAGCAACGAAGTCGGCCTGCTCAACATCCCCGGCATCGGCCCCGGGATCGCCAACAAATACGGCCAGGAACTGCTGGGGTTGATCGCGGGGGGATGACTTCAGGCCTCGTCAAGGTCGATGGTCCAGTAGGGGCGCCCCTACAGGTTTCACCCACTTTAACCAACCCTACGGAGAAGCAAACGGCATGATCACCCTGAGCATTCGCTACCAGATCGACCCCAACAAACTGCGCGATTTTGAGGTCTATGCGCAGAGCCTCACCGAGCCGATCGGCCGATCGGGCGGCCAGCTGATTGGCTACTTTCTTCCCACCCGCTTCGCCGGCCGCACCAACGAGGCGCTCGCGCTGATCAATTTCTCTGATCTCGCCGCTTACGAGCGCTACCGGGAGGTCCTGGGTCAAGATCCCGAAAACGCGGCGAGCATTGCGCGCGTCGAAGCCTCCGGCTGCATTCTGTGCGAGGACCGGAGCTTTTTGCGGAAGGTGTCCTAGCCCCAAGACCTCGTCAAAGTCGGTGGTTTGTCGGTTCGGGCGCCTGAAGCCACACGTAGGGGCGGAGATCGACGTCGGCGCCCATTCGTCCGAGTACCTCGGCCGTCTCTTCGACGCGCCACCAGGGGACGTGCGGATCGGGATCGCCCGAGCCGAGAAAGACCGGCACTCCGTCGAGGGAGCCCGGGTAGTCTCGCGGAGTTCCGGGCGGGCCCAGCAGGCCGCCGGTGAAGCCGACTACGGCGCCGTAGCGCCGAGGGGTCCGCGCGGCGGACTCGGTCGCCAGGCAGGCCCCTTGCGAAAAGCCGAGCAAGAGCGTCCGTTCGGAAGGAATTCCGGCCGTGCCGATTTGTTCGACCAACGTATCGATCAACCGCAGCGCCGACATCAGCCCCGGTTCGTTCCGGTCGAGCGGCGAGAGGAACGGCAGCGGATACCAGGTGGAGTCTCGCGCCTGGGGTGCGAGGTATGCCACCCCCGGAACCGCGAGCCCGGCAGCGAGGGTAAGAATGTTCTCCGCCGAGGCATGCCGGCCGTGGAGCAGGATCACGGCGGCTCGCGCCGAGGCGAGCGGCGCGCCGGCCGTGGCGATTCGCCCGCCTCGATGGGGATCTTGCCCCTCCGGTAGATCGTTCACACCGTTGGCCCCGCCCCGCCGGGCGTTGGCACTACGAGCGGCGGCAGCGTCGCTTCGATCCGCGGGCGGGCCGCCTCCAGACCTTCGATTCCGGGCTTCATGATTCCATCCAAGCCATCGGAATCGCGATTCCCGCGACACAGGCGAAGAGGGTACCGGCCACCCAGCCGAAGACCGGCGTCCGCGCCGTTTCCAGAAGCGTCGGCAGCCACCGTTGCCCACCCGGTGTGCCGCTCCAGAGCAAGAGGAGCAGGACCGCGGCGCCGAGCGCTCCGATCATCGCGAGCGTCGGGCGCCAAAAGGTTCCCAGGGAAAGCCACGCCGGCGGCCCATCGAGCGGCGGAGCAGCCGACGGGCGGGTTCGGCGGAGAAATCCCGCTCGCCGGAGCTTTACTGGCGCCTTCTCGCGAGCCACCGCCGCCATCACCGCGACGGCGACGTCGGGTGTCGGTTCCGGCGCTCGGAGCGCGAGCGACAGCAGGTCGTCGAGCGGGCTCCTTTCGACCGCCGTAGGCGGTCCCTCCCCCTCTCTTCTCAGGTCGGACATACCGTCTCCTTGCCGGCCACCGCACCGAGCAGCGGCGCGAGGCGCCGTTCGAGCAGGTGGCGCGCACGGTGGAGCTGCGACTTGAGCGTCCCCTGCGGCACCCCCAAGCTCGCCGCCGCCGCCGCGAGATCCATCTCGTGAAAGTAGAACAAATGCACCGCGTCGCGATAGTGCGCGGGCAACTCGGCGACCGCGCGGCGGACCCAGCGCTGCCGCTCGTGCCGCTCCGCTGGCTCGACCGGGTCCATCGCGAGGCCTGGGATAGTTCCCCCGGAGGCCGCGTACCCCTCGGCCGCTCGATCGAGAGGCTCTGCGGCGGCGCCCGCCGGAGCCAAGAGCGGTAGCAGTTGGTGGCGACCGTGAACAGCCAGGTCGAAAACGCCGCGTCGCGCCGCCAGCCGCCCAGCGCCCGATAGGCCTTGAGAAAAGCGTCCTGCGCCATCTCTTCGGCGGTACCCGCCTCGCCGCTGAACCGATAGGCGAGCTGGTAGAGCGGACCCTGCCAC
>JBBRUC010000334.1:0-4506 GCA_038248205.1 Thermoanaerobaculia bacterium
CTCGATCCAAGCAAGTTCGTCATGGATCTTCAGCTCCTCGTAGCCGTGCGGTTGAGATGCTACGCACAAAATCCGAAGCGGCGGTTTGAAGCCGATCGAGCGCTCCGGTTGCGGCACCTCGATGTGGCGGACAATCGAGAACCGGCGGTCGAGCGCGAGAAACTTTCCCTCGTGCGCGGACCAGAGCAACTCCCAAGGGAGCTGGTGAACGCGCCGTAAATCCGGACCATCGAGCGACAGGCGGATCTGGATGCGTAGCTGTTGCCTCGCCGTGAGCCGGCCCAAGCTCTGATAAAAAAACGCCAAGATTCCATCTCGGAAGACTTCGGTAAACAGAGAGGCTCCGAACTCGCGGAGATCGTCCGCGGAAGCTCCTCCCTCGCGGGCGACCAGAGGAGCTTTGGGCCACGCCAGATTCAGCAGGGAGAATCGCCCCTGCCCCGCTCCGAAAGGACAGCTGGCCCGGAAGTGGATTCCTCCCCCTTCATCGGCAAAGAAATCGATCACAAAATCCAGGTCGGCCATAGGGTTCTATTCTCTGAAGTTTCCGGAGACAGCGCCAGCGCGGCCGATGCGGGACGGATGCGGGACGAATAGCCTGGTCAAATTGGTAGGGCCTGTGCCAACATGTGCGTCTCATGAAGTACGTGCTCCTGCTCGGCCTCGTCTTCGTTCATGCCTCCCTATTCGCCAAAGACGGCCCCGCCCCTCCGCTTGAGATCTCCGGCAAGCCCACCTACCGCTTCGTTCATCCGCGAGTCTTGTTCGATGAAGGGCACCACAACGTCCATTTCACGACGACCGGATTCCGGCCGTTCGCGGAGGTCCTGAGGGCCGACGGCTATAAAGTCGAACCGATCCGCGAACCGTTTACCGAAGCGGCTCTCGCGAAGGCCCGGGTGCTCGTGGTGGTCAATCCGCGCGCCGCGGGTAAAGAAGCTCCGGTGCCGGAGCGTGGGCGGCCGGCCTTTAGCCCCGAAGAGTGCGCCGCCGTGGAGCGCTGGGTCCAACGCGGCGGCTCGCTTCTGCTGGTCGCCGACCACTACCCGATCGGCTCGGCCGCCAAAGGGCTCGCCGACCGTTTCGGGGTCGACATGAGCAACGCCTTCACGTTCGATGTAGAGCACGTCATCGCCGACCTGCCGAACAGCCTGACGATCGTCTTCGAGCGCAGCCAAGGGATGGTGAAGGATCACCCGATCACCCGCGGGCGTAACCCCAAGGAGCGGATCGACGTCGTCCATACCTTCGCCGGCCAATCATTGCGCGGTCCGGCGGGAAGTACCGCCCTCCTGCCGTTCTCCGATCAGGCCGAGGACGGCCTACCCCCCGATGCCACCGAGCGCGTCTCCGCCGCGGGTCGAACCCAGGCTTTGGCGTTTTCCCACGGCAAAGGGCGGGTCGTCGTCTTCGGCGAGGCCCAGGCGCTTACCTCGATCATCTCTGCCGGCCAGCCAACCGGGTTCGGTCACCCGGGCAACGACAATCTCCAACTCGTCAGGAACGTCCTGCACTGGTTGTCCCGGAAGATCTGAACCGCTGCCGCTACTCCCACTCGATCGTCGCGGGCGGTTTGCTCGTGACGTCGTAGACCACCCGGTTGACCCCCTTCACTTCATTGACGATCCGATTGGCGACCCGGCCGAGGAGATCGTACGGGAGCGGGCTCCAGTCGGCGGTCATGAAGTCTTGGGTTTCGACGGCGCGCAGGGCGATCACGCTTTCGTAGGTCCGGAAGTCACCCATCACGCCGACGCTTTTGACCGGCAGGAGGACCGCGAACGCCTGGCTGGTCTTGTCGTACCAGCCGCTCTCGCGTAGCTCGTGGAGGAAGATCGCGTCGGCCTCTTGGAGCAACGCGACCCGTTCGGCCGTCACCTCGCCCAAAATGCGCACGGCGAGACCCGGGCCGGGGAACGGGTGGCGGGCGATCAACGGCTCGGGCAAACCGAGTTCCCGGCCGAGCTGGCGTACCTCGTCTTTGAACAGGGCGCGCAGCGGCTCAACCAGCTCGAAGCCGAGCTTTTCGGGCAGGCCGCCGACGTTGTGATGAGTCTTGATCACGGCGGACGGCCCTTTGACCGAGGTCGACTCGATCACGTCGGGATAGAGGGTTCCCTGGGCGAGGAAGGCGAGACCTTCGAGCCTCTTGGCCTCTTCGTCGAACACCTCGATGAACTGATGGCCGATGATCTTTCGTTTGCGCTCAGGGTCTTCGACTCCCGCGAGCGCGGCGAGAAATCGTTGCCCCGCATCGACCTTGTGGATGGGGATCCCCAACCCGTCCTCTAGCGCGCGGACCACCTGCGCGCCTTCGTCCTTGCGCAGAAGGCCGGTGTCGACGAAGACCGGCACCGAACGGTCGCCGTTCGCCCGGGCGAGCAGCGCCGCCACCACCGAAGAGTCGACCCCGCCGGAGAGCGCGCAGAGCACCCGCCCCTCCCCCACGCGGGCGCGCACTTTTTCGATCGCCTCCTCGAGATAGGAGGCCATGTGCCAATCGCCGCGCGCGCCGCAGGCGCCGAAGAGAAAATTGCGCAGCATCTCCGAGCCCGAAACCGTGTGCGAGACCTCCGGGTGGAACTGAATGCCGTAGAGCCCCTTTTCGCGATTCTCGAACCCGACGATCGGCACGCTCTCGGTCGACGCGGTGACGGCGAAGCCCTCGGGCAGGCCGCGCACCCGATCGCCATGGCTCATCCAGACGGTCTCTTGGGCGGCCAGCCCTTCGAACAGGGTACCCGCCAGGGCGATGTCGATCTCCGCCCGGCCGTACTCTCGGTGGCTGCTCGGATCGACCCCTCCCCCTAGCTCGTGCGACATGACGTGCATGCCATAGCAGATGCCCAGCACCGGGATTCCCAATTCGAACAATTCGCGCGGCGCGGACGGAGCGTCGGCCTCGTAGACGCTCTGCGGCCCGCCGGAAAGGATCAGGCCGATCGGCGCACGGCCCTTAATCTCGTCGAGCGACAGGTCGAAGGAATGGACTTCGCTATAGACCCGCTGCTCGCGGACGCGGCGCGCGATCAGCTGCGTGAATTGGCTGCCGAAATCGAGAATCAGGATCGTCTGGTGCGCGATGGTCATTAAGGCTCCGACTCCGATTTGAGCTCACGGGTCATTAGTTCGAGGACCGCTTGGCGCGGATCTTTGTCCTCGTAGAGGATCGCCACGGTCTGGCGGGTGATCGGCATGTCGAGCCCTCCCTCGCGGCACTTTTCGGCGAGGTGGAGGATGGCGAGCGAGTTGCGCACGCCTTCGGCGACCATCGGGGTGTCGGCGGTGATTTCGGCAAGCTTCCTCCCCTTGGCCAGCTCGATCCCCGTGCGCCGGTTGCGCGAGAGTCCGCCGGTCGCCGTGAGCACCAGATCGCCGAGCCCCGTCAATCCCGCAAACGTCCGCGCGTCGCCGCCGCAGGCGACACCCAGTTTCCCGATCTCGTGGAGGCCGCGGGTGATCAAGGCCGCGAGCGTGTTCTGGCCGAAGCCGAGCCCGGTCGCCACCCCCGCCGCGATCGCGATCACGTTCTTAGTGGTGCCGCCAAGCTCCACCCCCACCACGTCGCTCGACGAATAGAGCCGGAAATAGCGGGTGGAGAGCGTTTCGCGAATCGTCGTCGCGAGTTCGTGATCCGCCGAGGCAACCACCGCCGCGGTCGGTTGGCTTCGCGCCAGCTCGGCGGCGAAACTCGGACCGGAAAGGACGGCAAAGCGGATGCCGTGCCCCGCGCGGAGCCCCTCTTCCTCGGCGACGACGCTCATCCGCGCGAGCGAATCGGGCTCGATCCCTTTGGTGCCCGAGATCACGATCGCGGGCGCCCCTTGCGGCAACGTTTCGAGGTGGGCGCGAAGGACCGCGCGGAAACCGTGCGACGGCACGACGACGAGGGTGAGATCGGCATCGCGGGCGGCGTTTAGGTCGGAGGTGGGCACAAGCGTCGGCGGCAGCTCGACCCCGGGCAGGTAGTCGGGATTCGCCCGCTCGGCCGCCATCCGTTCGGTGAGCGCCGCGTGGCGCGCCCAGAGAACCACCTCATGCTCCCCTGTACCGGCGAAGTGAACCGCCAGGGCGGTGCCCCACGACCCGGCGCCCAGCACTGCGATGCGGCTCATGCGGCGGCTCCTTGCTGCGAATCGCCGGAACCGCTGCCGCCCAACCGACGCTCGTCGCCCGCCAGGAGCCGGCGCAAATTGGCGCGATGGGTGGCAAAGATCAACAGCGCGAGCCCCGCGGCGGCGGTCGCATGCCACGGCCCTTCCGAACGTTGCCAACCGAGTCGCTCGCACAGAACGACCAGCAGCGGCAAAGCGAGCGAGGCCGAGAGCGAGGCGAGCGAGACGTAGCGCGTACGGGAGACCACGACCAGAAACACCAACACGGCGAGCCCAAGCGCCGCGGGGGTGAGAACCGCCATCGCCCCGGCCGACGAGGCAACCCCTTTGCCCCCCCGGCCAAAGAGAAACAGAGGAAAGACGTGGCCGAAAACCACCGCGAAGGCAGCAG
>JBBRUC010000335.1:0-4456 GCA_038248205.1 Thermoanaerobaculia bacterium
GCCAGGGCACTCCCGAGCAGATGGGCGAGTGGATCCCGCAGTGCTTCGGCACCGAGGACGACGTCAAGATCGCCGCGTTCTGCTCCTCTGAGCCCGACGCCGGCTCGGACGTCTCGGCCGTTCGCACCACCGCAAAGTACGACGAAGCCAAGGACGAATGGGTGATCAACGGTCAGAAGGCCTGGGCCACCAACGGCGGCATCGCCAACATCCACGTCGTGATCGCTTCAGTTGATCGCGAGCTGGGTTCACGTGGCCACGCCGCCTTCATCATTCCGCCAAACACTCCCGGCTGCGAGCAGGGCGCCAAGGTCAAGAAGCACGGCATCCGCGCCTCGCATACGGCCGACGTCCACCTCGACGACTGCCGCGTCCCCGGCAACTGCCTGCTGGGCGGCAAGGAGAAGCTTGACGAGCGTCTCGCCCGGGTCCGTGAAGGCAAGAAGAGCAAGGGTCAGGCCGCGATGGCGACCTTCGAGGCCAGTCGGCCCACAGTCGGCTCACAGGCCATAGGAATCGCCCGGGCCGCCTACGAATACGCACTCGAGTACGCCAAGGGTCGCGAGCAGTTCGGCAAGCCGATCGTCGAGAACCAGGCGATTGCCTTCACCCTCGCCGACATGAAGACCGAAATCGACGCCGCCAGACTGCTGGTCTGGAGGGCTTCATGGATGGGTCGCAACCAGGTTCCCTTCAACAACGCCGAGGGCTCGATGTCGAAGCTTAAGTCCGGCGAGGTCGCCACCTGGGTCACCGAGAGGGCGATCCAGATCCTCGGAGGCAATGGCTACACCCGCGAGTACCCGGTCGAGCGCATGCACCGCGACGCCAAGATCTACGACATCTTCGAGGGCACCTCGGAGATTCAGCGTCTGGTCATCTCGCGGGCGATCACCGGCCACCACATTCGGTAGGGCTGGGTTTGGCTGCTGCCTGTTGGCAGAGCAGTTGCTTTCTGTTTGGCTGAGGGGCAAGCGGCCCCCGGGCGCCACCAGGACGCGCCTCGCTGCGTCGACGCTCGGCCAACTCGCTCATTGCCGGAAGGCAAATCGCTTCGTGCCCTCGCTTTACTCCTTGCCAGGCGCGCCCTGGACGGCCCCCGGGAACCACTTGCGTGGAGTGGACGGCCGAGACTCGCTGACTGATGGCGGGATGATCGCCGGCCGCCTTCGGCGGGGCCTGCTCGGGTTGCGGCTGCTTGCTGCGTTCATTCTCGGATTGATTCGACAACGATTTGGTGTTCGATCGTGCCGAGGATCAGTAGCCGTGGCCGGTGTGGACCGGGGGCTTCGGTTCGTGACCGGCGGAACGGGCCCGCAGGTAGTTGATCGATGCTTCGAAGTCGTCGCAGAGGGCGTCTACAAGTTCCCTGGTCTGGTTGAACTTGACCAGCATCCGCATGATCCGGTCGTTCTCGTTGTTTGGGGGCATCTGGTAGGCCGGGACCATCCATCCGCGTCGACGGGCCAGCTCGCCGACCAGGTCGTTGCTGTCGAAAGGCTCTCCGTCCCTGGTCTTGGCGATCAGCAGCGGCAGGCAGGGGCGATCGTCTTCGAGAACCTCGATCGCATCCATCTCCCGTAGCTGGTCGGCCAGGGCGTGGCGGTTCTTGGTCATCGACCTGACCACCGAGCCGTAGCCCTTGTGACCGAGCCTGAGGAACTGGTAGTACTGCGCCAGCACGAAGGACGAACTGCCGGAGAAATTCAGTGTGAAGGTGGCGTCCTTTTCGCCGAGGTAGTCCTCGTAGAAGATCAGCTCCTCGGGGACCTGCTCGTCGGTGCGGGTGACCAGCCAGCCGATCCCCGGATAGACCAGCCCGAACTTGTGGCCGGAGGCGTTGATCGAGACGACCGAGTCGAGCCGGAAGTCCCATTCGAAGTCGGGGTGGGAGAACGGAAAGACGAATCCACCGGAGGCCGCATCGATGTGCATCGGGACCTCGAGCCCCTTGCCCTTGAGCTCGGTCAGCATCCTGTCGATGTCGACCACGTCGTCGCACTGGCCGGTGAACGTGGTGCCGACGATCCCGATCACTCCGATCGTATTCTCGTCGATCTGGTCCCTGAAGTCCTCGGCCTCCATTGTCGTCTTGCCTTTGGGGACGGGAACTTCACGCGGCTCGACGTCGAAGTAGCGACAGAACTTGTCCCAGACGACGTGAACATCGGCTCCGTAGACCAGGTTCGGGGTCGCATCCGACCTACCCGCGTCCTTGCAGCGCTTCTTCCAGTTCCACTTCATCGAAAGCGCGCCCAGCATCACCGCCTCGGAAGATCCCGCACAGGCGGTACCGGGGGAGTCCTGGCCCTCAGGTCCGTTGAAAAGCCCGTGGACCATGCGCACGCAGCGCTTCGAGATCTCCGCGGTACGCGGGTACTCGGCGTGGTCGATGTAGTTGCGGTGAAGGTTTTCGCTGATTACCTGCCGCGCCTCCGGCTCCATCATGGTGGTCACGAAGGTGGCGAGGTTCTTGTCCGGATCGCCGTCGAGCATCATCTCGCTGTCGACCATGTAGTAGGCGGCCCTCGGGGTCACACCCTCGCTCGGCAGCACATGGGAAGGGGCCGGCTTGGTGAAGAATGTCTCGACGAGCAGTTCCTCGCTCTCAGGGTTGAAAACCTGGCGGGGCGCGTCGTCGGCTGAGTCGGGCATGAATTTCCTCTGGCTCCTCTGGGTTAAGTTCGGCCTCAGGTTATCCGTCTCGGCCCGCGCGTTCCTCGCCCCGTTGGGATGAAGCGTCGGCCCGGAGACTCAGACTGCGCTCGTGCGGGTACCGCGAGTCTTCCACGTCGCTCATCAGGCCGCCGGCTGTGGAAACATGGGCTGAGATGAGCATCAGCGAGAAAGGTCTCCGCGTCAGGTTTGCGCCTTCGCCCACCGGCGCGCTCCATATAGGAGGGGCCAGGACCGCGCTCTACAACTGGCTTGCGGCAAGGCATGCCGGCGGGAAGCTCATACTCCGAATCGAAGACACCGATCTGGAGCGCTCGAACGAGGCCAACGTCGGCCAGATCATCGATGCGCTCGAGTGGCTCGAACTCGACTGGGACGAAGGCCCGCTCTCTCAGGTCGTCAGGGCTCCAGAGCATGAGGCGGCGATCGGGAAGCTGCTGGAATCCGGCGCGGCCTATCGCGACGCCGCCACCGCCGAGGACGTCCGTGCGTGGAAGGACGAACACGGTGTCGGGCGTGGCTACCGTGGCAGCCCCGACCCCGACGGCAACGGCGCGATCCGGCTGCGTGTCCCCGACGAGGGCGACACGGTGGTCGACGACCTGATCCGCGGCGAGGTCCGCTTCCCCAACGCCAGCCAGGATGACTTCGTCATCGCCCGCGGCGACGGTACGGCGCTCTACAACTTCGCGGTCGCAGTAGATGACGCCGACATGGGTATCACCGAGGTGATCCGCGGCGACGATCACCTCTCGAATACTCCCAAGCAGCTCCTTGTGCTGAAGGCGCTCGGCGTCGAGCCGCCGCGCTACGCCCATGTGCCGCTACTTCACGGACCGGACGGCAAGAAGCTCTCCAAGCGCCACGGTGCGGCGTCGGTGCAGGAACTTCGCGATGTCGGCTACCTGCCCGGCGCGCTCCGCAACTACGTTGCCCTGCTCGGCTGGGGACCGGGGGACGACGAAACCCTGCTCGACACCGCGGAGCTGGTGGCGAGGTTCAGGCCGGAAGACGTCGGCCGCTCTTCCGCCGTATTCGACGAGAAGAAGCTGCGCTGGATGAACGGGCGCTACATGCGCGAGATGGACCTCGACGACTACACGGCCGCCGTTGCCCTCTTCAACGGGCGCGAGCCCGATGCCGCGCTGCGATCGGCCTGTGCCATCGCCCAGGAGAAGGCCCAGACCCTTGCCGAGGTCTGGCCGCTGATCCGCTTCCTGTTCGAGGAGCCGGTGGAGGACGAAAAAGCCTGGCGCAAGACGATGAAGGCCCACGCTCCCGAAGCGCTCGGCGCGGCCCGGGAAGCCCTGGCCGGGCTCGACGAGTTCTCGGCGACCGGGGTGGAGGCTGCGCTGGAGCCGATCCCCGCGAAGATGGGTCTGGGCGCGGGCAAGGTTTACCAGCCGATCCGGGTGGCGCTCACGGGCATTACGGTTTCCCCGGGGATCTTCGAAACTGTCGCCGCGCTGGGCCGTGAGCAGGCGCTGAGCCGGAGCGACGTTGCCCTGGCCCGGCTGGCCGCCTCTCCGCCCGAGCGGAGCGCTCCGGCGACGACCGGGTAACCGACGAACAAGGCCGAGCCCCCGCGTGGCTTGCTTGCTGTAAAAAGGGCCTGTGATCTCGATCACTTCGAAATCGCGTTACGCGGTCGTCGCGATGGCCGAATTGGCCCGTTCGGGGGACAATCCCGTTCCGGTAAAGGAGCTGGCGGTACGCCGCGGGATCCCCGACCAGTTCCTCGAACAGCTGTTCTGGACTCTTCGCCGCGCCGGGTTGCTGA
>JBBRUC010000336.1:0-4446 GCA_038248205.1 Thermoanaerobaculia bacterium
TCGCGCTGCAGCTGGTGCGCATCGCGAGGCGCATGAATCAGGAGGAGCTTGGCGAGTTGATCAGCAACACGAGCCAGGTCAAGGAGATCGAGAACGGCCGGAGAACCCTTCCGCGCGCCGAGCTGGAAGAATACGCCGCGGCGATGAAGGCGCCGGCCGGCGCGGTGCCCGTCGCCGTGGGATTCGCGGCCGCGGTGATGCCGCAGGCCGACCTCGCGACGCACCCTTGGGAAGCGACGCCGGAGGATCGCCTGGCCGCCGAGCGCGCGGTCCTCGAAACCGGCGACACGGTCCGCCAGGTGTTTCTCGCCGAGGGGCGCGCGAAGCGCTACGCCGCGGACCGCGCGGAAGCCGAGCGCCTCTGGGCGGTGCTCGCGCCGCAGGAGCCCGAGCGGCGGCGCTTGATGGCCCGGGCGAAGGCCTTCCACACTTGGGGCGTGATCGAACGCCTTTGCGTCGAGAGTCTCAAAGCGGCACCGCGTGATCCCGCGCCTGCTCGGTCACTCGCCGAGTTGGCGGTCGAGGTGGCCGGTTGGCTACCGCCCCTACCAGGGTTCAGCGATCGGCTGGAGGGGTACGCGCTGGCGCATTTGGGGAATGCGCTGCGAGTCAAGACCGACTTCAACGAGGCGGATCGCGCGTTTGCATTCGTCGCCAAACTTTGGATCGAGCCCGTTCCGGGCGAGGCCTGCCCGCTTGAAGCGTGGGTGATCCCAAATCTCGAAGCTTCTTTGCGTCGGGATCAGCGCCTCTTTCCCCAGGCGCTGGCCTCGGTGGAGCACGCTTTGGCCCTCGCGGTCGACGACGCTATCCGTGGGCGAATTCTTCTATTGAAGGCGGATGTGCTCGAACACTCGGGAGATCCCGAGGGCGCCGTCGCTACGCTCCGTATCGCAGGGCCTTTGGTCGATCTGAACCCCGACCCTCGACTGAGTTGTGTCGCCCGATTCAACTTGGCCGTCAACCTGCTCCACCTTGAATTACCGGCAGAGGCTGCGCCACTGATCGCCGAGGTGCGGGGGTTTGCGATCGAACAGCGAAACGAGATCGACCTGATCCGGGTCCTTTGGCTTTCCGGCCGTCTTGCCGCCGCGCAGGGGAATCGGGCGGAGGCATTGGTCTCGATCGATGATGCGGCCTGTCGCTTCGCCGAGCAGGATCTCGACAATGACGCAGCACTGGCGGTGCTCGACCTCGCGGGGCTTCTTTTGGAAGAAGGCAATGCGAGAGAAGCCGCCCGGCGGGTGGAGGAGGTTCGACCGGTTTTCCAAGTACGAAACATTCAGCGGGAGGAACTGGCGAGCCTGGTCCTGTTCCTCCGGGCCGTGGAAGCCGAAGCGGCGACGGCCGCGCTGGCGCGTACAGCGGCCGAGGCCTGGAGGTTGTTTGGTGCTTCGGTTCAGCCGGTCGTCCCGGCAGGCGCAGACTGAAATTGCGCTACTGCCCGCAGCGTCCGTTTGGATCGAGACTGCAACCCCCTTCGCTGAGGATCGGCGCCGGAGCGCTCAAAGTACCGCAGCGACCCTCTGGGTCGACGCTGCATCCCACCTCATTGAGAATCGATGCCGGGGCATCTGTCGCGACGCAGCCGCCGTGCGGATCGATTTGGCAGCTAACGCCGCTGAGGATGGAAGTGAGAAACGACCAGCCGCGGGTGAACAAGTCGGGCAGCACCCGATCGAGCGGCAAAGCGCCCGCCGGGGATGCTGCGAGGGTAAAGAGAAGGATCGGTAGGACAAGGAGGATGGCGGGGTGACGCGTTCGGTGGGGCATGGCGGTGGGCTCCTGGTCGGCCCGAAAATCTCCGGCCTGGATGGCCGGCGGCCCGGGGCGAAGGGTGGACTGGGGGTTCCCAAATATTTGGGGTTCATTTTTATCTCGGAGGGATCATGGAACGGAAACGGGGCGAAGCGCGAGACGTTGGCGAAGTTGTCGGAACAGGAGCGTCTGAAGGCGGCGGGGGAGGCTCCGGCGCTGCTCGGGATTCCGAGTTCTCGGCGCTCCTCGTCCGCTACCTCGATGCGACGGTGGGCCCAAGACACGACGAGTTTGCGGCGCTCGTCGAAATCACCCCGTCCCAGCTCAGCCTTTATCGCTATGGCTACACGGTACCGCGGCCGGAGAAGGTGAGCGGCTTCACCGAGAAGGTGGGGCTCCCTCTCGAATGGATCGAAGCGATGACCGCCGACTCCCTGCTTCTACGCGGCAGAAGCGCCGGCCCGGCGGGCGGCGAATCCGCCGCAGCCGTGGCCAAGACCCTCACCCGCCGGCTCGTGGGCCAGCTCGCTCCGCGGCTCGCGGCCCTGCGCAGCGTGGCGTCTCCCGCCGTTCCGCTTTCGCCTGCTCTCGAACGGGCGGCGGTGGAACGGGCCGAAGCCGCAGAGCGCTGGGCCGAGATCGAGCCGCTCTCCGCGGCCGAGCGCTCCCTGGTGGTCCTGGGGATTCCGGCGTTCTACACCTGGGCGTTCGTCGAGATGCTCTGCGCCAAGAGCGTCGCGGCGACGGATGCGCTAACCGAAGCGGCCACTCTAGCCCGGCTCGCCGTCAAGCTGGCCCGCCGGGTCCAGGCGAGCCAGGGCTTCCGCAACCGTCTGATGGGCTATGCGCTGCTCCACATGGCGGACGCACTCCGGGCGGCAAACGACCTGACCCGAGCTCGAGAGGCCCGCGCGCGGGGGAAGCGACTTTTCGATGCGGGGCGGGGGGAAGATCCGGGCCTGCTCGACGAGACGACCGTCGAGGAACTCGCGGATTCGTAGCTCCGCCGGGAACGGTGGCGCCAAAGTGCTATCGGCAACACGGCCGACGTAGGACAAGCTTTCAGGCGACAGAGTTCGGCGGTGCGATCACCGAGCCGAGTGGTCGCGAACGCTCAGCGCTCTCTCATGTCTACAAACTGCCGGGGGTTGCCGATCCAATCCACTGCACCGGTACCAAATCTTCGACTCTTGCAAACTCCGGGTCGCCGGTGACAACCTTGCCTTCGACCTCCAACGCCAAGGCGACCGCGAAGGCGTCGGCGTAGGATAGAGCCCCCCGTGCTTTTACGTGCGCCGCCGCGAAGGTGCGAGAGCGATCCGCCTCCGCCATGCGGAGGGGTAGCTGATCGACGATGGCGATGGCCCTTTGGGCTGCCTGTAGGCCCTGTTCCCTTTCGGTAATGTAGACGACCTCACCGAAGTTGACGATCGACAACCAGCCTTCGGCAGTTGTCTCGCAGGCCCTGAGGATTGCCTGAACTTCCGCGGCCCCGCCCTCGTTTTCTAGGTAGGCCAGCAGGGCGAACGAGTCGAGGACGTAGCGCTCAGCGGCTCTCAATCGCCCTCTCGCGGCGGCGTTCCTCAAGAAGCGCTTGTGTAAGCGACGTTTTCCCGGCCAATGCACCGCGGGCCTCGCGGATCGGATCTTCGAGGGCCGGCACAAGGCCGAGGGTTCCACCGTAATCCACGATGCGGATCTGACCGCCGGGTTCGATGTGGTACTTGCGCCGCAGCTCCGCCGGAATCACGATCCACCCCTTGGCGGAGACTGTGGCGGTGCTTCCTGTGGCGTCAGCGTACGTTATACTCATGGCGACCGAAGTATAACGCGAAATTTGACAAATGGGCACCGAACGAGCACCTCATCTTTCCGAGTTACGCTGGCCAAGAGCGTCGCGGCGACGGATGCGCTAACCGAAGCGGCCACTCTGGCCCGGCTCGCCGTCGGCAACACGACCGACGTAGGACAAGCTTTCAGGCGACAAAGTTCGGCGGCCCGATCCCCGAGCCGCGTGGCCGCGAACGCTCAGCGCTCTCAGCTCTTCGGCTCCGGCTTCGTGCGCTTGCGGCGGCCCCGGTCTTCCGAGCGGACGCCGAACGTTTCGAGGACCGGGTTGTCGAACCCCAGGTGGCCGCGGGCGACCGAGGCGAGGCGCCGCATGGCTCGGCGGGCCTCCTGGTCCAGCTTTCGCCGCAGCACGACCATCTCCTTTCGCTGGCCTTCGAGCATCTGCAGAGCGGCATGCACGTCGCGCAGCTCGCCGACCTTCTGTTGCGCGTAGGAGAAGGGTATGTCGGCTTCCGGAATGTTGGGAAGCGAAGGTTGAATGTTCTGGATCGTGCTCTGCCAGACATCGATTTTGCCCGCGTAGGACCGATCCTTCATGCCGACCTCCTGAGTAGAGAGCCGCAAGGGCTGTTCCCGCGGGCGAGAGCATATCGCGGAGGGAGAATCGCGGTTCCAGCTTCTCCCGCACGGGCGCGTGGCTTCCCGACACCTGTGCGGCGGGCGGGCGCACCGATATGCCGGTCCAGGCGGGCAGTGCCCTGGCCCAGCGCACCCTTGTCACGCTTCAGCTGAGCGGTGCTCTGGCCCGGCGCACCCTTGTCACGCTTCAGCTGAGCGGTGCTCTGGCCCGGCGCACCCTTGTCACGCTCCAGCTGAGCGGTGCCCTGGCCCGGCGCA
>JBBRUC010000337.1:0-4336 GCA_038248205.1 Thermoanaerobaculia bacterium
GCCGACGCTTCGTTTTTGCTCGCCGAGACGGCTTGCAAAGCTTTGATTGTCAATGAGTTGCGGCCGTTTCCGGAACCTGGGTGCCATTTTGGCGAAGAGGTCCCGAAAAGTGGTACGCCTTTTGCCTGGGCGGGAGACTACAACTCCTCGAAGCGGCTGTCACGCCCGGAGAGGGGGAGAAAAGGGGGAGAAACTAGGTCTCGTCAAAGTCCTCAGCCACCTCAGCCCTCACCCCCGGCCCCACAACCAAACGGGGGGGGGGGCACAAAGAGGGTGGATGTGCGGGTAGACCCACTCCCGTTTCGGGAGATGGGTCGGGGGGGAGGGCTGGTGCGGCAAGCCGCCGACGACTCTGACGGGGCCCAGGGGAGAGAACCTGGTTCTCGTCAAAGTCGACGGTCCTGTAGGGGCGCCCCCGTCTGTCCGGCCGAGATCTCGGCCGTCTTGGACAGACTTCCGAGCCTGCGTGGCAACCGGTTGGTCTGCCATGGCAAGCGCTCAGGCCTGCATGTCTGGCCATTGGCTTGCCATGTCTGGCCGCTCAGCGTGCATGTCTGGCTCAGACCCAGGTCTACCCCGCCCGGCGCAGCAGCACGACCGTCTGGTCGTCGGCCTGGGGGTGGCCTTGGGCGAAGGCGGTGACCGCGCCGTCGATCGACTGGATCAGGTCGGCGAGCGGTAGATCGCGGAACGAGGTGAGGATCGCTCCGAGGCGGTCCATGCCGAATTCTTCGTCGTCGGGGGCGCAGGCTTCGGTGATGCCGTCGCTGTAGAGACAGAGGATGTCGCCGGGTTCGATCTCGGTGCGCTGCGATTCGAAGCGGGCGGCGCGGATAAGGCCGAGCGGGACTCCGCCGGAGCCGAGCTCGTCGAGGCGGCCGTCGCGGCGGAGTACGAGCGCCGGGTTGTGGCCCGCGTTCAAGAAGTCGAGCGCTCCGGTTTCCGGATGGAGCTGGGCGAAGAAGAGGGTGACGAACTTGTTGGCGGTCGAAGAATCGGCGAGGTGCGAGTTCAGCCGTTCCAGAAATTCGGGGCCGACGCCGTCGCGCTCGGCGAGCAGGCGCAGGGCTGAGTGGAGGGTGGAAACCAACAGGGCCGCCGGCATGCCTTTGCCCGAGACGTCGCCGAGCGCCAGGCCGAAGCGGCCGGCTCCGGCGTCGAGGAAGCCGTAGTAGTCGCCCCCCACCTGGGCCGCCGGGCGATTCCAGCCGGCGATCTCATAGCCGGGCAAGTCGGGCGGACCCTTGGGCAGGATCTGGCGTTGGATCTGGGCCGCGAGGCTCATCTCGCGCTCCAGCCGTTCTTTTTCGAGCGCCTGCAAGTGGAGCCGCGCGTTTTCCAGAGCGATCGCCGCCTGGTTGGCGAACAGACCGAGCGAGCGGAGGTCGGCCGCGCGGAACGGCCCGACACCGCGCCGGCTCTCCTTGTCGCCAACGGCGATCAGGCCGCGCGGGCTCCCTTCGATCTCGATCGACACGCCGAGCAGGTGTCGCGCTCCGGGCAGCAACGAGTCGGGCGCCTCGCCGCCGGAGACGAAGCGCGCGAGCGCCGGGTCGTCGGCGTCGAACGCCTCTTCCGCCTCCCCGCCGAAGGTCCGCTGCAGCCGATACCCCTCCGGACCGAGCAGGTAGAGCGCGCCGCGCCGGGCGTCGAGCAGCATGACCGCGTGGAGCAGAATCTCTTCCGACAGCTGTTCGAGATCGAGAGTCCGGGCGACTTTGAGTCCCACGTCGTACAGCGCTTCAAGCTCGACGCCGCGATAGTTCGCCTGGAACCGGTGCTCCTTGAGTTGCCTTTGCAGGCGCAGCGCCTTGGCCGCTTCGGAGATCAACAGAGTCGAGGCGTCGGCGAGCGGTACGTCGCCCGGGGCGTAGAGCAGGGCGCCGGCCGACAGGCGCACCATCGCCAGGCCGCGAGAGAACTCCGGATTCGGCGCTACGGGATCGTAGCTGTCAGGAAAGACCCGCTGACCGTGGGAGCACTCCCGCTCGAAGTGTGCCCCCCGGTCCAAGTAGAGGGCGGCCGCCTCGGCGCGATGGGCCTCGCACCAGTGGGCGAGCAGGCGGGCGACGAGGGGCCGGGCGGAGGTCTCCGCTTGGGAGAGGACCAACAGGTCTTCCCAATCCTCGCGGGAGAGAGAGGTCATGGGATCGGTACCAACCGAGGCGGGTCAGGCGGGGGGACGCAGCGCCGCCACCGCCTGCGCCTCGTCCGGGAAGATCTGGGCGTACTGCGACAGACCCATGATCTCGAAGGTTTTCGCGATCGTGGCGGTCAGGTTGCAGAATCCGAGTCTGCCGTCGATCTCGAGCATCTTTTCGATGATTTCGATCAGGATCGAGATACCGATCGAGTTGACGATCTTGGTGCCGTGCAGATTGAGCAACAGGATCTTCCGCCCCTCGTCGATCAGTTGATAGGCCACCCGGGCGATCTCCTCGCCGCCCTGGTTGTTGATGTATCCCTCCGTGTAGACGATCGCGAACCCTTCCTGGCGCTCGACGGTTACACGCAAACTTTCGGTCATCGACGTAGCTCTCCGACTGTTCGACCAGGAGGCACCGGTTCAGCGCCTCTTACTCATCACCACCGTGGTGCCACCACTTGCGCTCGAATCGATCTCGACGCTGTCCATCAGGCCCTGGATGATCTCCAGACCCCAGCCGCGTTTGTTCTCGGCCTTGAGCTTGCTGGCGATCCGCGGCTTCTCCCGCTCGCCCGGTTCGAACCCGACCCCGGTGTCGCGCACCGAGATGCGCAGCAGTTCCGGCTCGCCCCCCCCCAGAACCTCGAAAGTCATGTACACCTTCCGATCCGGAGCGTGGCTGTGCTCGAACGCGTTGATGCACGCCTCGATCACCGCCATGCGAACCTCGTCGATTCTATCCGGAGTCATCTGCATGTACTCGGCCATGGCAGTCGCCGTCTTGCTCGCCGCGACTTCCATGTCGGGGAGCATCGGGAGCGTCAGCGTGACCTCCCTCAGAACCGCGTTGCCGGTCATGGTCGGTTTCCTGTTCCGTGGCCTTAGAACGTCAAGTAGAGCTCGAGAGCGTAGATGACGATCGGGTGCACCGCATCCTGCGCCAACAGCGCCAGGAAGCTTGCACAGGTCACCACCGACAAAACCACCGAGCTCGAAACGCGGGGAAGAGCAACGGACTTGCGAACGGAATCTAACATGTCGGGCCTCTCCTCATTCTCGATCCCGACCTATCGCAAGGGTGTTGCCAGCTCCTTGTCCCCGATCCCTTCGAAGCCCGCAAGCTGTTGAATTCACACCGCTTACTGTATCCGAACCGAATTCGCTCCGCCACCGATGCCGAAAGGCCCTTGCGACAAATTGCCCCACGTCGCGACACTGATCCTCGAAGATCGCCACGGAAACGTCGTTCCACCCGGTTGGAATCGCCTTTCGGGGCATTATGTCCCGCTGCGTCTATTTGCCCCACCTCGCGCCCTCTTGCGCCGGACCTCCGCCAGGAACGATCGAGCGGAGGCATCAGAACCCTTTGCGCTGCAAGGTCTTACGGTCGATCCCAAGGATCTTCGCCGCCTCGGTCTTGTTGCCGCCGGTGAGTTCCAGCACCCGGGTGATGTGGCGATGCTCCAGGCTCAGGAGATCGAGCGCCGCAGGCTCACCCTCCGCTACACCGTCGCCGCCTCCCGGGGCTCCAACGCTGGGGGCGCCGATCAACGACCGCACCAGATCGCCGTCGACTTCCGTTTCGGCGAGCGACGCCGCTCCCTCCACCAAGTTTTGCAGCTCGCGCACGTTGCCCGGATAGTCGTACGACATCAACAGCGCCAGCGCATCGGCGCGCAGGACCGGCGACGGGATGCTCTCCCGGCGGCAGAATTCTTCGAGGAAATGGCGCACCAGATGGGGAATGTCCGCCCGCCGTTCGCGCAGCGGAGGAAGATCCACCTCCACCCCCTTCAACCGGTAGTAGAGATCCTCGCGGAACGTCCCCTCGCGGACCATTCGTTCGAGGTCGCGGTGGGTGGCAGCGATCAACCGCACGTCGACCGGGATCGGCTGCCGCCCGCCCAAGCGAACCACCTCGCGCTCTTGGAGCACGCGCAGAAGCTTCGCCTGAAGCGTAGGGTCCATGTCGCCGATCTCGTCGAGAAACAGAGTCCCGCCGTCGGCCAACTCGAATTTGCCCGGCCGCGCCTGGACGCCGGTCGCCACTCCCCCTTCGATGCCGAACAGCTCGCTTTCGAGCAGCGATTCGGGCAGGGCCGCACAGTTGAGGGCGATCAGCGCGCCGCTTCGCCGCGAATGCAGATGAAGGAGCTTGGCGATCAGCTCTTTGCCCGTACCGCTCTCGCC
>JBBRUC010000338.1:0-4336 GCA_038248205.1 Thermoanaerobaculia bacterium
AGCTCGATGCCCGCGAGGCCGAGCGGCGTCACCCGGCCGACGAGCAGGTAGAGACAGACGACGACGAGCCCGAGTGCCAAAAAGCCGAACAGACCCCGGGCAAGGCTGGCCTGCCCACCACTCCAGAGCCTCATCGCCGCCGCGACGAGCGCCGCGGCGAGCAGCGTCAAAAGACCCGCGACCCACGAAGGATGGAGGCCCCGCTCGCTGGGCGCGGCTGCCTCAGAGGTAGCTGTAGCGGGGGAAGCCGCCGCCAGATCCCGCCGGGCTTCCACCGCGATCGGCGCCCCCTGATGAACCAAGCCGACGGCGGTAAAGGCGAGCGAGAAGCGCTCCGGAAACGGCAGATCGGTCCGACGCGGCACCAGCGGCAGCTCGAAACGGACACCCCCCGAGGTCCGCGAGACCACCGGGCGGCCGATCTCGAACAGGTCCTGGCTCTCGACGAAAAGATCCGCATCGGCGGTCGCCTCGACTCCCTCGATCTCCACTCCGAACGAAGCGGGCGGCACCGATCGCGCCAGCTCGGCACGAACCGCGACATCTCGGACCGTGTCATCTCGGCGAGGAAGCGACGCCAAGGCTCGTTCAAAGAGCGGCGCGGTGTCCGGATCGGGGGTGGTCGCCTCACCCAGCGGTACGTCCAGAGCCAGGCGGTAGCGGTAGGGGACGCAATCGACCTCGCAGGTCAGATAATCGACGTCCGCTTCGATGCGAACGCTTCGAGCGTCCGCCGACGGCGCATAGGGCCGGGGGGCGAGGGGATAGACGACCTCTCCCTCGTAGCCGATCGCAAACAAACCGCCCGGCAGGGAAAACCGGCGCGGCGCGGGGAACTCGATCGCGACCTCAGGCTCCCCTCCTACCCAAGCTTCCGGCGCGATCAGATCGACCCGCGGCGGAAACCCCGCATCACCCGGGTTTTTCCAGTACACATGCCAGCCGGGAGCCGTTTGGAACTGCACGCCCAACCGGATCGGCGTGCCCCGCGCGAGCACGGTTTCGGCCGTGATCAGCCGAACGGCGCCCTGCTCGTTCCTCTGCCAGGGGCTCGTGGCGGCACCGGCCGCGATCGCCGCGGCGGCCGAAGCGAGCAGGGTTATCGAAACGAGAAGGCTGCGCAGGGTCGAAATCCTCCATCCGGAAGGTGAACGTCGGCAGGGTAAGATCCAACCGATTTCCGATGCGCGTCTATTTCACCAACCTCGGCTGCAAGCTCAACCAGGCGGAAACCGAGCGCTGGGCGCGCGATTTCGCGGCGGCCGGCTGGCAGGTGGCGGCCGAGATCGAATCCGCCGACCTGCACGTCGTCCATTCTTGCACCGTCACCGCCGAAGCCGAGCGTTCCTCCCGGCGAGCCGCCGGACGAGGAGAGCGCAAAGGGCTCGCCCTCAAAACGGTTCTCGCCGGCTGCTATGCCACGTCGCATCCGGAGGCCGCGGCGCGCGCCGCCGGGGTCGATCTGATCGTCTCGAACGAAGAGAAGGCGGACCTTCTCGGCCTCGTCACTCGCGCGTTTCCCGAGCTTGCGCCGGAGACCTCGCCGATCGGCCCTGGCTCCGTTTGGCTCGCGCAGGCGACTGGCAGCGCCGCAGGCGCGCACACGAAGGAGCCGAGCGGAGCCAAACGGAGCCAGGACCCGCTGATCGACCTCGAGATTCCCTGCTCTGCGCCGGAGCCCGGCCGGACGCGTTCGTTCCTCAAAGTGGAAGACGGCTGCAGCATGCGCTGCGCTTTCTGCATCATTCCCTCGGTGCGCGGCGGACAGCGGAGCCGGCCGCTGCCGGAGGTGCTCGGCGACCTTCGCGCGCTCTGCCCCGCGGAGCGCGCGGGAGCCCCCGAGGTCGTGGTCACCGGGGTGCAGATCTCCTCCTACCGCTGGCAGGGATTGCGGTTGCCCGACCTGGTGGCGGCCCTGCTCGATGCGCTGCCTTGCAACCCGCGGGCAACGCGACTTCGCCTCTCCTCGATCGCTCCCTGGGAATTCGACCGGCGGCTCCTGCCGCGGTTCGGCGACCCGCGCCTTTGCCCGCACCTTCACCTGTCGCTCCAGAGCGGCGCCGCGGGCACTTTGCGGCGGATGCGGCGACCCTACTCGCCCGAACGCTACGCCGAGTTGCTCGGCGAGATCCGCGCGGCGGTCCCGGGGATGGCGATCACCACCGACGTAATCGCCGGCTTTCCGGGGGAAACCGAAGAGGACTTCGAGCAGAGCCTCGCGTTCGTCGCCCGATCGGACTTCGCTAAGATCCACGCCTTTCCCTACTCTCCTCGCCCTGGAACCGAGGCGGCAGACCTGCCCGGCCAGTTGCCTGTAGCGACGATTCGCGAGCGCAACGCCCGGCTCGTCGCCCTCGCGGCCGAAGCGGAAGGGCAACACGCCTCGCGGCAGATCGGCCGCCGTGTCAACGTCCTGTGGGAGAACCCTCGACAGGGGCCCGAGGGACCGATCGGCCAAGGGCTCACCGGCGACTACCTCCGCGTGCTCTGCCGGGAAGCGGCGGATCGCGCCGGAACGTTCGCCGAGGCAGATCTGATCGGGGTCGCGGCGGGAGGCGTCACCGGTCGGCTGAGTTAGGATCTTCGGTCGGGCGGCGCCTGAGGCCGTCCCTTCCCGCGGTGGAACCAACACGATGGCAAAGAAGATCGAAGTCGGCATCCTGGGCGCCACCGGCACGGTCGGCCAGCGCTTCATCCAGCTGCTCGAAGGCCACCCCTGGTTCGAGGTCGCCTGGCTCGGCGCTTCCGATCGAAGCGTGGCAAAGCGCTACGCCGAGGCCGCATCCTGGCAGCTCGATACGCCGATCCCGGCGCGGATCGCCGAGATGACCGTCGCCGAGTGCACGCCGGGTGAAGGTCCGCGGCTCGTCTTTTCCTCAATGGCCGGCGAGCAGGCGGGCGCGATCGAACAGGCGTTCGCCCAGGCGGGTCATTTCGTGGTTTCCAACTCCAGCCATTTTCGGATGGCCGAGGACGTGCCGCTGTTGGTGCCCGAGATCAACCCGGAGCATCTCGCCCTGCTCGCCGTCCAGCGCCGCATCCGGGGCTGGTCCGGGGCGATCGTCACCAACCCGAACTGCGCCGCGATGGTTCTCGTGATGCCGCTCGCCGCCTGGCATTCCTTCGGGGTAGAAAAGGTTCTCGCGAGCACCCTCCAAGCCGCTTCCGGCGCCGGGTATCCGGGTGTGCCTTCGCTCGACATCCTGGGCAACGTGATCCCCTACATCGGCGGCGACGAAGAAGGGAAGTTCGCCCGTGAAACGGTGAAGATCCTCGGCCGCCTGAGCCGAGACGGCGAACGGATCGAGCCTCTGCCGGCCCAGGTCGCCGCCAACTGCCACCGGGTTCCGGTGATCGACGGCCACATGGTGACCGCGAGCGTCGGCCTTAGGGCCGCCCCTCCCCTGGCCGACCTCGCGCAGGCGCTCGATACTTTTCGCGGCCGGCCGCAGGAGCGCAACCTCCCGTCCGCTCCCGCGCGGCCGATCCACCGCACCGATGCGCCCGACCGGCCGCAACCGCGCCGCGACGCGGCGGCCGACCGCGGCATGGCGACCACCGTCGGCCGGCTGCGCCCCTGCCCGATCCTCGGCGTCCGCTTCACCGCGCTCTCCCACAACGTGATCCGCGGCGCGGCTGGTGCCGCGATCCTGAACGCCGAGCTGATTCACGCCGAGAACCTGCTGTGATCGTGATGAAGTTCGGCGGCAGTTCGCTCGCCGCCGCGCCCGAGATCGAGCGGGTGGTGGGGATCGTCCACGACCGCCTCGATCGCCGACCGCTGGTGGTAGTCTCGGCGATGGCTCGTACGACCCGGTCGCTGCTCGCGGTGAGCGACGCCGCCGCAAAGGGCGATTCCGGCCTGGTCGCGAGCCGGCGCGGAACAATCCGCTCGTTTCATGAGTCGGTGGGGGCGGCGGTCGCCCGACCCGACGAGCGAGCGCAATTTTCTGGCCTGCTCGACCGCTGGTTTTCGCAGCTCGACGCCGTTCTCGCCCAGGTTGGCGCCGCGGGCGAGGTGACGCCGCGCCTGGCAGACGCCGTGGTCTCTTTCGGCGAGCTCCTTTCGAGCGAGATCGTGAGCCTCGCGCTACGGCGCGCCGGCATACCCGCCCGGTTCGTCGATTGCCGCGAGGTGCTGGTAACCGACGATTCGTTCACCCGCGCCCGACCGCTCTACCCGGAAACCAAAGCCCGCCTCCGGCAAACCATCCTGCCGAAGCTCGATCAGGGGGAGATTCCGGTGGTCGGCGGCTACGTCGGCCGGACGCTCGACGGGATCACCACGACGCTCGGCTTCGAGGGCTCGGATTTCTCCGCCGCGATCTTCGGCGCC
>JBBRUC010000339.1:0-4325 GCA_038248205.1 Thermoanaerobaculia bacterium
ACGAGGCGTTCCAAGGGCATCCGTTGCGTAAGGATTACGACCCGGCGCGACGCTGGATTCTGACCGAGGCCGACATCTACAAGCCGCACTTCGATCTGCCCGATGGCGAGGACGACCTGTTCGAGCGGATGGCGATCAACATCGGCCCCTCGCACCCGGCGATGCACGGCACGTTCCGGCTGATGGCGGTGCTCGACGGCGAAGCGATCATCGCCTCTGACGTCGAGATCGGTTATCTCCATCGCTGCTTTGAAAAGATGGCCGAGACCCACAACTGGCAGCAGATCATTCCCTACACCGACCGGCTGAACTACTGCTCGGCGTTCATCAACAACGTCGCTTATTGCAAGACGGTCGAGAAGCTCTTGGGGGTCGAAGCGCCGCCTCGCGCGGTCTGGGCGCGGACGATCCTCACCGAGTTCTCCCGCATCATGGACCATTGCGTCTGCAACGGCGCGACGCTGGTCGACGCCGGGGCGCTCACCAACTTCTGGTATCTGTTCCAGCCGCGCGAGGAGATCTACGGCTTGATCGAGTCGTGCTGCGGCGCGCGCCTGACGGTATCGTACGGGCGTATCGGCGGCTTGGCGCAAGACCTACCGACCGATTTCGTCGCCCGCTCGCGCAAGCTGCTCGAAACGATCCCGAAGTTCATCGACGACTGCGAAGCGCTGATCAACAAGAACCGGATCTGGATCGACCGCACGGTGGGTGTCGCCGCGATCTCGGGCGAAGAGGCGATCAACTGGGGCTGGACCGGCCCCTGCCTCCGCGCGAGCGGCGTCGGGCTCGACCTGCGCCGCGCCAAGCCCTACGACCTTTATGACACGGTCGATTTCGAAGTGCCGGTCTTGACCGGTGGCGACGTTTACGACCGCTTCCGCATCCGCATGATGGAGATCCGCGAGTCGCTCAAGATCATCCGCCAGCTGCTCGACCGCGGCATGCCGGAAGGTCCGTTCGTCATCCAAGATCCGCATATCGCTCTGCCGCCCAAAGACGCCTGCTACAACCAGATGGAAGCCATGATCTATCACTTCAAGCTGATCATGGACGGCATTCAGGTTCCGGCGGGCGAAGTCTACGAGGCGGTCGAAGGGGCGAATGGCGAATTCGGTTTCTACGCGATCAGCGACGGCTCGTCGAAACCGTACCGCCTGAAGTGCCGGCCCCCCTGTTTCCCGATCTTCTCGACCTTCTCCCGATTGATCAACGGCGGCTCGGTCTCTGACGCCATCGTCTCGTTGGGCGGTTTGAACGTCATCGCGGGAGAGCTCGAACGATGAAGATGCCAAACGGGGACTCGATCACGATTCCCACCAAGGTGACTCCCTACAAAATGGGGCTCGCCGAGAAGCTCTATCTGCCTTTGCTGACCGGGCTGTTCGTCACCATGCGCCACTTCGTGAAGAACCTGATCAATCCGAAGGGCATGCCGACGATCAACTACCCGGAAGAGCGGCGCGAATACAGCCACCGCTACCGCGGTCACCACATTCTCACCACCCGGCCCGACGGCTCGGTGCGCTGCGTCGCCTGTTTTCTCTGCGCCGCGAACTGCCCGGCCGAATGCATCAACATCGAAGCGGGGGAGCATCCGGACGTTAACATCGAGAAGTACCCGGTGGTTTACGAGATCGACATGCTGCGCTGCGTCTTCTGCGGCTTCTGCGTCGACGCCTGCCCGGAAGAGGCGATCATCATGTCGAACAACTACGACATGGCCTACTTCCACCGCGACCAGTCGATCGTCGGCAAAGCCGATCTGATGAAGCCCTACACCTTCGACGAAAAGCGCCTCGGCTACCGGCCCTACTATCCGGAAGAAGACGCCCACCACAACAAGATGCGCCGCGAAGCGTTCGACCTGGTGGCGATGGCAAAAGCGAAGGCGGCGGGGGAGCCGGCGTCGGCCGTTTCGGTTTGAGGTCGGCGTCGACGGGGTTGCGAGGGGTTGAAACCCCTCGCTAGATTACGTCGTCCCTACGGGACGAGTTGCTGGGTCCGCCGAATAAACGGAGAGGTTGAGCGCTACGTGCCGTGAGCGTCCCGCCAGGGACGCCGTAACGTAGCGAGCGATTTCAATCGCTCGCGGGGCCGGTGGCTGCTACGATACCGATCATGGACATCGACCCGGAGGCTTGGCGGCGCGCCGCGGCATCTCTCGATCAGCAGTTCGGTCTCGAGGTGCTCTGGCTCTATGGCTCCGCCGCCAAGGGAACCGATCGCCCAGGCTCCGATTTGGATCTGGGCGCCCTCTTTACTCGGCGCCCGAGCGGGCACGAAATGTTCAAAGCCGGGCCGATCCTCGGCATGCAGGTTCTACGCTACGGCCGCTCGCGCGCGAGAATCTGAACCGCCGGTCTGTGGCGCCAGGCACGCCGCCGGGCACATCGGGAGTTGGTATCACGGCTTCAGGTGGGCTCCAAGTCCGGCAGGGCACCCCCGCCGACCTCTCGCACTCCGATCAAACGGAAGTCCCGAATCCAATGGTGATTCAAGCCACGATGCCAGCCATAAGGCCTGGCATTCGTGACAAGAGCGCGATGCTGGAAATCAAGGGCACGGATCTCTATGTTTGCGATAAGGCGCATGTCGCTCGGCTCACGGTGACGCGTCGGCCGAGACCGCTCGGAGGGGACCTCAAGAGGACGATGCTGGACGAAGTGAATGCATGGCCGAAGGGCGCGGCGATGATCTATGTTGTCGCACCAACGATCGCGACGGACTACTTTCGGCAAGACATCGACTTGACCATTACTGCCACCACGCAAATTGGCGAGGTGCTGGCGACCCGATTCTGGGATGACTTGACGATCGGCGCCGACAACGCGGCCAGCAAGCTCGGCGTGTGGGGGTCTTCAAGCACGAAGACACCGAAGCTCATTGTCCCGGTGACCGAGGCACAGGTCGAGCTCTTCGAGAAGGAGCCGTTCTCGATTAAGATTGTCGTTGAAATACAGGAGTAACTTTTGGGGGCAGCGGTCCTCCCTGTGTCGTGATTCGGCAAGGAGCACGCCGGCCTCCGGAATGCGGGGACCTGCCCCCCGAAGGTTCTGGTTCGTGCCCTGCCACAGGTCGATCTTGCCCGCGTCGGACCGATCCTGCTTGACGACCTCCTGGCGAGAAGTGCGCGAGGGCTGTTCCCGCGACCGAGAGCAGATAGTGGAGAGCGGACAGCGGTTTCGGCTTCGCCCTTGCCGGTTTGTAGCGTTGCCGGGCCGGTGTTTCGGCCGGACACACTCCTCGTACGGCTCGTCTCACCGGTGTGACGGACCCGCCTACTGGTGCGCTGGCCCAGAGCATTGGTGTCACGCTCCAGATCACCGGTGCGCTGGCCCAGAGCACCGCTGTCACGCTCCAGATCACCGGTGCGCTGGCTCAGAGCACCGCTGTCACGCCCCAGCCCACCGGTGCGCTGGCCCAGAGCACCGCTGTCACGCCCCAGCCCACCGGTGCGCTGGCCCAGAGCACTGCTGTCACGCTCCCTCTCACCGGTGCGCTGGCGCAGGGCACTGCCGTCACGCTCCAGCTCATCGGTGCGCTGGCCCAGGGCACTGCCGTCACGCTCCAGCTCATCGGTGCGCTGGCCCAGGGCACTGCTGTCACGCTCCAGTTCACCGGTGCGCTGGCGCAGAGAACTGCCGTCACGCTCTAGCTCATCGGTGCGCTGGCCCAGAGCACTGCTGTCTAGGTTCCGCACACCGGTGATGCGGCCCCGCCGACCGGTGGCGCCGTCCAGAATATTCCTGTGCGCGCTCAGCCCAAACGTGTTGGGGCACTGCGGTGCGGTGGCGGCGAGGCGAACAGCGCTTCGCGGGAGCGTCGAGCTGGTCACCGGGAAGAATTGGGGGGTGAACTCGGCCGGATCGGCTTTTTGTCCTGTCGGCTTAAGGTTTTCGAGCTTCAGTCAGATCTCGGGCGGAGGTACTTCGCCACCGTCTAACACCCCCCGAGAGGCAGGCGGATCAGCGGTGTCGGGCGAACGATCCCGGCCAGGCGCTCCCGGGCGGCGCGGATCTGTTCGAGGGTAGGCGCGGCGAGCGCTCCCGTGGGACTCAAGACTCCCTCCCGTCCGAATCCCATGCGGTACCCTTTCTTCGGTCGATCGCCTTCCTATAGACATGGAGGGCCGCGACCAGATCCTCGACGCTGAGCCCGAGGAGTTTCGCGAGGGTGATTTTCGTCCGGGCTCCGGCGCCCCTCGATCCGCCCGAGGACCAGGTCGCCGAGGTCACCGAGGATGTGCTCGTCGGTCACCGCCCCCTCTTGGCGCGCCAAGAGGAAGTCCCCCGATTCGGCGAGAGTCGATTCCTTCAAGTCGA
>JBBRUC010000340.1:0-4288 GCA_038248205.1 Thermoanaerobaculia bacterium
CCGGAGACCGCATCGAGTCAGCCCGTGCTGGTGATGCCGTCTGGTGCGCGGGTGGAAGGCCTCTCGATCGGCGATCTGGTGGCCCTCCTGGGGGCGCTCGGATGATCGCGTTGGGTCGTACCGGCCGAGTTTTCGCTCACGCCTCGCCCGCGGACCTGCGAAACGGATTCGACGGCCTGGCGGCGCTGGTGGCCGAGCACCTAGGCGCGGAGGCGACGAGCGGCGACCTCTGCCTCTTCGTGAGCCGGGACCGCCTCCGGGCCAAGGTTTTGTGGTGGGACGGTACCGGCCTGTGCATCTACTCGAAGCGCTTGGAGCAGGGACGTTTCGCAGCGCTTTGGGAGCGTCTTCGCGACGGGCGGATCGAGATCTCGACCAGCGAGCTTTCCCTCTTCCTGGAAGGGTGTCGCGAGGTCGGCCGACGAAGCCTTTCGCCGCCACAAATTGATCCGAAAAGAAAGATTATTGGAAGCGATTTGCGATAGAATATCCGGGTGCTGAAGATCGACCAGATTCAAGATCCCGAGCAGCTTCGGCGAGTCGCCGTGCTGCTCGATCGTACGGTCGACCAGCTGCAGGAAAGAGTCAAGGATCTGGCCTTCGAGAATGCCCGTTTGCGTGGCGAGACGATGTCCCAGGTGGACTTCTCGTTTCCTCGGGCGGCTCTGCAAAAGGCTCTCGACGGTCCTGCCGAAAGGACCGAGAAGCAGACGTCGCGACGCGCCGACCAGCCGGGGCACGGCCCGAGCCCGCAAGCGAATCTCCCGCTGGTCGAGCAAGTCCATGAGCTGCCGGAAGCCGAGCGCGGTTGCTTCGACCGACCTACGAAGCGATCGGCGCTTGGCTGAAGGCGCAGGCGCTGCTCCACGCCGACGAGAGAGGCTGGCTCCAAATCGGAGACAACGGAAAGCCGAAGTGGACGGCCTGGCTGATCTGTAACCCTAAGGCGGTCTGGATCCGCATCGCCAGCTCGAAATCGGAGGCCGAGGGGCGCTACCTCTTTGCCGGGTACCAGGGAACGGTGGTCGCCGATGGCTACCAGGTCTACAAACAGCTTGCGCGGGGCAGAGACCCTGACTCCCCGGGATATCACTTGGCGCACTGCTGGGCTCACGTACTGCGGAAGTTTCGCGACGATGTCCCCGACAAGGACTCCCGGCGGAACTGGATCCTTGAACGGATTCGCGCGCTCTACGAGACCGAGAAAGTGATCGCGCTGGAGGCGGGAGAGGACCCGAA
Organism: Thermoanaerobaculia bacterium; assembly: GCA_038248205.1. Taxonomy (GTDB): domain Bacteria; phylum Acidobacteriota; class Thermoanaerobaculia; order Multivoradales; family UBA5704; genus DASYKS01. Next base: position 1,240 of record JBBRUC010000340.1, read on the forward strand.
GATCCATCTCGCTCTCCGGCAAGAACGCGCCGGGCCGATCCTCGAAGAAATCCGAACCTGGGCGTACGCTCAAGGCGGGCTCCGGCGCGACGAATTTGGCAAAGCGCTGGCCTACATGCTTCGGCATTGGGACGGTCTGGCGCATTTCCTTGAGAACTCCACCGTGCCGTTGGACAACAATCCAGCGGAGCGGGCGCTGCGAGATCTTGTGGTGGGTCGCAAGAATCACTACGGCTCCCACTCCCAGCGTGGCACCGAGGTCTCCGCCCTTTTCTACACCCTGATCGGAACCGCCAAGCTCTGTGGTCTCAAGCCCGAAAAGTACCTGCGCGAAGCGATCACTGCCGCCTTGAAAACACCCGGCGCGGTCACGCTCCCCTCCCAGCTCAGCGTCAGCTAAGAACGTCCGGACTCGCTCGAGTGGAGCTGTCGCCTCGCCTACGGGGGAGGGCGAGGACTTACAGTGATCCCGCAGGAGGGAAGAAGTGATCCCGCAGGAGGGAAGAGTGATCCCGCAGGAGGGTCGTGTCCTAGCCAGAGCCGGTCAGGAAAACACCCGCCCCTTGGTCTCCACCACCCACGGCAGCAGCGCGAGGCCGACCAGTGGTACGAAGCCGACGTAGAACAGGGCGGAGAGTGCGCTGGTGGCGCCGCGGGCGGCGATAGTGCCGACGAGGATCGGGCCGATCGCCGCGAGGATGCGGCCGACGTTGTAGCAGAAGCCCGCTCCGGTGCCGCGCAGGCGGGTGGGAAAAAGCTCCGGCAGGTAGTAGGTGAAGCTACCGAAGACGCCGAAGACAGTGAGTCCGATGAAAAAATACATAGCGAGCCGTGTGGTGGGTTCGAGGTTAAGTCCGAACGTCGCGAGGATCGCCGCTCCGGAGGCCAAGAAGTAGAGGCCGAACATCGTCTTGCGCCCAAGATACTTGGCGAACGGGATGGTGAGCAGTGTGCCGATCAGCCCGCCCAGGTTGAAGTAGTTGGTCGCCAGGCGCTTCCATCCTTCGACCAGCGCGAGCGTCGCCGAGCGTTCAAGCCCCTGTAGCGCGGCGGAGGTCTGCGCCAAACCGGTCGCGATCACTGGAATGAACGCGTTGCAGCTCCACCAGGTGACGAGTGCCACGACCGCCATGAGAAACCCGGAGCGGGTGAGCCGTCGATGATCGGCGTCGAACAGCTCGGCCAAGCGCGGCGGTGCGGCCTTGGCCGCGGCGTTCTTCCACAGCTCCGGCTCTTTGATGAACAGGCGGACCAGGAAGGCGACAGCGGCCGGGATCAGCCCGCAGAGGAAGACGTAGCGCCAGGAGGTCTCGGGTGTCGAACGGAACCAATCGCCCGCGATCCGGTAGTTGACGTAGGTGGCGAGGAACAGCCCCATCGGGGCCGAGGTATAGAGCAGGGCGCCGGCCTCGACCCGCCGCCTTTCCGGCACCACCTCCGCGACCATCGCCGCACCGGCCGCCCACTCACCGCCGATCCCCAAGGAAGCGATCAGGCGAAAGAGGAGCAGAACCCAGATGTTCGGTGCAAACGCGCACGCCGCGGTGCCGAAGGCGTACAGAACCATGGTGAAGAGGAGAGTGCGCGTGCGGCCGATTCGATCTGCGATCTGGCCGAACACGATGCCGCCAAACGCCCAGCCGACCAGCAGCACCGAGGTCAGGAGCCCCGTCCAGCGCAGCGTCGCCGCCTTCGCCTCGGGCGAGCCGATGGTGAGCCCGAGAAGGGTCGGGACGCAGTTGGGTGCGACGAAATTGAACAGCAGGCCGTCGAAGACGTCGAAGCCCCAGCCGAGCCAGGCGGCGAAGAGAACCGTCCATTGATAGCCGTTCATCCCCCAGACGGTGCGGCCGGGCATTCTGCTGGTCATGGAACCCTCCGAAATTTGCCGGGGAGTTTAACCCGACGCCGCAGTTCGTGCCGGGCAGCCGGTAGGGGCGGCAAGGCCTCGTCGACAGCCTGGCATGGAAAGGCGGCAAGCTGACCTTTACCTCTACTACGCACGGCTCCGCCGGTTCAAGCCCTCGCCAAAGTCCGCGCCTGCTTCAAGCCTTACTAGCGAGATTCTCTATTCAGTTTTCCTGCATCCGGATCGTTCGCGAGCTGACCGGCAAGCGGCGCAACCGGCTGTTCGTTGATGGCTGGGACGTGGCCGCCCGCAGAACGGCTCGGTAGGAAGCGCGGGCTGCGCGGGGGATCGCACTTAGGCCGGAAGCTCTAAACCAAATCAACAGGCCGGCGAAGTCACGCAACAAGGGCCCGAAGCCACGGGAAATTGCCTCGCTCTGGCACCCGAATTCGATTTTCTCGGTGGCGAGAACGACTTTCTCGGTGACTTCGGTGATTTTCTCGGTGACTTCGGTGACTTTCTCGGTGACTTCAGTGATTTTCTCTGTGACTTCAACCAATTTTGGGGAGACACCAGTGATCTCCTGAGGGGCTCGAACGATCTGGTCAGGAGCATCGGCGGATTCCCGGAAGGTGCGAGCGAATTCGCGATTGGCGCGAGCCGATTCGCAGCCGGCGCGACCGATCTTCCGGCCGGCGGCGGCGAACTCGGGCGCGGCCCTCGCCGATTCGCCGGCCTCGGGAAGGTACGCTCCGAGACGCGAAGGAACTTGTCGTTGGGGTGAGTTGAACGTCAGCCCGGCGGTTCAACGCTCCAGCCCGAGGGCGTACTGGACCAGCTCGGCCGTGAGACGCTCCAGCTCCTCTGGGTCGCGCTGGTTCACGTAGTTTCAATCCACGCCCCCGCGAGGGAGGCGACGCGGAAGCGTCGCAGGATTCCGTCCCCAGATGGAGTTTCAATCCACGCCCCCGCGAGGGAGGCGACGTCGCCACTGCCGCCGACCGTGCGAAATCAATCGGAGTTTCAATCCACGCCCCCGCGAGGGAGGCGACATCCGGCTCACCGGCCGTGAGGCCCATTTGCCACATGTTTCAATCCACGCCCCCGCGAGGGAGGCGACGAGTAAGAATACAAGGCTCCAACTGCTGAACGTGGTTTAAATCCTAGCACCCTCGAGGGAGGAGACTGTGTCGAAACAAC
>JBBRUC010000341.1:0-4279 GCA_038248205.1 Thermoanaerobaculia bacterium
ACCGAGTAGTACTCCTGGGTGTACCAGAAGGTGCAGTCGTCCACCGGATCGACGGCCATCGCGCTGTAGTCGCCCCAGCGGTTGGAGGTCGAAGTCTGCGAACCGGCGGCGGCGAACATCACCGTCTCGCCTTGAGCCAGCGAACCGGCCGCATCGCCCACCAGGCGGCCGGCGATCATGATGTCGGCCCGCTGCGTCGTGCTGGAGCGCGAGAAGCCGACACCCAGGTTGCCCTGGTTGTCGAGCGCCGCGGACGCCATCCAGCGGTTGGCACCGGTCGCGCCGTTGCCGGCGTCGGGAGCGTGGGTGCCCTGGTCGAGCACGGTGGGCAGTGCCGTACCGGCGCTCTGGAGGATGAACCAGCGCGGGGCCGCCTGGTAGGTACCGGCGGTGGTCGGGTTGACGCCGCTGACGTTGACCGTGAAATTGCCGGCCCAGCGGTTGGCCGGGGCGGCGAGGGTACCGACGTTGCGGTACTGGAGCCGGTGCATCAGCCGATCGGAGATCGAATCGAGGGCCGCTCCGCCCGACTGCTCGATGTTGGCGCGCGAGTTGGGGCTGCGCGCGTCAAAGGGGATAAGCGCCAGATCCGGACGCACGGTGAGAGTCGAGTTGGCCGGAACGGCGAAATCGGGGGCGAACTCATAGATGCGCAGCGCATCCATCGGGTCGCCGAACTCGTCGGCGCGGTACTCGAAGAAGAGCTGGTTGAGTCCCGGCGGCGGCGGCACGACGCCGTCCGCGTCGGTCGGCAGCATGCCGCCCGCGTTCGGGTCGATGTTGAAGATGTCGAAGTAGATGTAGGTGGCCGTCGGGTCGCCCGCCACCATCTTGGTGCGATCGAAGGCGAAGGCGCCGCCGCCGGTAAACGCGTTGCCGGTGAACTGGTTGTCGGCCATGTAGTAGGCGTTGTGCCAGACGCCGAAATGCGGGTAGTCGTTGAGCTTCGCGTTCGGCATCGCGAAGTCGTAGGCGTAGTAGGCGCCGGTCGGATCGCCGGTCTGCGAGATCGCGATGCACTGGCGGGTGGGCGCCGTGCCGATCACGAACTGGCTGATCAACCAACGGTCGGCGAACGAGTCGTACAGGACGATCGGGTCGCCGTCGTCGTTGGTGGCGCAGGGGTCGGCGCCGCCGAGGCTCGCGAACAGCGAGGCGAGCGAAAAGATCGGCACCACCAGGGCGCCGGTCGCCTTGTTGTAGATGCCGACCGCGGTGATCGCGGTGGTCGAGGAGTTGGTGGTCTGAACGTAGTGGTTCGGGCCGACGTCGCCGTTGGTGTCCGGCGGCAGGATGCCGGAGGTGCTGTTGACGCCGTCAAAAGTTGACGTCGGCGGGGGGATCACCCGGAGGTGTCCGGAGGCCATGGCAGCGGGAACCGTCGGATCAAGAAACAGCGCGCTCGCTCCCGCGCCGGCACCCGCGACCACCCGCTTGATGATCTCGGTGTTCTGCTCGTTGATCTCCTCTTCCTCGCCGCCGCGTGCCTCGCCGTCCTTGCCGAGCCGCAGGACGTTGATCGGCTCGCGCGCCAACTCGCTGACCGGCCGGGAAACGCCGAAACGGGCAGCGCGACCGACGATCGGCTGCGGCGCGGCGGCGAACAGCGCCCCCGAAGTGAGAGCGGCGAGAACGAGGGCCAAGCCGGTACGAAGGACGGTGCGCGTTGTAGGCATCGGACGATCCTCACAAACGAGTAGACCTGCCAGGAGCTGGGAAACTGCAATTTGTTGGTTAAATATCACCACACTACCGGCAGGGTCAAGCCGATCTCGGGGTTCGACCCTACTGCCCGGCGCCCGGCTTTTTCGGCAGCTCGGCGATGAACCAGCGGTCGTCGAGCTTGACGAAGGTCACCGCTTCGCCGTCGAGCTTGGCGGTCGCCCGGTCGCCTTCGATCTTCAGCTCTTCGAGCTTGCCCTCGGGCACCGGCGGCCCGGAGGCGGGTTCGCCGGTCGCCTCCCCGATCCCGTCGAGCAGCGCACCAAAGTCCCCCACGACCTCGACCGCGTCGATTTTGGCGAACAGCGCTGCGGGGTCGACGTCCGCGTCGTCGTCGTCCTTGAGCCCGGGCAGGCCATGCTTTTTCGCCACGGCGTCATAGCGTTCGGCGAGCGCTGCGAGCTTGGGATCGACTTTCGGTTTCGCCGGCTTGGCGTCCGCGTCGGCCTGGGCCGCGCCCTCGCCCTCGGCGCCGAGCGCGGCGGAGATTCCTTCGGCCATCTCGGTACCCATCGTACCCATCGTGGTCGCCATGCCGACCATCATCGTGGCGCCCATCCAGATCATCTGCGCCAGCTCTTTGCGCGGCTCGGGGGCGAGGCAGGCGGCGAGTTCGCGGAAGTCCTTCGTTTCCGCCGACCGGCGCATCCGCTCGACCACCTTTTCAGGAGATTCGGCGCCCAGCTGCGTATCGGCGGCCCGGACGGGGATCGGTGCCGCGAGCGCGGCGGACAAGAGGGCGACGAGGCCGACAGCGGCGGCGCAACGACGGGAACTCAATTTCATCGGAAATCTCCTCTAGATCGTCAGATGTTCTTGAACAGGGCATCGAACGCCGAGCGCGCCTCGCTCGGCTTGCCGGGCTTGGAAGGAGCGCGCTCCGCGGCAAATTCGCTCGTGGTCTTAGGCTCGAACAACGCGCAGTCGTTACGGTCGCGCTTCTTGACCACGCGCACCGGAACCTCCTCCCACCGCCGACATTCAAAGCGGCTACCGGGATCGAACGAGACGCAGTTGGCGCAGGCATGAAGCGGTGCGCCGCAGCCCGCGCAGTTGGTTTCGATCTCGATCGGATCGGCGATCACCCGCTTGTGGTTGCACGCGACGCAGCGAAACACGGTCTCGGTGGGAGCGCCCAGTCCCCGGCCCCGCGGCCCGTCTTTTTTCGTCGGCGGCGCCTGCGAACTCTTGCGCTCGTTGCTAGAGTCGTCGCTACTCTGGTAGCCGCGGTGCCGATACTTTCGTTCGTCGGACATCTGGGTACGTCTCCTGTCTCTGACGATCCTAACCCGGGGGCCGGGCGGGAACGCTCAGGAGGTTTTGGCCGGGCCGTCGAGGGTGAACTCGGCGATCACCGGTAGATGGTCGCTCGCCAGACGGGCGAGGCGCAGCCGCGACGCCTGCGCGCTCACCAGCGACACCGGACCGCGATAGTAGATGCGATCGAGCCCCCCTTGGGGCGAAAACGAAGGGTAGGTCGGTATCACCCGGCGCCGGCCGTGGTCGCGCTCGGTGGCGCAGCGAAAGCCCAGGCTCTCGGTGAAGGTTGGCAGCAGCAGCGAGCGCCAATCGTTGAAATCGCCGCCGATCACCGTCGGCGCATGCGGCAGGGCGCGGCGGAATTCGGACGATCGCACGAGCTCCGCCACCTGGAGCGCCCGCTCGCGCGCCGAAAGGCCGAGGTGCAGGTTGAAGACTTCGAGCCGGCGGCTGCGGCCGAGATCGAGCGAGGCGTGTTGGCAGCCGCGGCGAATCCAGCTCTCGGGCATCGTCAGATCGATGTTGCGGGCGGCGAGGATCGGAAACCGGGAGAGGATCGCGTTGCCGTATTTGCCCTGCTTCAGCTCGACGTTGAGCCCCAAGGCGACCCGCGGCAGGCCGAGCGCGGCCGACAGCTCGACCGACAGATCCAGCCCACGCGACCGCGGCGCCCCCTGGTCCACCTCTTGGAGAAGCACGACATCTGGAGAGTAGTGGGAGATCACCTCGGCGATCCGTTCCAGCCGAAAACGGCGATCGATCCCAATCCCCTTGTGGATGTTGTATGTGACGAATCGCAATTGCACGCGCGCTATAGGCTCCCAGACCGCAGAGTGACGAGGAGACCAGTCTAGCGCACCCGGCTCCCTCGCCCCCTATCCGCAGCGGCCGAACGAGAAGGCATAGGCCCGGGCACCGGGCGCGGGAAAGCGAATCGTCAAGCGATGTTCTCCCGGCGCGCCGTCGATCAGGCGGACCATCCGCCCCCGTTCCCAGGTGGCGGCCGTACCGCCGGCCGCGGTGGGGGCGACGTCCGGTCCCCGCTCCGCCTCCAGCACCGGCGCTCCATCGAGCAAAACTTCGGCGCGCCCGCCCCGATCGAGCACCAGGTTCACCCCGGCGGCTTCGTAGCGCAGTTCGATCTCGGCCCCCGCTTCGGCGCTCTCCAGATATTCGGCTTCATGGCGCCAGGCGCCGCGGGCGGTGAAAGCGCCGAGCGGAATTTCCGCCGACGGCAACCCGGCATGGCGCACCACCTCGCCCGGCCGGTACCCCTCGGGTGCGAACAGCCGGCCGC
>JBBRUC010000342.1:0-4269 GCA_038248205.1 Thermoanaerobaculia bacterium
CCCCCCGCGGGGGGCCTGCCCCCCCGGGGGGGCCGGCGGCGGCGGGGGGGGGCGCCCAACCCCCAAAACCCCCCCCCGCGGGGGGGGGGGGGCCCCCCCCCCGCGGGGGGGGGGGCCCCCCCCGCGCACCCAGGAGTGGCCGAGTGGCTCGGCCGCTTCGTCGTGCCTGCCCAACGCCTTGAGGAGTTCGGCGAGGCCTTCGACGAACTGTCCGCCGAGGATCGAGACGGGCGCTGGTCTCTCTCCGTTCTGCTCGGCCATGAGACGGCGGAAGAGGATCTGGCGACCGCCCAAGCCTTCGCGGCGGACCGAACGGCAGTCGAGATCGGCGCCTTCGAAACACCGGCCGATACCGCCGAAACGATCGAGCGCCTGCGCCCCCTCGTGCCGGCCGCGCAGGAGATCTATTTCGAGCTGCCGATCCAAGCGCCGGACTTCGGTCAACTACTCGCCACAATCGCTCGAAACGGCGCCTGCGCCAAAATCCGGACCGGCGGCCTCGAAGCGAAAGCCTTTCCCTCGCCCGACGCCGTGCTCGCTTTCCTTACGGCGTGCACTCAGGCCCTTGTTCCCTGGAAGGCGACCGCCGGCCTGCACCACGCGCTCCGCGGCGCGGCGCCACTCACCTACGAGCCGGAAAGCCCCTACGCCACGATGTTCGGCTACCTGAACGTCTTCCTCGCCGCCACCGCCCTCTGGTCCGGCCGGCCACGGAGCGAAGCGCTCGCGCTTCTCTCCGGCGAAGGTCGCGGGGATCTGCAAATCGAAGATGGCGCGATCACCTGGCGCGAGGTTCGCCTTTCGACCTTCGAGATCGCCACCGCCCGCCGCGATTTCTGCCGCTCGATCGGTTCCTGCTCGTTCACCGAGCCGGTGGAAGAAATTCTCGCGTTCGACACCCAAATTCAAGAGGAGCACCCGTGAACGAATCCAGGCTCGACGAGACCCACGATCCGGCGGTGCTGAGCTTGGTTGCTTCGGCGAACGTTGCCGGCACTGACTTTCCGCTCCAGAACCTGCCGTTCGGAGTCTTCCGCCGCGGAACCGAAGCGCCACAAATCGGCGTCGCGATCGGCGATCGGGTGCTCGACCTGCCCGCCGCGATCGAATCCGGCCGCCTGGCCGTCTCGGACGAAATCTCGAACGCCTGCCTGAGTCGCTCGCTCAATGCTTTGATGGGATTGGGCACCGCCCCGCGACGGACGCTGCGGCGCCAGCTGTTCACCCTGCTGCGAGCCGACAACCCGCTCGGAGCAGACGACGCGGCGCGCGCGAACTTGCTCCACCCCCTGGCTCAGGTCGAGATGTTGCTCCCCGCCGAGATCGGGGACTACTCGGATTTCTACGCCTCGATCGATCACGCGACGAACGTCGGCTCGATGTTCCGGCCCGACAATCCAATCCTGCCCAATTACAAGTGGGTGCCGATCGGCTATCACGGACGCTCGTCTTCGATCGTGCCAAGCGGCACCCCCATCCACCGGCCAAACGGCCAGCGCAAAGCGCCGGACGCCGAGGCCCCTACCTTCGGCCCGTCGCGTCAGCTCGACTACGAGCTGGAGATGGGCGTCTGGATCGGCAAGGGCAATGCGCTCGGCGAGCCGATCGAGATCGAGCGAGCAGAAGATCACCTCTTCGGCCTGTCGCTGCTCGACGACTGGTCGGCCCGCGATCTGCAAGCTTGGGAGTATCAGCCGCTCGGGCCGTTTTTGGGCAAGAGCTTCGCCACGACGGTCTCGCCGTGGGTTGTGACGATCGAGGCGCTCGCGCCGTTTCGCGTTCCGGCGGCCCCGCGCCCCGCGGGCGATCCCGCGCCGCTGCCTTACCTGAACGCGGCAGGCGATCGAGACGAGGGGGCGCTATCGATCACTCTAGAGGTCCACCTGCAAAGCCGGGCGATGCGCGAACGGTACCTCTCCCCCGTCCGCGTCAGCCGAACCAATTTTCGCTCGCTCTATTGGACGCCGGCCCAGCTCGTCACCCACCACGCGAGCAACGGCTGCAACTTGTGCCCCGGCGACCTGCTCGGCAGCGGCACCGTCTCCGGCCCCGAGCCCGAGCAACGCGGCTGCCTGCTCGAAAAGACCTGGCGCGGCAAAGAGCCAATTGCCCTACCCTCCGGCGAAACCCGCGCATTCCTCGAAGCGGGAGACGAGGTGAGCTTTACCGGACGGTGCGAGCGGGAAGGATTCGTCTCGATCGGGTTTGGGGAGTGCCGGGGCGAGGTGTCCTGACAACCATCTGACAACCATCTGACAACCATCGTTGCCTCTCGGCTATCGCCTCACCGCGTGTTACCTTCATCGCCGTAGACCTTTCCATTTCGAGTCATCCCGCCAAAAGGCGCCGTCACTGCGGCGTCGAGCGGGGAATTTTCTCCCTTGCGGAGGAAGGAGAATCGACATGAGCGAGAACGGCGACGACGGCAAAGTGGGCGGCCCCCTTACCCGTAGACGGTTCCTCGAAATGGTGGGCGTCGTCGGCGGCGCCTCGGCGGTCTACGAGACGATGGTGGCGATGGGGATGATGGCGACCCCCGCGGCCGCTGCGCCGCTGGAGCTAGGCGCGGACGAATGCAGCGGAAAGTCGGTGTTGATCCTCGGTGCGGGGGTCGCCGGGCTCGCGGCGGCGTATCGGCTGAAGAAGGCGAACGCCACCGTTCGGGTGCTCGAAGCGTCGGATCGGATCGGCGGCCGGAACTTCACGGTCAGCAGCGACACCGCGGAAAAGCGCAACGTGATCCGCCAGATCGGCCGCGCGGATCAGTTCTGCCGCTACGACCCCGGGCTCTATTTCGAGGCTGGCCCCGGGCGAATCCCCTACCACCACACCGCCCTGCTCGCGCTTTGTGCCGAGCTCGGCGTGGCGCTTGAGCCCTACATCATGGAGACTCGGGCGAACCGTTTCCAGGCCAATGCGGGGTTCAATCGCGCCTCCGTCGCGAACCGCCGGGTGGCCAACGACACCCGCGGCTACGTCTCGGAACTACTCGACAAGGCGATCACCAAGAAATGCTTGGACGAAGAGATCAACCCTGCCGAGCGCCAAGCGTTGCGCGATCTGCTCGTTGAGTTCGGCAAAATCGACAAGACCACGCGCAAGTACAACGGCTCGCAGAGGAGCGGTTACAGCATCGAGCCGGGAGTGGTGACCCCCGGCACGCTCGAAGAAACGCTCAAGCTGCCCGAGATCCTCCGCTCCCGGTTTTGGGATCATCGCTTCTACCAGCCCGAGGATTACTTGTGGCAGGACACGCTGTTCGAGCCGGTCGGCGGCATGCAACGAATCGTGGACGCTCTCGCCAAGGCGGTCGGCGGCGAGCCGACGATCCTTCGGGGAGCGATCGTACGGCGAATCAAGAACAGCAGCGCGGGGGTCGAGGTCTATACCGAAAACAGCCAGGAGCCGTTCAAGGCGGACTACTGCATCAGCACGATCCCGCTCCGTCTGCTGACCAAGGCCCTCGACTCCTCGACGTTCGAGCCCGCTTTCCTCGCGGCGGTTGGCGCGGTGCCGCTCAGCAATTCCTGCAAGGTCGGCTGGCAGGCCGAGCGGCGCTTTTGGGAGGATCTCGACGGCGACCGCATCTTCGGCGGCATCAGCTGGATCGACCATCCGGTGACCCAGGTCTGGTACCCCTCGGTGGGCTTTTTCCAGAAGGGGCGCGCGGTGCTCACCGGCACCTACAACTTCGACTCGCGGGACAGGCCGATCGCCAAGCAGTTCGGCGAGCTGGCGCTCGACGCGCGGCTGGAAGTGGCGCTCGACGGGGGCGCACGGCTTCACCCTCGATTCCGCGAATTCGTTCCCAAGTCGGGCGGTCTATCGATCGCCTGGCAACAGGTGCCGTTCCTCGAAGGCGCCTGGGCCGGCTGGGACCGCGCGAACCGAGCCCACGCGGAGGCGTATCAGCGGCTGCTCCGCCCTGACCAGCGCTTCTTCGTAGCGGGCGACCAGATGTCCTACCTACCCGGCTGGCAGGAGGGGGCAATCCTTTCCGCCGACCACGTGATCGCCCAGATCTGCGGGAAGGCACCCAAGGCGGTCGAGCAGCCGATCGAATTCGCGCCGTCCGCGGCGGAAGTCACGGGCGCCGAGTAGCGCCAGACGCCTTCTCTCCTCCCTCCCAACAAAACAGGCCCGGTTCGCCGTACGGCGAACCGGGGCTGGTTGCTCAATCGGTCCAAGCGCTGCCTGCCGCCGCACGGCACCGCCAAACCCGTCCGCGTGAGCGGGGGGGGCGTCACCGGGGTCGGGGCGGTGGCCGGG
>JBBRUC010000343.1:0-4249 GCA_038248205.1 Thermoanaerobaculia bacterium
CGCGGCTGTTCGCCTGGAAGCTGGACGAATGCGTCAAAGACAGATGGGGCTGCGTGAAGCGCCGACCCCTGCCGCCGGATATCTACTTGATGCGGGGGACCTTCAAGCCGGAAGGCCACGGTGAAGCGGCTCGAGCCGCAGCGACCTTTCGCATTGCGCAACCTTGAATCGTCGCGGGCCCCAAGTCGACGCATCCTCGCCTTGCAAGACTCGCGAGACCGTCCGAGAGAATGATGGTCGGAGTCAGTCCGCCGTCGACCGCCGCCGTCGAAAAAGAAGTCGGAGGGTTCGACCGGCGCACCCCACCGACGAACGGTCGCATGGCACGCCGCACAAAAAACATAAACCCCTCCCCCGTATCCGTATAAAACACCAACCCCGAATGGTGTTTGCCCCGGTTGACGAGGGGTCCCACGCCTCCTAAATTTCATCTTGTGACTACGACGGCTGGCTCAACGAAGTTGCGCCCCGGACGAATGCAAGATCCGAGGCCGGCAGTCTTGCGCGCCGAGGACGTGGTGAAGAGCTTCCACCGCGGCGTCCCCCCGTTTCGTCGCACGATTCCGGTGCTCAAGGGCGCGAGTCTCGAGGTCCACGCAGGCGAGCTGGTTGGGCTGGTCGGCGAGAACGGCTCCGGCAAGAGCACCCTGATGCAGATTGTCGTCGGCCTGCTACAGCGCGACGGCGGGACCGTCGATCGCCCCGGGAGGCTGGGCTATTGCCCGCAGGTCCCGATGGTCTGGGAAAAGCTCACCGTCGATGAGCACTTCGAGCTCTTCTCCCGCGCCTACGCCCTCGAAAAGGATCTCGGGGCCAAGGCCGCCGATGACCTTCTCGACGAGTTGGAGTTCGCCAAGTACCGGGCCTATCGCGTCGAGGATCTCTCCGGCGGCACCCGCCAGAAGCTCAACCTTGCACTCGCCCTGATGCACGATCCCGAGCTGCTGCTGCTCGATGAGCCCTATGCCGGGTTCGACTGGGAGACCTACGTGCGCTTCTGGGAGATGAGCGAGCGCCGTCGCGACGCGGGGATGGGAATTCTGATCGTCTCCCACCTCCTCGCCGAGCGCGAGAGGCTGGACCGGTTGTACGAGCTAAGCGACGGAAGAACCCTGGCCGAATGAACGCTTTCGCGATTGCCGGCAGCAGCTTCGTGCGCGAGCACCTGCGAACCCCGTTGACGCTGCTGCTGTTGATCGCCATTCCCGCTCTGTTCGTGTTGGCCTCGGCCGCGGTGCTGGGCGATTTCGCCCGTGCTCTGGGTGGCACGGTCGCGGGCCAAGCGGCAACCGCGCTTGGAGCTGGCTGGGCCGCGGCATTTCTGGCCGGGGTGCTGGGCTTCTTCCAGGTCGCGTCCTCGCGCGAGGCCGACCGGCGCCTCTCGCTCGCCGGCCTCGGCCCCACTCGGGTCGCCGCCGCCCGCATTTCCGCCGCCCTGGTGCTCGGCCTGGTGGTCAGCGCCGCGGCCTTCCTCAGCCTGCTGCTGCGGACCGGGGTCGAGCATCCGGCTCACGCAGCTGTTGCGATCTTCGCCTTCGCCGCGATCTATATCGGCATCGGGGCAATCGTCGGCTCGCTCGTCTCCGATCCCCTCGAGGGCTCGATTCTGGTCGCCTTCGTGTTCATGTTCGACGTCTTCTCCGGGCCGGCGATGACCAGCGGCGGGGGGCTGACGGCGGTCATGCCGACCCGAAAGGCGGCGGATCTTCTGATCGCCGCCGGCGCCGGGCAGAGCTCGCCGCTGGGCGACTGGTTCTGGGTGGCTCTGATCGCCGCGATCTCGATGTCGGTCGCCTTCACCAGCTTCTGGGCGGCCTCGCGATCGCGAGGCGGACCGTGAGCGGGCGCACCGCGATCGCAACCAGGATGGGATTCCGGGAGCAGCTTCGCCGACCCTTCCTCCTCGCGCTGCTGGTGGTTGTCCCACTCTTCTTCATCACCCGCAGCATTGCGATCACCGAGCCAACACCTCGGGCGGTCCCGCTCCCAGGCGGCGAGATTGCATTCACCGACATGAAGGAGATCCACGGGGCCGTGATGGCCGCGATCACGGTGGCCTTCCTCGCCGGGCTGATCGGGGTGTTCGTGATGCAATCGGCGCTGGAAGGCGATCGCCGCTTGGTCGTGGCGGGTTTTCGCCCGCGAGAGACGATTGCGGCGCGCCTCGGGGTGGTTCTCGCGGCAACCCTCGTCGTCCTTTCGGTGTCCCTGGCGGTAACCGCATTCGACTTCACCCCGGCGTCGTGGCTTCCCTTCGCCGCCGCGACGCTCTGCGTCGGCCTGATCTACGCGGCGCTTGGCGCCCTGGCTGGGGCCCTGGTAGGTCGTCTCGCTGCCACCTACCTGATGCTCTTTGTGCCGATGGTCGACATCGGGGTGGCCCAGAACCCGATGTTCGGGGATGCCAACCCCGACCTCTGGGCCAAGCTACTGCCTGGGTACGGGCCGATGCGGGTGCTGGTCGACGGCGCCTTTTCGCAGACCTTCGACGCCACGAGCGAACTGGTTCTCGGTCTCGGTTGGCTCGCCGGTCTGGCGACTATCACGGTTCTCGTCCTGCGCCGAGCGATAGGGGTGCGAAGCGGATGAGCGAGGAACGCGGCTACACGGCCGGAAGACAAGAGCTGCTCAACCGCCTGCGGCGAATCAAGGGCCAGGTTGGCGGCATCGAACGAATGGTCGAACACGATCGCTACTGCATCGACATAGTCACCCAGATCAGCGCCGCGCAGGCCGCTCTAGACCAGGTCGCGCTGCGCCTGCTCGAAGACCACACCCGTCACTGCGTGCTCGAGGCCAAGGGCCAGAAGCGCTCTGAGCGGGCCGAAGAGCTGATCGATGTGGTCGGGCGGCTGCTGGGAACGCGGCGATGAGGCTAGGGGTGGAGGATAAACGTGGTTGAGCTGTTGGTGACCCTCGCCGGGGCAGGTCTGATAGCCGCGCTTGCCTGGTTCTTCTTCGGGTCACGGTCCGCGGATGGTGCCGAGCTGCGCTCGGGGCGCCAGGAGGTTGAGGTAATTGTCAAGGGCGGCTACTCGCCGAATCTGATCCGGGTCCGCGAGGGCGTGCCGCTGCGCATGGTCTTCGACCGCCAGGAAGCCGGCGACTGCACCTCGCGCGTCGTCTTTCCCGACTTCGCTATAAGCCGCTCGCTGGCACCCTTCGCCCGCACCACGGTTGAGTTCACGCCGCAACGAAGCGGCGAATTCGGCTTCGCCTGCGGGATGAACATGGTCCACGGCACGCTGCTGGTCGAGCCCAATTCGCAGGGGAACGGCGACCCTGCGGGCAACGGCTCCGACTCGGATGACCTGATGCCGCCCGAAACCGCGATCCAAGCCGAGGTCGCCGAGGCTGTGGGCGTTGGACCCACGCGGGAAGTCGGAAAACCGACCGAGGTCGAGCTGCGGCTTCGCCCCGGGGGCATCAGCTGCGCGTCCTGCGTGGGGAAGATCGAGGGAGCAGTGCTAGGCCTGTCGGGCGTCGATCGGGCCGCCGTCAACATGGCCACCGAGAGGGTCACGGTCGCCTACGACCCCGAGCAGCTCGGGGTCGAGCAACTGCGGGAGGCAATCAGCCTCGCCGGCTACGAACTTCTCGAGCAGAGGCCTCCTGGAAATAGCGAGGCTGATGACGATGCCGAGGCGACAGCCCGCCGGGCCGAAGTCGCCGACCTTGGCCGCAGGGTGACCGTTGGGGTGATCCTGACGGCACCGGTGCTCTTCGCGGTGATGGCAAACGACGTCTTCAAGGCCGGCTGGGTGCCAAACATCTTGCTCAACCACTGGCTGCAGCTTGCGTTGATCGCGCCGGTGATGATTTACACCGGGTGGCCGATCCACCGCACCGGTTGGCTCAGCCTGCGTCACCGCAGCGCCGACATGAACACGCTGATCACGATCGGCTCGACCGCCGCCTTTTCCTACAGCCTCTTGGTCACCGTTTTCCCGGGCATTTTCCCGGGCGATCTGCGCAACGTCTACTACGAGGCGGTCGGCGTCATCCTCACCCTGATCCTTCTCGGCAGGCTGATCGAGGTCCGCGCCAAGGCCGGAACCGGGGAGGCGATCCGAAAGCTGATCGGGCTGCAGGCGAAGACGGCTCGCGTGGTCCGCGACTCGGGCGAAAAGGACATACCAGCCGAGGAGGTGGTTCCCGGCGACATCGTCGTCGTTCGACCCGGCGAGAAGGTACCGGTCGACGGCGAGATCGTCGAGGGACGCTCGACGCTCGACGAGTCGATGGTCAC
>JBBRUC010000344.1:0-4239 GCA_038248205.1 Thermoanaerobaculia bacterium
GCGATCGACAAAGAGCGCGTCGAGCAAGCGATCGAAGCGGCCGAGGCGAAAACCTCGGGCGAGGTGCGGGTGGCCGTTTCGCCGCTCTTCTGGGGCGACGTGCGCAAAGTCGCCGACCGCGCTTTCGAAAAGCTCGGCATGCGGGCCACCGCCGAGCGCAACGGCGTCCTCTTGTTCGTCGTTCCGGCGCGGCGCCGGTTCGTCGTGCTGGGCGACTCCGGGATCCACCTAAAAGTGCATCCCGGCTTCTGGAATGACGTCGCCGGGGAGATCTCCCGCCACTTCCGGAAAGGCGACTTCACCGGCGGTATCATCGCCGCGCTCGAACGCCTTTCCACCGAGCTGTCCGTGCATTTTCCTCGCCAAAGCGACGACGGGGACGAACTGCCGAACGCGGTGGAGTTTCTCGACTAGCAGTTCGTGACGGTTTACCCGGAGACTGACTCGCCTCCGGGGTGGTGGGATAGGCGCGGTTCAGCCCCCCGGGGTTCCGCCCTACGGTGCCAAGCTCTCGCCTGAGAAAATCTGTCGGAAACTCCAGCCGGTGCCGACCTTTTTGCCGGTCGGTGCAGCCCAGCGAAAGGTGCCGTCACCGCGCCCGTCGTGGCGGTTCCAGATCAGTTCGTCGTTGGCGTTGATGGCGTAGATCACTCCGTTGGCGCCGGAAAAGGCGTGTTTGGCGTTCCATCCGGTGCCGACCTTCTTGCCTTCGGGCGCCGCCCAGCGGAAGGTGCCGTCCGCCCGGCCGTCATGGCGATACCAGAGGAGATCGCCACCGTCCGTGATGGCGTAGATCACGCCGTTGTCGCCCGCAAACACCTGTTGGAAGTTCCATCCGGTGCCGACTTTCTTGCCTTCGGGCGCCGCCCAGCGGAAGGTGCCGTCACCGCGCCCGTCGTGGCGATTCCAAATCAGGTCGCCAGTCTCCGTGATGGCGTAGATCACGCCGCCACCGGCCGCGAACACCTGCTTGACGTTCCATCCGGTACCGACCTTCTTCCCGTCCGAGGCCGCCCAGCGGAAGGTGCCGTCGGTCCGGCCGTCATGGCGGTACCAGAGCAGGTCGCCGGTTTGGGAGACGGCATAGATCACGCCATCCCCGCCGCTGAACAGGTGGGGAAAATTCCAGCCGGTGCCCACCGTCTGGGCCGTGGGGGCAGCCCACGTGAAGGTACCGGTGTCGCGTCCCAAATGCCGATACCAGAGTAAGTCGTCGTTGGCGGCCAGGCCGTAGATCACGCCGTTGGCTCCAGCCGTGGCCGGAGCGGCAGGGCTGACCCGGTCGCCGATGCGCGAGGCGCCGCTGATCGATCCCACCTGTTCCAACACCGAACCCTTGCGGGGAAATTGGACGCTGACATCGGTGAGAACGAACTGGCCGGGATCGACCACGCTGTCGAACCCTCCGGGAAATTGAACCTCCAGGCGCACGACCGATTGGGCGCTTACGGCAATCGGCGCCGATTCGTAGACCCAGGTATTGGCCGCAAAATCAGGCTGAGTCGTATCGCGGGCGGTGAAATCTCCTGTAAGGTCGGTCCGGATCGCGAACGCCACGTTCGATCCGTTGCGCAGCTCGACCGAGCGCAGGCTCGGGCCTCCGGCGGAGGTGCGAAAATGAATCGCGATGCGCTGAAGCTTGAGTTCCGCCAGGTTGCTCGACGGCATGCGAAGGTTGGCCCGGAGCGTCACTTTGGCGAACGCCTTGCCGCGGAAGCTCCGGCCGCTACCAATATTTTCTACGTTCACCTGCGCCGCAGGACCTTCCGGAGAGAAGGCGCCGCCAGGGGTGAGCATTGTGACCGGCGCGGCGAACAGGGACGAACCGCCGGAGAGGGCGGCGAGAAAAAGACCGGCGGGGGCCCAGCGATCAATCCAGGTGCGAATCGACATGGTTTTCATCTCCGTCGGCTCTCCAGCGAGCGAGGACCGGCTGTTGGGTTGGGCGAGTGGCTCCGTAAGGTGGCCGCTCTGATAGGCGTTTGCTAGACCGCGCCTGTTACGGAGCGGCTGCTCACCCGAGCGCGGAACGCGCTTCTCTTAGAGGTCTTTGCCGCGGCTCGCGAGTTTTTGACCAAGAGGTGGAGAGCCGTACTTGCGTTGGAACCCGCGTTGACCCCCCGAGGTCCGCGAGATAACGTCTTCCCAGACTTCCGAGCCTCTCTTCGATCTTCCGGCGCCCGTGCGCGCCCGGCGGACCGGTGTCTGCGCCTCTTCTTCCTGGAGCGGCGACGAGGGTACTGGCTCAGTTTGGCTCGCGCAGGCGCGCACACGAAGGAGCCGTGCGCGCCAAACTGAGCCAGTACCAGGGGCTCGGTCCCTTCCGTAAAGAAAGAGATGGCCATGGCCAATTCCTTCACCGTCACCAGCAATCAGTCCTGGGGTTCTCGGCTGTTCGAATCGATCAAAAGCGTGCTGTTCGGCCTCGTGCTGTTCGTCGCGGCGTTCCCGGTTCTGTTTTGGAACGAAGGACGGGCGGTGCGGACGGCCAAGAGCTTGAAAGAAGGGCTGGGCGCGGTGGTCAGCGTGCCGGCCGATGCGGTCAATGCCGGCAACGAGGGGAAGCTGGTGCACGTCTCCGGCGCGGTCGAGACCGACGGGCCGCTGACCGATGAAGCGTTCGGCGTCGAGGCGCAAGGGATCAAACTGATCCGCACGGTCGAAATGTACCAGTGGAAGGAAGACGAGAAGAGCGAGACCAAAAAGAAGGTGGGAGGGAGCCGCCAGACCACTAAGACCTACACCTACTCGCAGGAGTGGTCCGAGGACCTGATCGACTCATCGAAGTTCGAGCACCCGGAAGGACATGAAAACCTCGACTCGTTACCGGTCGATTCCGACAGCTGGATCGCCGATCCGGCGCATGTCGGCGCCTTCACGCTCTCCGAAGAGGAGATCGACCGCCTGACCACGGCCACGGACGTCAAGATCGAACCGGCCGCGGCCGAAAATCTCTCGGACGATATGAGGGACCGGGTGAAGGTGGCGGACGGCCGGTTCTACCTGGGGGCGAACCCGGCGGCCCCCGCCCTCGGCGACGCGCGGATTTCTTTTTCGGTCGTCAACCCGGCGCAGGTGAGCGTGGTGGGGGTGCAGGTCGGCGAGACGTTCGCGGCCTACCAGGCGGAAGCCGGGGACGCCGTTCTCTTGGTCGAAGAGGGGACGCAGACGGCGGCGCAGATGTTCAAGACCGCGCAGGATCGCAACGCCGTCTTCACCTGGATTCTCCGCGCCGTCGGCTTCTTCATGTTCTTCCTTGGCACCTTCCTGGTATTCCGCCCGCTCGCTGTTTTTGCCGATGTGCTGCCGCTGTTCGGCACCATGCTGGGCGCCGGGATCGGCCTGTTCGCCTTCCTGCTCTCGGTCGTCTTCTCGTCGCTGACGATCGCCATCGCCTGGCTGTTCGTCCGGCCGCTGCTGGGAATCACGCTCCTCGCCTTGGCTGGCGGGGCGGTGTTCTGGCTGATCAAGAAGGGGAGGGCGAAGAAGGAGGAGCGGGCCGGCACCACGACGCTCCCGCCCCTGCCGACGATGTCTCCGCCGCCCCCGCCGGCCTAGAACTTGCACTTCGAGGGGGTTTTTGGTCGGTGACCGAAACGGAGGAGATGAAGATGTCGAACTTCGCGATATACATGATTGGCGTGGCGGTTGTGGTCGCTGCGCTTGCCTATGGAGCGCACTTGATGGGGATTGCTTCCACCTGGATCGTCGTCGGCGCGCTGGTAATCCTCGGGATGAGCATCATGGGCGGGATCGTCAAGACACGCCGACAGGATCCGCCCGCCTGATCGAAGCAGGGCCGCGGGGGGGCCGCCCGGCCGTCCCGTGGTTTCTTCTACCCTTCGTCCTCTGGCATCCAGGGAAAGTCGCGGAAGTACCTCTCGGTCGCAACCAGCGGCGAGACGTACTCGTCTTCTGGATCGAAATCCCAGGCCACGCCGTCCAGCACGTCGGCCGCCGGGCCGGCGGGTGCCGTCGGAGATTTTCCGTCGGTAGGCGCGGGGGCCTGCTCGTCGCTCATCGCAGAGTCTCCACCAGAGGGCGCAGGCCCAGTGCCACCAGCAGATCGCTGTCCGAAGAACCGTCGACCGGCGTAAACAGCCTCTCCAGCCGCGCTTCTGTACCGACCACGAAACGGCAAGGCTCTTGCGGGCCGCGCCCGCAGGTTACCTCGCGTCCCGCCAGCCGCCGCCCGGAGAGATGGGAAAGCAGGCCCGCGTGCAGTCCGGCGATCACCGC
>JBBRUC010000345.1:0-4236 GCA_038248205.1 Thermoanaerobaculia bacterium
ACCCTAGTGCGGCGCGATGCGGCTTCGAATCTCGATTCCTTGGGCAGCACCAACGCCTCGTTGGTCACGGGGATTGAGCTCTCCAAAGAGCCTCCGGACCCTTTCCATCCCAAGATCGTCATTCTCCTCTCGACCCAGCAACAGCCGGGATCGGACCATGCCGACCGAGCCGGCCGTGGCCTGGAGGTCGACGACCTGCTGAATCCCTGCCATTCGGAAGTGACCGACTTCGACCTTAAGGTCTACTCGATCCTGGCCCGAACCGTGCGGCCGACGGCCTGTTTGGCCGAACCGATCCCAAACCCGGTCTGCGGGTTCATCAACTTCAAAACCGCGTTCTATCGGGCCGAGGAGCCGTTGACCTACCGAATCGATGTGTACCAATCCGCCTTGACCTGCGACGAAGATGGAGTGTGTGTTTTCGACGACGGACAGATCCCCTTCTTGCTCCGACTCCATATCGACGCCGAAGGGCGTTTGACGACCGGGGAGGTGTCTGCGTTGCCTTTTTGCACGACCGATGGGCAGCCTGACTGCAACAGCTTCCGAAGTCCGTGGATGGGTTTCTACGTTCTCCCTCCTCTGCGGCCCGGGATCGAGATTCAAGGAGAAGAGGTCTTTCGCCGCGCAACGCATTTGAACGTCTTTGGGCGCGGCAGCGACGAATTCAACGTGCTCAGCGACGACGTCAACTGGGCCGATCTGTTGAAGGACACCGCGTGGAACGGCGGCTTGCAGCCGTGAGAGGGCAGCTTACGGCTTGGGCCGTGGCGCTAGTTTTCGGCGCAATAGCGGGGCGCCAAGCGGCGGCCCAACCTTTCGGCCACCCCCTCACGCCCGAGCAGGTCGTTTGCGAAGAGCGGCAGATGGGTCGGTTGCTGCACCGTATGGGAGTCTCCGACGGTCAATCAGGCCTCTTTGTTTGGCGCTCAGCGACCAACGGCGGCAGCTACCGCGGCGTGGCCAGTACAGACCACCTTTTCTTCGATCCAACGACGACAGTAGACATACGGATGAGGGAAGAGAAGCAGCTAGCCTTCGATCTGATCCTTCGCGAGGACGAGGATTTCTTAAACCCAAAGAGGGAACGGCTGCCCCAAGCCACCCTGGTGCGGCGCGATGCGGCTTCGAATCTCGATCCCTTAGGCAGCACCAACGCCTCACTGATCACGGGCATTGAGCTTTCTAAGGAACCTCCGGACCCTTTCCACCCCAAGATCCTCGTTCTCCTCTCAACCTTACAGCAGCCGGGATCGGATCACGCCGACAGCGCCGGCCGCGGGCTGGAGGTCGACGACCTGCTGAATCCCTGCCATACCGAAGTAACCGACTTCGACCTCAAGGTCTACTCGATCCTTGCTCGAACCGTGCGGCCGACGGGTTGCCTGGCCGAACCCATTCCGAATCCGGTCTGCGCGTTTATCAACTACAAGACCGCGTTCTATCGGGCGGAGGAACCGCTGACCTATCGGATCGATGCCTATGAGTCGTCCCTATCCTGTGACGAAGACGGCTTCTGTATCTTCAGCGATGTCGAGATCCCGTTCCTTCTCCGTCTCCAAGCGGATGCGCAGGGCCGCCTGACAACAGGCGAAATCGCGGCGCTCCCCTTCTGCACCGCTTCCGGCCAGACCGGCTGCAATCCAACGGGTACTCCGTGGATGGGCCTCTATATCTTGCCGCCTTTACGACCCGGCTTCGAAATTCAGGGAGAGGAGATCTTTCGAAGAGCGGCCCACCTCAACGTCTTCTCGGACGGCAGCGACGAATTCAACGTGCTCAGCGACGACATCAACTGGGCCGACCTGCTCAAGGACACCTCGTGGAACGGCGGTTTGCAGCCGTGAGATTGCCCCCTGCGGCCTTCTCGTCCAGCAGTCCCGGATCGTCCTCCCGCCCCGCCGTGAACAGCCGCAGCCCGCGGGCGTGGGCTTCCCGCGCTCTCGGCAAGTCGTTCATACCCTGGAGCGCGGCGGCCGAGTGGAGTAGGGCGTAGCCCATCAGGCGGTCGCGGAAACCCTGGCTCGCTTGGACCCGACGGGCCAGCCTCACGGCGAGCTTGGCCAAGGCGTGCGATTCGGCCGGCGACTCCGGTGCGGCTTCTACGCTCTTTTCGCACAGCAGCTCGACCAGCGCCCAGGAGTGGAAGGCCGGGATCTCTGGTACCGCGAGGGCACGTTCGGCAACGGTGAGCGGCTCGATCTCGGCCCAGCGCTCGGCCGCCTCGGCTCGATCGGCTGATGCCCGGTCGAGCGAAGGTGGTGACGGGGAAGCGGGCACCGCGCTGCGCAGCGCAGCGAACTGCGGGGCGAGCCGGCCCGCGAGTTGGCGGGAGAGGGTCTCGACCACGGCTGCGGCGGATTCTCTTCCCGCCGGGCTCGAGCGCCGGCCGCGGAGAAACAGCGCGTCGGCGGTCATCGCCTCAAACCATTCGATCGGCAGCCCGATCCGGTCGGCGAAACGGGTCGTCGTCTCGGGCCGGGGCATCTTGCGGCCGTAGCGATAGAGGCTCGCCCGCGCCGCACTGATTTCGACCAATTCCGCGAACTGATCGTGGCGCGGACCGACCGTCGCATCCATGTAACGGACCATCAGGGCCGCAAACTCGGTGTCTCGCGGGTTGGCGGCGCCTTTCCTGCCCGCCGCGGCGCCGGGTTTGGGTGCCGCGGCGAGATCCGCTCGAACGTCTCGCCTTCTGCCGGATTTCCGTTCCATGATCCCTCCAAGAGAACAATGAACCCAAAAACTTGGGTTACTTCCCTGAACCCCTTCGCCCCGGTCCGCCGGCCATCCCGGCCGGAGGTTCCCGTGCCGACCAGGAGCCCACCGCCATGACCCAACGGAAGCGTCACCTCGTCCTCGCCGTCGCCCTGCCAATCCTCTTCCTAGCCTTCCCGGCCGGCGCCTCACCGCTCGACCGCGCCCTCCCCGACCTGTTCGCCCGCGGCTGGTCGGTTCTCTCGGCCCTTTGGGCGGAGGAGGACTGTAGCCTCGACCCCCACGGCCGATGCGGCACGTCGAGCGCCCCGGCGCCGATTCCCAGAGACGGGGGTTGCGTCATTGATCCAGAGGGTCGCTGCGGCACGTCGAGCGCCCCGGCGCCGATTCTTCGTGATGCAGGTTGCGTCCTCGACCCAGAGGGTCGCTGCGGCCAGTAGCTCATTTCAGTCGGCACCGGCAGGGACCGAGGCGCCGAACAACCTCCAGGCCTCGGCCGCCGCGCGCGCCAGCGCGGCGGTCGCGGCCTCGGCTTCGATGGCTTGGAGGAACAGGACCAGGCCCGCCAATTCCTCCCGGTGAATGTTTCGCACATGGAAAGTGGGTTGCACCTCGGCTACCCGCCGCGCTGCTTCGCCCGGGTTGCCTTCTTCCAAGAGCAGCCCCGCGAGATCGAGCACGGCCAGTGCGGCGTCGTTATCCAGGCCCTGCTCGGCGAAGCGACAGGCCGCTTCATTGATCGAGACCAGCGCCTCCGCACGATTCCCCTGCGCGGCAGCAAGGCGCCCGGAGAGCCAAAGGACCCGGATCAGGTCGATCTCGTTTCGCTGATCGATCGCAAACTCCCGTACCTCGGCAATCAGCGGCACGGCGCTTGAGGCGTCTCCAAGGTGAAGGAGGTTGACCGCCAAGTTGAAACGCGCGCCCCAACCCAGCCGAGGGTCGGGATTGAGGTCAACCAAGGGCCGCGCAATGAGAAGTGTCGCGACGGCGCCCTCGGGATGGCCCGATTGTTCAAGGATAGTCGCCTTCTTCACAAGAATTTGCCCACGGGTCGGATTATCGATCGCACGGTCGAGCGCTTGGTCCACCAGAGAAAGCGCCTGGGGAAATCGGCGCTGATCCCGGCGCAGGGTAGCTTCGAGATTCGGGATCATCCAGGCGTCGAGCGGGCAGGCCTCACCCGGCTGAGGTTCAATCCAAAGTTTCGCGACCAGCGCGAACGAAAGGTCCGCCTCATTGAAGTCGGTCCTGACTCGCAGTGCGTTGCCCAGATGCGCCTGCGCGTAGCCCTCCACTCGATCGCTGAACCTGGGCAGCGGCGGCATCCTCCGGGCCACCTCGACGGCCAGCTCGGCGAGCGAGCGGGAGACCCCGGGATCGCGGGGCGCTTCCTTCAGGCTCTCGACGCAGAGGCGCTCGACCACCGCCCAGGCCGAGAAGGCGCCCAGCCGGGCCATCACCCGCCGCCGTCTGGGTTCGAGCGGCGCGAGCAGCTTCCAAAGGCGCTCGGCCTCG
>JBBRUC010000346.1:0-4217 GCA_038248205.1 Thermoanaerobaculia bacterium
ACTACAAGATCGAGGTCCGGCTGGACGACGCGAAGCGGCGGATCGAAGGCACGGAGCGGATCACCTACCAGAACCGCTCGCCGCACACGCTCTCCTACCTCTGGTTGCAGCTCGACCAGAACCGCTTTCGGCCGGACGGCCAAGGTGTGCTCGCGCAGTCCGCGCCGAGCTTCGACGAGTTGGGCTACGACGATCTGGCCCAGCGGTTGGAGTTGGCGCGCTTCGAGGGCGGCTTCGAGATCGCCTCGGTCGCCGCGGCCGACGGCGCGCCGCTGGCCACCACGACGGTCAAGACGATGATGCGGATCGACCTGCCCGCGCCGCTGCCGCCTGGCGGGACGTTCGCTTTCGACGTGGCGTTTGCCTTCAACGTCATCGATGGCACGAAGATCCGCGCCCGCACCGGCTATGAGCTGTTCGAAAAGGACGGCAACGCAATCTATGAGATCGCCCAGTTCTATCCGCGCATGGCCGCCTATCTCGACTACCAGGGGTGGCAGCACAAGCAGTACCTCGGCGCGGGCGAGTTCACCCTGGAGCTGGGGGACTACGATCTCGCCATCGACGTGCCGGAGGACCACGTGGTCGCGGCAACCGGCGTGCTGCAAAACCAGGACGAGGTGCTCTCTCCTGTCGAGCGCGAACGCTTGGCGCGGGCGGCGACCAGCGACAAGCCGATCTACGTCATCACTCCGGAGGAAGCGGCGGCGCGCGAGAGCCGACGAAATGTGACGGCGCCGGGCCGGCGGGTCTGGCGGTTCAAGGCCGAAAACGTCAGAGACGTGGCGTTTGCCAGCTCGCGCAAGTTCATTTGGGATGCCATGGGGGTCCAGAGCGGTCCGAACCGGGTGCTCGCCATGTCGTTCTTTCCGAACGAAGGCGATCCGCTCTGGAGCCAATATTCGACCGAGGCGGTCGCCCACACGATTCTGAGCTATTCGCGCTACACGTTCGATTATCCCTATCCGGTCGCGATCTCGGTGAACGGCCCGGTCGGCGGGATGGAATACCCGATGATCTGCTTCAATCAGCCGCGTCCGTACGAGGACAAGACCTATTGGGGCGAGCCGTCGGACAAGGACAAGACCTGGAAGCGGAGCAAGTACGGGCTGATCTCGGTGGTCATCCACGAGGTCGGCCACAACTACTTTCCGATGATCGTCAACTCCGACGAACGGCAGTGGACCTGGATGGACGAAGGGCTGAACACCTTCCTCCAGTACCTCGCCGAGCAGAGTTGGGAGACCGACTACCCGTCGCGCCGCGGCGAGCCGAAGGACATCGTTTCCTACATGGTTTCGGCCGACCAGACGCCGATCATGACCAACTCGGAATCGGTGCTCCAGTTCGGCAGCAACGCGTACGGCAAACCGGCGACCGCGCTCAACGTCCTGCGCGAGAGCATCCTCGGCCGGCCCCTGTTCGATTTCGCGTTTCGCCAGTATGCCGAGCGGTGGAAGTTCAAGCACCCGACCCCGGCCGACTTCTTCCGCACGATGGAGGACGCCTCGGGGGTCGATCTCGACTGGTTCTGGCGCGGTTGGTTCTACGGCACCGGCCATGTCGACGTCGGGATCGAAAAAGTGAGCGAGTACGTGCTCGACGCCCAAGAGCCGGGCGAGGCGAAGCGGCGCCAGAGGGCCTTTGACGAGACGGAGCCGAAGACCCTTTCCGCCGAGCGCAACGCCGCGCTCCCTAAGCGGATCGAGGCACGGCCGGAGCTGGGCGATTTCTACAACCGGGAGGATGAGTACCGGGTGACGCCGAAGGATTCCGCGGATTACGCCAAGCTTCTCGCTTCGCTGGAGGCGTCGGAGAAGGCGATCCTCTCGAGCAAGAAGCGATTCTTCGCCGTCGATCTGGTCAACAAGGGCGGTTTGGTGACGCCGCTGCCGATGCGCTTGACCTTCGCCGACGGCAGCCACCGCGACCTGGTGATCCCGGCCGAGATCTGGCGCCAGAACGCCGTGCGGGTCACCAAGCTGTTCATCGAGGACCAAGAGATCACCGGCATTGAGATCGACCCGAAGCTGGAAACGGCGGACAGCGATCTTTCCAACAACGGCTGGCCGGCGCGAGCGGGAAAGACCCGCTTTCAGCTGTTCAAGCCGGAGGAAAAGCCGAACCCGATGCGGCGTGAGAAGGACCTGCCGGGCGGCAAGGACGGACGGCAGCCTTGAGAGCGGCGGTACCTCTGGCGTTGGCGGCGGTGGCGGCGGTGGGGCTGACTACGAAGGCGCAGGCCCATCCGTTCCACGCGAGCCGGGCGGACGTGGACTACCGCCCGCAATGCGGTTGCCTCGAAGTGGCGCTCGCGGTGGTGCCCGAGGAGTTGGAGGCGGCGCTCGGACGGATCTATGGCCGGCGCATGCCGCTCGAATCCCCGGAGGCCGTGCCCGCGATTCAGTCCTATTTGAAGGCGCGATTCGTCGTCTCCCCACCGGGTGGCGAACCGCTGCCGATCGAATGGGTCGGGCGCGAGGTGACTTACCGCGAGGCGTGGCTCTACTTCAAGGTGAACGGGGTTGCCGGCGACTTCGATCTGATCGACCGGGTTCTGTTCGAGGCCGAGCCGAGTCAGGTGAACCACGTGCAACTGCGCGGCCTCGGCGAGCCGCGGGCATTGGCGTTCCGCGCCGGGGAGGCGCCAGTGCGGGTTTCGTTTCCCCCGGGCAACCCGCCGCCGTTTTCAGTTGCCCCACGCCCCCCGGGATGGTAGCCTTCCGCGGTTTCGAGTGGGCGGTCCCCTGAGATATTCCGACCGGCAATCGGCGCCTAGGTTCCGGCGGCCTGCCGTTTTTTGATCGAATTCGATCGTGGAAGAGGTTCTATACCGATGAGCTCGCATCTGACTCGCAAAGAAATGAAGCGCGATGAGGTGGCGGAGGCCGTTGGCCGCTCCGTTGACTATGCCCAGTCCCATGGGCGGCCGATCCTGCTGGCCATCGGCGGCGCCGTGCTGCTGGTTCTGGTGCTCCTCGGCTACTGGGGTTTCCGCACCTCGCAGCGGGGCAAGGCGAGCTACGCGATGGGCGAGGCCTTGAAGGTCGCAGCGGCACCGATCCAGGCTGAAGGCGCCAAGCCGGACGATCCCGACCAGCCGACCTTCGCGACCCTGGAGGCGCGCCGCGCCCGGGCGAAGAAGGCGTTCGAGAACGTCCGCGAGTCGTACCGGTTTTCGGCCGCCGCCGACGTCGCTGCGGTCTACCTCGGCCAGATCGCCTCGGAAGAGGGCAAGCTCGACGAGGCGCGCAAGATCTGGCAGGACTACCTCGAAGATCACCCTGACGAGATGCTCGCGGGCAACGTGAAGCTCAACCTGATCGAGCTCGACCGACGCCAGGGAAAGACCGACGAAGTGATCGCGAACCTCGAAAAGATGCTCGACGCTTCCGGCGGCCCGCTGCCGAAGGACGCGATCCTCTACGAGTTGGCGAGCGCCTACGACGGCGCGAAGCGCGAGTCCGAGGCCAAGAAGACCTACCAGCGCATCCTCGACGAGTATCCCCAGTCGGGCTATCGCTCGCTCGCCCAGCAGAAAGTGGCGAGCGGAGCCGGCGCGCCGCTCGGCGTTTCGCCGGGCTGATCCGTCCCTCAAACGCGCTCTCAGGCCCCCGCGTCTCTTCCGGCTCCAGATCATGACCCTCCCGTACGCTCTGCTCGAACAGAAGCGCGCGGGAGGGGAGCTGTCTCCGGAGCAAATCGGCGAGGTGGTCCTGGGAGCGGTCGACGGCTCTTGGAGCGAAGGCCAGCTCGGCGCGTTTTTGATGGCCGTGGCGATCCGCGGTCTTTCCGAGCGGGAGACTTCCGCCCTCACCCGGGCGATGCTCGACTCCGGCGAGCGATGGCGGCTGGCCGACGACGTACCGAACGTGTGCGACAAGCATTCGACCGGCGGGGTCGGCGACAAGGTTTCCCTCACCCTCGGGCCGCTGCTCGCCGCCTGCGGCCAACCGATCGCGATGCTGGTCGGCCGCGGTCTGGGGCACACCGGCGGCACGGCGGACAAGCTCGAAAGCATCCCCGGGTTTTCGCTCGATCTCGACCGCCGCCGCTGTCTCGACCTGCTCTCCCGCTGCGGTCTGGCGATGGGCATCGCGACCGCCGCCGTAGCCCCCGCCGATCGCCGGCTCTATGCCCTGCGCGACGCGACCGCGACGATCGATTCGATTCCGCTGATCGTCGCCTCCATCCTGTCGAAAAAGCTCGCCGCCGGC
>JBBRUC010000347.1:0-4178 GCA_038248205.1 Thermoanaerobaculia bacterium
ATAAAGCCTGTCGGCTGCACGAAGTACGAGCCGTCGAATTCCGACACCGGCCTGTATTACACCTACGGCTCCGGAACCAGCTTTGCCGCCCCGGTGGTTTCGGGGGTCGCGGCCTTGCTGCGGAAGTGGTTTCTCGATAACGCGCAGAACAATCCCTCGCCCGCTCTCCTCAAGGCTGCGATGATCGCGACGGCGGACGACCTCGGGCACATTCCCGGTCAGGACCACCGGCCGAGCCCGCTCTACGGCTGGGGCCGCGTCGACCTCGACCGCTTGACCGATCCCGCGGTGAAGCGCTTCTGGAACGACAATCCGACCGGCATGTCCACGGGAGAAATGCGCCAGTGGACCCGTACGATCGGCAATGCCGGGCGAGACACCTACATCGCCATCGCCTGGTCGGACGCGCCGGCTGCGGTCGTGAGCGGGTCAACGGCCCAAGGGGCGCTGATCAACGATCTGAACCTGACCGTCGAAGAGCTGGATGCAGCGGGGCGCGTGGTCGGCACCTGGTACGGCAACCTGTTTCGTGAGAACGTGAAGGGCGTGGATACCGGCTACTCCTGGAAGTTCACCACGCCTCTGCGAGACGCGGACCCGCGAGACGCGATCAACAACGTCGAAGGTGTGTTCATCCCTGCCAATGCCTTGCCGGCCGGTCGAAAGCTGCGCATCAAGGTGAAAGGGCAAACCGTGCCCGTAGGCGCGCAGCGCGTCGCGGTCTATGCGTACAACGTCCAGCCGGGGAGCTGAATAATGGCAAAAACAAAGGGGCCGGCCATGACACACAAGGCTTTCGCCTTGGCAAGGTTCTGCTTCATGCTAGCTACCCTGGCCGGCGTTGCCCTGCCGAGTAATTCCCAGACTTCGAGCCTAGACATCCGGCCGTTGTTTCGGATTGAGGAGGAATTCACGACGCAGCCGACGAATCCCCCGGTGCTGTCGCACCAAAGGTTGTCCTTTGTTTCCAGGGGTGGCTACGTCTTCTTCCAGCTCAGCATCACGAGTGCCGACGGAACACTCAGTGGCGGTGCTGGCCGTGCATTCTCGAGCCCGACGGATAGGGCGATATTTCGCGACATCTTGACGCGCGGCCAGATCGGCCGCCAGCGGGACTGCGTCCGTTTATCGAATGAGTTGCGGGGCTATCGGCAGATCACCTGGTACGGGAGGAACGGGCGCCGGAACATGTTTCGTTACGTTTCGGCGCCCGACCTGTCTTCCGGGTTGCCGGCGTGCAGCGAACAGGCCAACGACCTCCTCGAAGCGCTGCAGGCAGTCGTGGAGACCATCGTCGTTGACGGCGGCGAGTTCTTCATTACCCCTCCGGGTCCTTGACGCCGTTTTGCGCGCCCCGTGGTGGGATCGCGCGGGGCGCGAGCAAGCGCGGGGGCGCAAGCCGGGGTAGGGGCCTCGTCACACGACCTTACGGCGGCAGCGTCGCCTTCCACAGCTCGCGACCGGTCCTTCGGGTTCCGGCTGCGAAGTACAGCCGGTTGCCCACAGAGGTAAATTCCGCCGGGCTCGATGACGGTTCCCCGGGGGCCACGTCGGCAAAGAACGACGCGCCCGAACCGTCGGCGGGCGCGGTCCAGGGTTCGAGGCCATGGCGGCCGTCGTCCGCGGCGAAGGCGAGGCGGACGGGGATTTCGCCGCCGCCGATCGCCGCTAGATGTTGGGGAAAGGAAGTCGCGCTCCCGGGCGCGATGTCGGCGACCATCAGCGTCCCGGCCGTCGTGCCGTCGCTCGACCACAGCTCCCGGCCGTGGATTCCGTCGTCGGCGGTGAAGAACAACCGGCCGCCCACGACGGTCAGCTCCTGCGGGAAAGAGCTTGCGGGGCCTCGGGCGATGTCGCGCACCCTCCGCGCGCCAAAGGGCGTTGCGTCGCTCACCCAAAGTTCCGTCCCTGCGCCGTCGGCGGCGGTGAAAAAAGCGAGATTTCCGTTCCGGGTCAATTGGCGGGGCAGCGAGAGCGAGTTGATCCGATCCACGACGCGAGCGCCTTCGGGCGTACCGTCGGTCTGCCAGAACTGGATGCCGCTCTGCGGACCCCAGGTGGTGAATCGGAAACCCTCGGCGAACGGTACGCCCGAGAGGAAGTACCGAGCTGAGGCCTCGTCGTCCGCTGCGCTCAGGTCAAAGATCTTTTGCGTCCGGTTTGCCGTGCCGTCGGTCGTCCAGATCTCGCTTCCTTGGTAGTAGAAAAAGAAGGCGAGAGCGCTCTCACTCTCGACGGCGAAGAATTCCGGCACGTAGTACCCCGCTCCTGCAAAAAGGGAGAGCGGTGCGGGGAAGAGATTCCGGACTAGAGCGGTCCCCGCGGACGTGCCGTCGGTGGTCCATAGCTCGACTTGGGGGACCGCCGGGAATTGGACGTTCGGCGTCAGGTTGAGCCAGTAGGCTCGCTGACCTAAATGGAACAGCGAATGTCCATCCATAGAATATCCGGAGGGATCGGGCGCCAAGAGAACCGGGCTGGCTTGCGGGTCGGAGCCGTCCCAGATCTCGATTCCTGCGAGTGAGAGGAAAGCAAGCCGAGGCCCGAGCGTGATCAGGTCACGAGGAAAGGCCGTCCTGAAGGACGAGCCGGGTCCCGTCTCGATCGGCAGAGTGCCGTCCGCCGAGCCGTCGGTCCGCCAGAGCGCTCTGCGCAAATCGCCGTTGGCGCCGAAGACGAGCCCGGAACCCAGTGGGGTCAAGAAGGCCGGCGCGCCGGAGCGAAATTCGTGATGGGGACGGCGAAGCGGCCGAGCCCGGTTCGCTTCGGCCACCCAGATCTCCGACAGCGCGGGAACAAAGAGCAGCAGGCGATCTCCGAGGGCGTGGGGGTCCGGTTGCGATGACGGCATGCCCGGCACGATGTCGAACGCTAGCGCGGTCCCTTCCGGGGTGCCGTCGGTTCGCCAGAGTTCGCATCCGTGGTCGGAGTCATCCGCAGGGAAATAGAGGATGTTCCCGACAGAAGCGGGTGCGCCGCAGCCAAAAAGTCCGTCGGCAAGCCGGAGGGGTGGGCCGTCGCCGCTCGTGCGCCAGAGGGCAAGGCCCTGGTAGAACAGGAGATCCCGTCCGAGAGGCGCGACCGCCTCCAGGCCAAAACCTGCGGGTGCCGGCAGTCGAACGGTGCCCGCTTCCGTGCCGTCGCTCCGCCAGAGCTTTTCGCCGTCTAGCGAAATCGTGGAGAAGAAAAGGGCATCTCGGCCCGCGGCGAGGAAACTAAACGCAGTACTTCGCCGGCCGGGGACGAGGTCGCGAACGAGCCGGGTGCCTGCGCTCGTGCCGTCCGACGTCCAGAGTTCGAAGCCAACGTCGGCGTCGTTGGCGACGAAAAAGAGGCGGCTCCCGACGGCAATCGGTGCCGGTGTGTAGCTCTGAGAAAGGTTGGGAAACCCGGCCACGAACCGCGTCCCGGCCTTCGTGCCGTCGCTGGTCCACAGCTCTTTTCGGTTGAATCCCTGGAACATGAAATACACACGGCCGGCCGCCGGCACGAGAACGGTGGGAAGGCCCGGCGCGCTGGTCGCGAGTTGGGCGAGGCGCCGCGTACCGGCCTTGGTTCCGTTCGATCGCCAGACCTCCAATCGCTCCTCGCCGAGCGAGCGGAGGAACAGAAGATCGCGGCCGAACGCGGCCGTGTGCAGCACTGCGGAGCCGGGGCTGGCGCGCTCCTCGGGGAGACCCGCCGAGAAAATCGGCAGCGTCCCGGCGCGCGTTCCGTCGCTCACCCAGAGCCTCGTTCCCGCGAGTGCATCGAAGGTCCGGAAGAAGGCCCGGTTCTGGGCTGCGACCATGCCGAAAGCGCCGCCGATCGAGTCATGGAGAATCCCGGGTCCCACGTCGCGTACCCGTAAAGTGCCGGCGGTAGTCCCATCCGTCGCCCAAAGCTGGCTGCTTGTGACCTCGTCGGACGCGAAGAACAAGATGCGACCGCCGATCCGGATTGGATCGTGGGGTACGGGGAAGCCCGGGCGGCCCGGCGCCGGGCCGAGATCGGCGACCAGCTCGACCGACGCCAGCTGTGCGCCAACCTGCGCGGCCGAGCCGGCGAGGCTTACGGCCAAAGCGACGGCCAGACCCACGAGGATGTCTTGCGTGCCTGAGCGCTGTTTGACCATCGGCCCTCCAAGGTTGCTCGGATGATACTGGGTGACCGTTAGCTCACCGCAACGGCCCGCTCCA
>JBBRUC010000348.1:0-4152 GCA_038248205.1 Thermoanaerobaculia bacterium
CTCCGCAACTGTTCTGGGTGTTGCGCGGCCTGTGGGCGTTTCATCTGGTCCGCTGCTCGTTTGAGACCGCGTTGGAGTTCGCCCGCCGGATGAACGAGATCGCGTTGGGCCGCAAAGATCGCGCGCTCCAGTTCGAGGCGCACCTGTGCGCCGGCATGCCTCAGCTGTTCCTCGGCGAATTCGCCGCGGCCCTCGCCGAGTTCGAGGCCGGCCTGGCGCTGGATTCTCCCGCCCGCGACCGGACTCCAACGTTCATCACGGGGCTCGACGTCGCGGTCACGACGCTCGCGATCTCAGGGGTCACCCTGTGGCACCTCGGCCAGCCCGACGAAGCGGTAGAGCGCTGCGCCTCGGCGGTGCGGGTGGCGCGGGACGTCATCGCCCATCCGTTCAGCCTGGCGGATGCGCTCTCGATGGCAGGTTGGGTCCACCAGCTGCGCAATGAGCCGGCCCAGGTGGCGGTGCTTGCCGAGGACCTGCTCGCCCTGTCGACTGAGAAGGGGTTTTCTTCGGCGGCTCTCGGCAACCTGCAACTCGGTTGGGCGCTGGTCAAAAACGACGACGAGGCGCGCACGGAAGAGGGCTTGCGGCGAATCCTAGAAGGCCTGGCCGCCTACCGTTCCTCGGGAGCACGCCTTTCGGAGATCTATTTCCTTTCCCTTTTGATCGAGGCCTACATCCATCTCTCTCGACGGGACGACGCTTTGGCAACGTTTGCCGAAGCGCAGGCTCTGGCGGAGCTGCTGGGACCGCGCTTTTACTGGCGCGCGCAGCTGCTCTGTCTCGAAGCCGAGCTGGTCAAGGACGAGCCCGAGCGGGCACGGTGGCTGTATGTCGAAGCGCTCGAAGTGGCGCGCGCCCAAGGCGCGCCCGGACTCGCCCAGCGAGCCGAATCGGGCCTCAAGAACCTTCAGGCGACGGAAAAGTTCAGCCGGCAACCTTCGTGAGTCGAGCCATTCTCTAATGGCTAAGTGCCTCTGAAAGCATTGACTCCGTTGAGCTTGAGACCCACCCGCGCGTGTGTTACCGTCAAGCTCCTCATTGCCGTACTGTGAACGTTTTCAAGGAAGCGATCGGGAGGACCTCGAAATGGCCAACACGCTCATCATCGTCAGTGAAACTGGCAAGGTCTTCAAGGTAACGCTCGGAGATCCGAGCCAGTCCACCGAAATTCCGGCGGACGACCCGAATGCCATCGCCGCCAAGCAGAAGGCCGCCGCCGGCGTTCTAATCGCCGAGGTGGACCCCGCGATCGAACAGAAGTCGGCCCCCGTCGGCGAAGCGTCCATGATCATCATGGCAACGTTCGTGAACCTACCCTTGCTCGGCGACGGCGGTGGCGGCGGCGGCGGCGGCAGCAAGTATTAAACGAGGAATCGGCGCCGTCCCCTCCGGACGGCGCTCCGCTTTGGACACACTTCGAACGCATCGAGTTGGAGGCTTTTCCGATGGCAAAGAAATTAGTCGTCATCAACGACAATGGCGACGCCTACTGCGTCGACCCGGATGCAGGAACGATCACGAAGCTCGCCGAGGTTCCGTCATCCACCGGCGAAGGGCCGATCTCCCCTCTGAGCGCCGAGCAGTCCGCGCAAATCGAGTGCAAAGGTGCGGTGGCGATGATCATCATGGCAAAGCTCTAAAGAGGGCTTGGCCCCCGGAAGTTCTGCGGAGTGTCGAACCCTACTCTTAAGGTCTTCCGGTGTGGTACCCATCGGACGATCGACCCGCGGGAGACGG
The DNA here is from genome assembly GCA_038248205.1 of Thermoanaerobaculia bacterium. Classification (GTDB taxonomy): domain Bacteria; phylum Acidobacteriota; class Thermoanaerobaculia; order Multivoradales; family UBA5704; genus DASYKS01. Next base: position 1,741 of record JBBRUC010000348.1, read on the forward strand.
TCGAGCGCATCCTCGGACTTGCACCAATCTTCGGCATCACCCGGGTGGCGAACGTCACCGGGCTCGACGTGATCGGACTTCCGGTGGTCATGGTCACCCGGCCGAACTCCCGCTCGCTCGCGGTCTCGCAAGGCAAGGGGCTCGATCTCGCGGCCGCGCGCGCTTCCGGCCTGATGGAGGCGATCGAGCTTTGGCATGCCGAGCGAATCGACCGTCCGGTTCGCTTGGCGACCCACAACCAGTTGCGCTTTTCTCACCGCATCGCGACGATCGGCGGCCTGCCGCGCTGCTCGGGCGCCAGCTTCCACGACGAATTGAAGACCCTGTGGATCGAAGGGGTCGACCTGCCGACGGGCGAGCCGGTTCTCCTGCCGTATGAGCTGGTCCACATGGACACGACGCGGCCAATGCCTCCGGGGAGCGGTTGCTTTGCCTTTTCTTCGAACGGCCTCGCCTCGGGCAACCATCGGCTCGAAGCGATCAGTCACGCGCTCTGCGAGGTGATCGAGAGGGACGCCAACACGGTCGCCGAGATGGGTGGCGAGGCAGCCGAGGCGGCGACTCGGGTAGACCTCGACACGGTCGACGACCCGCTCTGCAGGGAGGTGCTCGACCTCTACGCCCGGGCGGGCGTCCTGGTGGGCGTCTGGGACATCACCTCGGACCTCGGGGTGCCGGCGTTTCGCGCCCTGGTGATGGATCGGGAGGCGGATCCGTTCCAAATTCGCGGCGCGGGCGGCGGCATGGGGTGCCATCCGAGCCGGGGGGTGGCGCTCCTGCGGGCGTTGACCGAAGCGGCCCAAAGTCGGCTTACTACGATCGCCGGAGCGCGCGACGACATGCCGCTCAAGAAGTACGAAAGTTGGCGCGACGCCGACGCGCTCGAACGGCTGCGCCGGAACGTGGTCCAAGCCGCCGCCCCACGGGACTTTCGTACTGCGCCGGATTTTTCGGGTGAGACGTTCGAAGAAGACCTGGCGGCACTCCTGGAACGGCTGGCCGCGGCAGGTTTGTCCGAGGTGATCGCCGTCGACCTCACCCACCCGGCGCTCCAACTTCCCGTGGTACGCGTGGTAGTTCCGGGCCTGGAAACCTCTCGCGACATCCCGGGCTGGCTTCCCGGCGCGCGCGCCCATGCGATGGCCGCGAAAGCTCGATGAACGATCGCCCCCTCGGCCGGGTGATCCTCTTCTCCGGCCCGACGCTCCTGGCGCCAGACGGCAGGCGTGAAGTGCCGGAGCTGGCCGATGCCTCTTGGCGCCCTCCGGTGGCGCAAGGGGATCTCTATCTCGCGGCGCGCGAGCACCCTTGGGGAATCGGGGTCATCGACGGCTATTTCGATCGCCTCGCCTCCGTTTGGCACAAAGAGATCCTCTGGGCGCTCGACCAAGGGGTCCACGTCTTCGGCGCCGCTTCGTTAGGCGCGCTGCGCGCCGTCGAGTGCGCACCGTTCGGCATGGTGGGCGTGGGAGACATCTACGAGGCCTTCGCAAGCGGAGAGCTGTCCGACGACGACGAGGTCACCGTCTTCCACGGTCCCGCGGCGACCGGCTATGCCGCGGGCTCCGAAGCGATGGTCAACCTGCGCGCGACGTTCGCCGCCGCGGCCGAGGCCGGGGTGATCGGAGAATCCACGCGCGATGCGTTGGTCGCAATCGGCAAGGCACTCCTCTATCCCGAGCGCGGCATGGCGCTCGTGCTCGAACAGGCCCGACGCACGGGGCTGCCTGCATCCGAGCTGGATGCGCTCGCCGCCTGGCTTCCCGGCGGCCGGGTCGATCGAAAGAAGCTGGACGCACTCGCGATGTTGCGCCGGATGTCGGACGATCGAATCGCGCACCCTGGCCGCTTCGAGGCGACCTTTCCGTTCCAGCGCACCGAAGCCTGGGAGGCGGGACGAATCGCGGCCGATCAGCGGATTACGCTGGCCGCGGGCGACGGTCACGAGGTCGATCCATTGGACGAGTTGCGGCTCGCGGGTCTAGCCCCGCCGGCCGGACCAACTCCAAGCGAAGGCGCGACGACCCACCCGGACTACACGGCGTCCCAGGCGAGAATTCTCGCGCTCGCGCTCGCCGATCATGCCGGGATGCACCTTGATGAGTCCGGACGGCTGGCGGCTCTCGCGCGCTTCCGCCGGAAGCAGGAGCTATCGAAGGACGCCGACCTTGCCGTGTTTCTTGCCGGACAACGCCTCGACGACGCTGCCCTGGTCCGTCTGGCGGTGGACGAGGCTCGGATCGAGCGGGTGCTGGCTCAGATCCAGCCGCTCCTCGACGGAGCGTTGCGCGACGATCTCCGGGTCCGCCGCGCCTATGAGCCGCTCGCGGCCCGGGCTGAAGAGAAATCCCGACTGCTCGCCGCCAGGGGTCTCACCCAACCCGGGGTCGCCGACACCGGTCTCTCGCTCCC
>JBBRUC010000349.1:0-4010 GCA_038248205.1 Thermoanaerobaculia bacterium
GGGTCCGGGCAGCGCAGCTCGCAGCGCGTCGCCTTCTCCTTGCCGGGTTGGTACATCGGCACCCGAACCAAAGCGGAGCGGTTTCGCTGCGACCAGGCGCAGTAGACCGGCGCCTCATAGCCCGGCACGAGCCGCTTGTAGCTGTTCACGTTGGGTGCGAACAGGGCCGCGATCTCGCGCGCATGCTTGAGCAGGCCGGCGATGTAGGCCCGCCCGGTATCGGAGAGGTGGTAGTGGCCACCCTCTTCATACATCGCGTTCTTGCCCTCGTTGAACAGCGACTGATGGGTGTGCATCCCGGAGCCGTTCTCGCCGAACAGCGGCTTCGGCATGAAGGTCGCGTAGACGCCGTGCAGATGCGCGACCTCCTTGACCACGGTCCGATAGGTCATCGCGTTGTCGGACATCCGCAGCCCCTCGTCGAAGCGCATGTCGATCTCGTGCTGGGAGGGCCCGACCTCGTGGTGGGTGTACTCGACCGCGATCCCGACCTTCTTCAGCGCGTTGACGGTGTCGCGGCGCAGGTCGGAAGCGGCGTCGAGTGTCGTGAGGTCGAAGTAACCGCCCTTGTCGAGGATCGTCGGCACTCCGTCCTCACCCACCTCGTCGGAGGCGAAGTAGAAGAACTCCAGCTCCGGGCCGAGGTTGAAGGTGTCGAAGCCCATCTCGCCGGCGCGCTCGAGAGCCCGTCGCATGACGAAGCGCGGATCGCCCTCGTAGGGCTCGCCGCCGGGGCGCAGCACGTCGCAGAACAGCCGCGCGACGTTGCCCTTGCCCTGGCCGCCGTCATCGCGCCAGGGCAGCACGCAATAGGTGTCCTTGTCGGGCATCGCGATCATGTCCGACTCCTCGATGCGATTGAAGCCGGTGATCGAGGATCCGTCGAAGCCCATCCCCTGATCGAGCGCCTCCTCGAGCTCCTCCTTGCCCACCGCAAAGCTCTTCAGCTGTCCGTTGATGTCGGTGAACCAGAAGCGGATGAACTCGATCCGGTCCTTCTCGACCTGATCGAGGATCTCGCTTGCCGAGGTCTTCGCCTCGTTGATCGTTGCCATCAGTCTCTCTGTCTCCTTTTCTTGCGGAAGTCCTGTGCCGGAGCTCGGACGGGGCAGCCTAACCCTCTCGGGCTAGGCCACCCCGCCTCGTGCTTCCGACCGTATGCGTGCTGGTTAGGCGGGAATCTCCGTTTCCTCGTGCGGGTCGAGGACGTCGTCGCCCTCTTCGCCAGTGCGGATGCGGATCGCCTCCTCGACCGGCAGGACGAAGATCTTTCCGTCTCCGACCTCGCCGGTACGAGCGTGCTTGAGAATCGTCTCGACCACGAGGCTCTTGTCCTTGTCCTCGACCACAACCTCCAGCTTCAGCTTCGGCCGGATATTGACGGTCAGGGTGGAACCCCGGTATTGCTCGACGATCCCCTTCTGGCGACCCGAGCCCTTGGCCTCGAGCAGAGAGATTGAGGGAAACCCTCGCTCCATCAGCTCGGACCGGATCGGCTCAAACGCCTCGTGGCGGATGAATGCTTCGATCTTCTTCATCGTGCCTCCTTAGGCCCGAGTCGGGTCGTTTGCGGACATTGTGGTTGCCGTCGCCGGGGCTCCGCTAGGTGCGGGGCTCGGGGAGCCGGAACCACCCGGATACTCCTCTTGCGAGATGAACTGCTCTGGGTATCCGTACATCCCGTGCTCTGAGATGTCCAGGCCCGCATCCTCTTCGGCCTCGGTGACACGCAGGCCGTAGGTCTTCTTGATGAGCCAGAAGGTCGAGTAGCTCATCACGAAAACGAACGTGAACGCGATTGAGAAACCGACCACCTGGGCGATCAGCTGAGTGAAATGGTGCGAGTACCAGAACCCGCCCTCTGGATCGCCAATCGCGTTGTACTGGGCGAGCCTCGGCGCGGTGAAGATCCCACACGAGATCGTCCCCCAGATACCGGCCAGGCCGTGCGCGGAAAGCGCCCCGACCGGGTCGTCGATGATCTTGTCGATCGCGTAGACGCCGAGCACGACGATCACTCCCGCGACCGCGCCGATGATCGGAGCGGCCCAGATCTCGACGTAGCCGGACGGAGCCGTAATCGCGACCAACGCCGCGATCGCGCCGTTGCCGGCCATGCCGATGTCGATCGCATTGGTCTTGATGTAGGCCGTTGTGACCGCGGCCAGGACTCCGGCTGCGGCGGCCAGATTGGTGATCAGCAGGATCTCCGCGAAGCGCCCGTCGAGCGCGTTCAGCGTCGACCCCGGGTTGAACCCGAACCAGCCGAGCCAGAGGATCAGCACCCCGAGCCCGAACAGCGGCATGCTGTGCCCGGGAATGGCACGCGGCTTCCCGTCGGGGCCGTACTTGCCCTTTCGGGGGCCGAGCAAGAGCAGCGCTGCCAGGGCACCAGTCGCACCGATCAGATGGACTGCGGTCGATCCGGCGAAGTCCTGCATGCCGGTGATTCCGAGACCGAGCCAGTCGCCGGTCTGGAGGAACCCGCCTCCGAACACCCAGTGGGCGCCGATCGGGTAGATGATCGTCGAGAAGACAATCGCGTAGATGATGTAGACGCCGAACTTGATCCGCTCCAGCGTCGTGCCCCAGACGATCGCCAGGGAGACGGCGCAGAAGACGAACTGGAAGAACCACTTCGACTCGATCGTCGCGTTGGACAGCGACAAGATCGGGAAGTTGGGATGGAACGTCGTCGCGCCATCAGCCGTGACGCTGTTGGCTCCCAGGTGGGTGAAAAAGAATCCACCGTCGTGGCCGATGAAGCTCCCAATCGGGCCGCCGAACGCGAAGGCGAAGCCAACCGCCCACCATCCGATCGCCGCGATCGAGAAGTTCGTGAGGATCTTCGCAACCACGGTGCCGGCGTTCTTGCCGCGGGAAAAGCCGATCTCCAGGAACGCGAACCCCGCCTGCATGAACATCACCAGGCAGGCGGCGAATATCACCCACATCGTGTTCACGCCAACCGAGGGATCGAGCTTTCCTGCGATCGACTGCGTTAGGTCGGTCGAATCAGCGAGCGCGCTCGGCGCGAGGACTGCCAGAAGCAGCAGCGCCAGCGGGATCGCCGCCAGGTACTTCCGTTTCATTGACTTGCCTCCTTGCCCGCCGAAGCACGCCTCGACGGTCGCGGGTTTGCCGTACGCGAGCACCGTAAGCAGGAAACCCGCGCCTGCCTTTGGACGGCTGTCGGAAATGGCGCGGCCGCGTTCCTCCCATTTGTAAACCGTGCCTAGCGGGCGCCTGGCCAGGCGGGCCTGGCGGGTCTCTAGCGGCCCCGCATCGCCGGGCGTGAGGTAGCGCGCCGCAGGCGCCGGAATTCGGCGATCGCCAGGGCCTCCCCGCCGCCGTTCTGGCGCGGCTCGAGCACGGTCGCGGCGAGCTTTGACTCGACCACTTTTGTGCCTTCCCAGCTCAGCCGCGCCGAGGGCGCAAGCCCGAGGACATAGTCGTCGAGCAGCGGGTTTCCCGACTCCATCGAGAGCCCGCCCCCACCGAAAGCGACGATATGCCTGCTCTCCGCCCGCCGTAGGGGCTCAGGCGACGCGAGTTCGCAGCGCTACTTCACCTCCGCTGCGCGTAGCGCTTGCGGCCGTGCCTCACAGAAACGCCGAGCCGCGCCGCACCAGCGCCCGGTAGAGCTGCTCCTGGATCGTCTCGCGCACCTGCTCGGAGATCTCGAACAGCAGCGCGCGGTCGTCGGCGGCCTCGGGTGGGTACTCGCTCACATCTATAGGCGGGCAGAACTCGATCCGCCAGCGCGAGGGAAGCGGGATCAGGCCGAGCGGCCCGAGCCAGGGGAAGGTCGGCGTGATCGGAAGGAACGGAGCGCCGAGCACCCGCGCCAGCGCCGGGCTCTCAGCGATCTTCGGATAGATCTCCTCGGCTCCGACGATCGCCACCGGGACGATCGGCGAGCCGGTCCGAAGCGCCATCTCGACGAAGCCGCCGCGGCCGAAGCGTTGTAGCCGGTAGCGCTCCTTAAACGCCTTGCCGGTCCCCTTCAC
>JBBRUC010000350.1:0-4004 GCA_038248205.1 Thermoanaerobaculia bacterium
AACGGGCCGGGAGAACCCAGCCCAGGGCTGAGGCCGAAGGCCGATGCCCTGGGTCAAGGGCTACCAACCCCTGGCGGCCTGAAAGGCCGCGAGAACCCATGGCCTGACAGATCCGCAGACGGGTACACGAGGCCTGGGAAATCGAATTTGACGAGCGCTACGTGTGGGCCTGAAAGCTCTCGCGGCCTTTCAGGCCGCCTTTCTGTGGGGTCTTTCAACCCAGGGCATCGGCCTTCGGCCTCAGCCCTGGGCTGTGCTCTCCCGGCCCGTTGGGCCGGACGGACCGACCGCGACAGCATGGCATGGGAAGGCGGCAAGCTGACCTGCAACTACACTACCGTTCCTTTGCTTCCTACTAGCCAGCTCTACAGTTTTCCAAGAGCACTACGGGTGCAGAAGAGCCGCTGGTCCTCGTTCGGCAGAAGGAGTGGACCAAACGAGCCACCACGAGCTGCATCGAACGGCGGCGAACCATCGTTGCTGCAACGTCATGTGGACGCCCCAACCTAACCCCCGAAGCGACCTTTCCCTAGCGCTTCCGAACCACCCCCACCACCTCAACTCGTACCGGCACGCCGCCGACCTCCTCAGGCAGCCGAACGCCGCGTTTCGGGGATTCGCTCAGGTCGACCTTCACTCCGTAGCCGTCACCGAAACGGGCAATCCCGACTCCGACGACCGCGGCGTCTCGGGCGAAGATCCGATAGGCCTGATCTTTGACCGCACGGGCTTCTTCAATCGTGACGGTCTTGAGTGTCGCGGTGGTCATCGGGTTGAGCATAGCGAATCACCTAGCAAAGGTGCGCCCGATCATTTCTTGAGCCGTCGGAGGCGCCGGGCCGGCTTTCCGAACTTCCTCCCCCTCGTCAAGCAGATAGATCCGTCTGGGGCGATCACCGCCCTTCGCTAAACAGCCCGGCGTGGGCGCTTTTTGCGCGATTGAGCGCCGGAGTGATCGCGGGAGGATTGAGCAGCAGATCCACGAAACGCTGCTGATCCTCGATCGACAGGCGGATGACAGCGAGGTCCGCGGGGGCAATGCGTACCTCGATTGATGGGAAGCACCCGGCTGAAGCAGCCTACACCCGGGGGGTCCGAGAAAACGATTACTTTGGGTGAGGGAATCAAAGTCCGGAAAGCTATCGTTTTCTCGGCCCCCCCGGGTGTAAGGTGTGCTTGTCCCCACTGACAACACGCCCTGTCCAGCTCACCGGTGTTCCGTTCGGTGCGAGAGGTAGCCCCGTCCAGCCCACCGGCGGGCGCCACCAGGCCAGCACCGGCCTGGATGAGAACACCGCCGATCTCGGCCGGCCCACCGCTTGCGCACCTCAAGCCACCACCCGCCGCAGCCGAATCGCCAGAGATCCCGGCCGGATCACCGCTGGCGCACACGGGATCACCACCGGTCTCGGCGAGACCACCCGTAACACGAATCAGGCCACCGGTGATCTGAGGACTCGCAGGGCCAGCGACGGAGCCCCTATAAATCCGCCAGTATCCGAACTCTCGGTGGGCGATCGCCGCCGGCTGGGCCTCGATCTCGTACTCGGTCCCCGCGGAAAGGGGATGCCCGTCTCTCGGGCGCCGGGACGGACCGTCGGAAGAGACCTCCGCGTCGCCGGGAGGCCTCTTCCGGCCGGGCTCAACGCCGCCGGGGGCGCCCCTCTCCCGGGAAGTGGAAGGCCGAGGGGACGGGGGGGGGACGAGTTCTGGCGACCGCCTCGAACAGTTCAGCCCTCGTCCCGACTCACAGATACCCAAGCGCCTTGAGCCGCTTCTCGGTTTCCGGGTCGAGCTTCTCGGTCGCCCCGCCGTAGAGGGCGCGGAGGCGGGCGTTGTCCCGCTGCCAGGCGAGGATCGATTGGCGAAGGCGCGGTACCGTCTCAGGACTCTTGGACGCCAGGTTCTCCTTCTGCCCTGGATCGCTTTCGACATCGAACAGCTCACCAACTACGACGGGGTCTCGCTCTCTCCGCCGTGCGGCTTGGCGACCCCGAACAAGGACGGCGCGCCCTCGCCCGCGACCTATCCCTCGAATCGATTCGGCACCAAGCTCGACTTGGGGGTCGTGTTCGATCCCGGGGCGAACAGCAACCAGTCGGTCTTGATCGCGATCAAGTTCACGAACGGGGGCACGGGAGCCGGCGGCCCCCTAAAGCCGGTCGCCACCGGCCTGCAATCCAACCTGGACGACAACGGCTCTCTGAGCGTTGACTTCGGCACTTCGTTCGTCACCGACGTTCTGATCACGTACAACGAAGCAGCGTTCGACAACGTCGGTCCGAACTTCAACACCAACCCGGGCTACCGCGGTATCGCCATCCTCGGCCTGGCGATGTTGCCGGTCGAGCTGATCAATTTCTCGGTCGAGTAGAGCCCGCTCGATACAGCGTAGACCTGACAGAAGCGCGAGCCAAAACAAGCAAGATTTCGATAGCTTGGCAAGAACCGCCCCGGCTACGCTCCTCGGCGTTGGATCTCGGGTCGTCCGAGATCCCGCGGCGCGAAGCCGGGGCGACCGTTTCCGCTCCTCTCGGCGATCGTTTCGGCTCGCGCCGCGCAGCTTTCATCTCCCGCGAACGACCCGTGAACGCTGGTTTGGGGCCGAACCTTCGGATACGCTTTGGCGTACTTCGTCTGAGTCCAATCCCCGATCCCTTCGTGAGGAGCCTGCACGCATGGCCTCGATCCGACTTTCTCTCGTTCTGGCCGTCCTCTTCCTGCCGCCGCTTGCCGGACCTTCCGACGCGTTCGCCCGGCTGGCGTCCGGCCCATCCGACGCCGCCTCGGCAAAGGTCACCGCCGAGACGAACACGCCCCCCGCGGCGCCGACCGAAGAACCCTCCGGCACCCAAGGGATCAAGGTTCGGCTGCTCGGCCCGGCCTGGGGTGGACGGGCGACGCGCGCCGCGGGCGTCGCCGGCTCGGCCAACCTGTTCTACCTCGCCACCGCCTCTGGTGGAGTATGGAAATCGACCGACGCCGGCCGGACCTTTGAGCCTATCTTCGACGACCAGCCGATCTCCTCGATCGGCTCGCTCGCGATCGCGCCGTCCGACGCGAACGTGATCTACGTCGGATCGGGCGAGGCGAACATCCGCGGCAACGTCGCGGCCGGCAACGGCATCTACAAATCAACCGATGCGGGCAAGAACTGGAATCACGTCTGGGTCCAAGAGGGACAGATCGGCGAGATGACCGTCGATCCGCGCGACGCCAACGTCGCGTACGCGGCCGTGCTCGGCCACGCCTTCGGGCCGAACCGCGAGCGCGGCGTCTACCGCACGCGGGACGGCGGCAAGACCTGGGTCCAGGTGCTCAAGAAAGACGAGTGGACCGGCGCCTCCGCAGTGGTGCTCGACCCGAGCAATCCGAACATCGTCTTCGCCGGCCTCTGGCAGGCGCGGCGCCGGCCGTGGGATCTCACCAGCGGCGGCCCCGGCGGCGGGCTTTGGCTGTCCCGGGACGGCGGCGACAGCTGGAAACAGCTCACCGGCCACGGCCTTCCCGACGGAATCTGGGGCAAGGTCGGCGTCGCCGTGGCGCCCTCCGACGGCAGCCGGGTCTACGCACTGATTGAAAACGAAAAAGGCGGCCTGTTCCGCTCCGACGACGGCGGCGAAACCTGGACGCTCGCCTCCGGCGATCGACGCATCCGCCAACGCGCCTGGTACTACACCACCCTCTCGGTCCATCCGACCAACCCGAATGAGGTCTGGTGCCCCAACGTACCGATGCTCAAGTCGATCGACGGCGGCAAAACGTTCGACTTCGTCGAGGGGCTCCACCACGGCGACAACCACGACCTCTGGTTCGATCCGCAAGATCCGAAGCGGATCATCGCCGCGAGCGACGGCGGGGTGGACATCTCATTCGACGGCGGCGAAAGCTGGAGCTTTCCGTCGCTGCCGATCGGCCAGTTCTATCACGCGTCGATCGATCGCCGGACACCGTTCCATGTCGCCGGGGCGCTCCAAGACATCGGCACCGCGCAGGGACCGTCC
>JBBRUC010000351.1:0-3959 GCA_038248205.1 Thermoanaerobaculia bacterium
AAGCGCCAGGCTGGAGCCTGGCGAGCCCAGGAGAAGCTTGCTTCGTCCGGCCGCCGGAGCCGACAAATCTGGAGGCTACCGATGGGGCGAACTACCGAAGGAGGTGACGGTGCGCACCGGCTCCTATCGGGCGAATGACGCGGCGGGTGCCCTGGGCTCGCCACGCTCCAGCGTGGCGCTTTTCGCTCCGACGTAGCACCCGGTTACCGAAGGCAAAAGCGCCAGGCTGGAGCCTGGCGAGCCCAGGGAGAAACTCAGGGAGGGAGGCTGCTTTGGTAGTATTCCGATGTCCCGGCAGAGCCAACGCCGTGCCGACATGGAGCATCTAGCGGCCCGTGGTCCGGTTTCACTTTGGGCAAGGCACAGGGCTGCAGGGCGATGGCCCATTTTGGGCGGGCTCGCCAATTTGGAGTGGGCACGGTTTCCGCATACAGTGACTGCGATTAGACCCAATTGGCTGCTATGACCAAAACCCTGTTCTCCAATCTTTTTGGCGACCCTCGGGCTCGCGCCGAGACGGCCGAGAGGGAGGGCCGCAAGGCCGATGCCCTGAAGCTCTACGCCAAGAGCGGCGACCATCGGCAGGCCGCCAAGCTGGCGATCGACCTGCGTAACGTCCCCGCAGCGATCGAACATACGCTCCGCACGCTGTTTGGTCGAATTCCCGAAGGCGCCGAGAACCTGGACGCCGGGCAGGCGGGCGAGTTTCTCGCCAAGTCGGGCAAGTGGAAGGAAGCGCTCTCCCTGTTCGAGCTGGCCGAGGACTGGCAGCGGGCGGCGGAGGTGGCGCTCAAACTCCAGCAGCCGAACCGCGCGGCGCAGTACTTCGAGCGTGGAAAATCTTACGACCAGGCTGCCCTTTTTTACCAACGCGCCGGCCAGACCGCCGATGCCCTACGCGTCTACGACCTGGAAGGCGCCCGCCTGCGCGAAATCTTGCGGCGCAAGTCCGATCCGGCGGTCGCCGCCGTTCTGGAGCGAGTCGAACGGCAGCGCACGGAGTTGCTGGGCGGTCCCCGCGAGTCGCGCGAGCCGGCACCCGCCGCCGGCATGCCCCGGCAGCTGGAAAACGACGGCGACGTCCGGGCGTCGATCGAGGCGCTTTTGGCCTCCGGTGACAAGGAGCAAGCGCTCCGGTTGCTCGAAGCACGGCGCGGTCTCGACCGCCGGTTCAAGGCCGAGGCCTTCCGCCGGCTCGGCCGACCGATTGAGGCCGCCGAGCAGCTCGTTTCCTTGGGTGCCCTCCGCGAGGCCGCCGAGCTGTTCGAGCAAGGCCGCGACTGGCCGCGCGCGGCGACCGCCTGGGAGACCGACGGCGACCTGCAGCGCGCCGCGGAAGCCTTCGAGTGGGCCGAACGTTTCTCCGAAGCCGGGCGTTGTTTTCTCGCGGTCGACAAGCCCGAGGCCGCGGCGCGCGCCTTCTTGCGCGGCGGCGATCTGCTCGGCGCGGGCGCCGCTTTCGAGCAGGCCGGGCGGCTGCTCGACGCGGCCAACACCTACCGCCAGGCCAACGACCTCTCCCGCGCGGCTCGGGTGCTGCGCTCCGTGGCGCCCGACAACCCCGCCTACCTGACGGCCACCCACATGCTCGCGCCGATCCTCCTCAAGCAGCGGGCCTTCGACGAAGCGCTCGCCCGGTTGCAAACCCCGGCGGCGAGCGGTACGCCCGGGCATTCGAGCGCCGAGACCTTCTACTGGCAGGGCCGGGTTCTCGAAGCCATCGGGTCGGACAACGAGGCGCTCGCCCGCTACCGCCTGGCGGTCGCCTTGAAACCGGACTACGCCGAGGCGGCCCGCCAGCTGCACGTGTTGACCGAGAAGATTCCCGCCCGCCCGCCGGTCGTCACCTCGACGGGGGAATGGCCGAGCGGCTACCGGCTGGCCAATCGCTACGAGATCCTCGGCACCCTCGGCCGAGGCGGCATGGGTTGCGTGTACAAGGCCCGCGACTCCGCGCTCGGCGAAGTGGTGGCGATCAAGACCGTCATGCGCGGCCAGGGGGAGAGTTCGAACGAGCACGAGGAGCGGCTGCTGCGCGAGATCCAGATCTGCCGGAAGATCGACCACCCCAACGTCGTCCGGGTGTTCGACTTCGGCCGTTTCCCCGGCGGTCTGTTTCTGACCATGGAGCTGATCGAAGGCCAGGGGCTCGACGTGCTGATGCGCGATGTCGAGCCGATGCCGCTCGAACAGGTCCGGCGGGTACTGACCGAGATCGCCTCCGGCTTGGGGCAAGCCCACGCCCTTCAGATCGTCCATCGCGACTTGAAGCCGAGCAACGTGATCCTGAACGACAAACGGCTCAAAATTCTCGATTTCGGCGTCGCGAAGATCGGCGACGACGTCCGCCTCACCCAGACCGGCTTCGCCGTCGGCTCGCCCCTCTACATGAGTCCGGAGCAGCTGCAAGGCCTCGCGATCGACGGCCGCTCGGACCTCTACGCCGTCGGCATTCTGACCTTCGCCCTGCTCGCCGGCTACGAGCCGTTCCACGGCGAGACCTTCACGACGATCGCCATGGGGCATCTCCAGAGCGCGGTCCCGGACCTTCACCGCATCCGGCCCGACCTGCCCCAGCCCTGGATCGACCTGGTCAAAAATCTGCTCGAAAAGAGGGCGGAGGATCGCCCCGCCAACGCCCGCGCCGTGATCGCGCTGCTGGCCACGATGCCGGTTTGATCAGCCGCACGGCACCGGGACGGGAAGCCCCGCCCCGGAAGAAAAATTCCTACCGCTGATCGTTGGTCTGGGTGTCGCAGGTCGCCGGATCGCAGATCGTCTCGTAATGGGTGCCCAGCGCCTTGGCGGCGCCACCGGCCGGCAGCTCGACGAGGGCGCGGAGGGTCTCGCGGTTGAGCACGAGCGGGGCGATTCTCTTCTTCATGTTCGATCCTTCTCCGGAAAACGGGGCTTCGACGCCCCAGGTTGGGTGTTTCGGGCCGGAAGTTTAGCCCGATCCTCCGATCGATGGAGAGTTGTCCTATCCAGGCGATAAGTTTCCGTTTACGACACTTCGTCGTACACTTACGGCACCATCTCGCGGCGTTTTGCGCCAATCCGCCTTACGGGAGACTTTCAAAGCCGATGCGCGCAACCACGGCAAACCCCGGAGCCGCCGGGCTTCCAAGTTCCGAACGCCTGCGTTTGGCGACCGAGGCCTTCTACGCCCGGAGTTCCCGGCGGGGCCAGCCGGAGGGCGATTGGCAAGATGGCCTTTGGTATCCCGCGCCGGGCGAGCGTCAAGCCTGTTGCGAAGGCATCCAACCGACCCCGGCCAACCGGCAGGCGCTCGAAAGCCACTGCCGAACCCAGGGCCACGTGGCGGCCCTCTACGGGGTGCCGGTCGGAGAGCTGAAGGCCGCGGTCCGCGAGGACCGCAAAGTCGGCTCGCCGATCGCCCGACGGGTGGCCACCACGTTTTTGGGATCCCGGCCAACGAGCGCCGCGACGTTCGCCGAGCTGCGACAGAAGGCCCGGGACGAGGCGTTCGACAAGCTGCACACGGCGTTGACCCAAGGCCTCCCCCTGTTCGAACGGCTGAAGACCCTGGAGGGTTCCGAGTCCGAAGCCGAAGAAGAGATCGCCCCCCTCCTAGCCACCGCGGCCGAAAGCGCCGAACGCCTGACGGCCGCGCTCCACGGCGCGCGGCGGCAGGAGGCGTTGATGACCTGCGCGAACGCCTTTCTAGAGACGCTGCGGACGGCCCTCCTGGAAACGAGGCGAAAAGACCGCCGCGGCAGATCGGGTGGCTCGACGCCTCGACCTCCTGCCGGGAATTCGGATACCTGACAGCCTGTGCCCGACGCCGCGGACGGAGCCTGAGAGCGATCACGGAAACTGAGGGCGTTCTGATCACGGAAACTGAGGGTCGAAGGCGTCGACGTTGGCGGCAACGAGGTTTGGTGCGAGGGTAGCGAGGGTGTGCCGGAGGTAGTCCAAGTAGGCATCCTCCAACGGCG
>JBBRUC010000352.1:0-3955 GCA_038248205.1 Thermoanaerobaculia bacterium
CTCCGGGCAGCTCGGAACTGGCTCGCGACCGTTGCGCGGCCGATGAGTAGTCAACGGACCGCGCAGATATGCTGTCGGGCGTCATGACCAACAAAGCCCAAGGCCTCCGCGAACTCCAACCCAATAGCCCAGGCCACTTCTGCTTGCATTTTGCAGGCAGCATCGCCATCATCAACACATGGGAGTTCAAATCACCATTCGCGACGTTCCGGGTGCCGTGAAGGACGAATTGGCCGCCAGGGCTGCCCTGGCAGGCAAGTCGATGCAGGAGTTCTTGCGCGCTGAACTAGAACGCCTGGCTTCTCGCCCCCCGGTCGAGCAGCTTCTGGCTCGAATTCGGGAGCGCAAGATAAGGGAGAAGACGAGGCTCTCCGCGAGCGAGATCCTGGCTCATCGCGACGCGGATCGCCGGTGAGCGCCGTCCTCGACGCCTCAGTTCTGGTCGCTGCCCTCTCAGACGGCGGTGTCGAAGGCGCTTGGGCCGAAGAGATCGTGAGAGCAGGCGACTTGGTCGCGCCCCACTTGGCGCTGGTGGAAGCCACCAACATCCTCCGCCGCCTTGAGCTGGCCGGGAAGCTGGGGCGAATCGAGGCAAGAACCGCAGCCCGAGATCTTCTGCTGATCGAATTGGCGCTCGTTCCCTTCGACCCCTTCGCCGCGCGCGTGTGGGAGCTTCGGAGCAATGTCACCAGCTACGACGCCTGGTACGTCGCGGCGGCCGAGGAGTTCAATCTCCCGCTGGCAACCCTGGATCGGTCGTTGGCCGCCGCGCCCGGTCCCCGCTGCCAGTTCTTGCTGCCACCTGCCGGCTGAGCCTCAAGAGCCCTCGACCTCGGGGTTCCACCGAGGTTCGCTAGCCGATCTCGTCGACGAAGATCTTGGACGCCGCGCGAAAACCGAGCGACAGAGAGTCGCCCGAGGCGGGCCGCAGGGTGACCGAATCGGCCGCCTCTTCCCGCGATTCGACGGTCACGCCGCTACCGGGTTTGAGCCCTCGGCGCTCCAAGAGCTGGAGAAAATCGCGGCTCTGGTCGGCCACGCGGGCAATGCGCACCGGTTTCCCGAGGGGACAGGCGAGAAGGCTTTCGAGTTCGGGTTTGCGCACCACCCCGTGACTGTCCGGAATCGGATCGCCGTGCGGATCGACCGAGGGAAATCCGAGCATCTCGTCCATCCGTTCGATCAGCCGGTCGGAAACCGCGTGTTCCAAGTCCTCGGCTTCGGCGTGGACCTCGCTCCAGTCCATCTTCATCACCTCGACCAGGAACAGCTCGATCAGCCGGTGCCGCCGCAGCACATGGGTCGCCAACTGCCGGCCCGGGACGCTCAAGCGGACGCCGCTGTACGGCTCGTATTCGACCAGGCCGCCGTCGGCGAGCGTTTTCATCATCGCGGTCACCGTGCCGGGCGAAACGCCCAACGCCGCTGCGATCTGCCCCATCGACACCCGCTCGCCGGGCTCGCGCTCTTCGGCGAGCAGGATGTGCTTCAGGTAGTCCTCTACGGTGCTGGTCGCCATCGGACGGCGATTCTATCACCGGCTCGGTTGACATTTCGACGGGCCATGACTACGATTTTGATATGCCAAAAAATCAGATTCCGGCAGTCTTACTCTTGGCGACCGCGCTGCTCGCAACCGGCTGCGGCGACCGGGCCGACTCCGCAACGCCCGGGGGCGCGCTCCGCGTCGTGGCGACGACCGGCATCATCGGCGACGTCGCGAGCCGCATCGCTGGTCCCCATGCGCGGGTTGAAGCGCTGATGGGGCCGGGGATCGACCCGCATCTCTACAAGGCGAGCGAGAGCGACGTGCGCCGCCTTTCCGAAGCGGAGCTGGTGCTCTACAACGGCCTCCATCTCGAGGGGAAGATGGGCGACATCCTGACCAAAATGGCGCGCAGTCGGCCGGTGCTCGCGGTGACCGAGGATGTGCCGCTGGAGCTGCTGCGCGAGCCGCCGGAGTTTCTCGGCCAGTACGACCCGCACGTCTGGTTCGACGTCAGCATCTGGGCCAAGACGCTCGATCCGATCGTGCGCGAGCTGTCGGCTCTCGACCCGGAACACGCCGCGGATTTCAAGGCCAACGCCGATCTCTACGCCAAAGAGCTGGCCGACCTCGACGCCTGGGTGAAGGCCGAGATCCAGATCATCCCGCCGAACCAGCGCGTTCTGGTGACCGCCCACGACGCGTTCGGCTACTTCGGCCGCCGCTACGGCATGGAGGTGATCGGCCTCCAGGGGATCAGCACACTTTCCGAAGCGGGTTTGAAGGACGTCGACCGGGTGGTCGATCGGGTCGCTAGCCGTAAGATCCGCTCGATCTTCATCGAGTCGAGCGTGCCCCGGCGCTCGATCGAGGCGGTGCAAGCCGCCTGTCGGTCGCGGGGTTTCGAGGTCGCGATCGGCGGCCAGCTATTCTCGGACGCGCTCGGCGCAGCCGGTACTCCGGAAGGCACCTACGTCGGCATGGTGAGGAAGAACGTCTCGACGATCGTCGCGGCGCTCCGGGAGCCGGGCTCGTGATCGCCAGGGATCGCGAGCGGCCGCCGGCACCTGAACCGGCCGGCGACTCCTCCGGCGTTCCGGCGGTCGAGGTCCACGACTTGACCGTCGCCTACCGCACCCAGCCGGTGCTTTGGGACGTCGATCTCGACCTGCCGGCCGGCCGGCTGATCGCGATCGTCGGCCCGAACGGCGCCGGCAAGAGCACGCTGCTCAAGGCGATCCTCGGCCTGGTGCGGCCGCTGACCGGCCACGTGCGGATTTTCGGCGAGCCGTACGAGAAGCGCCGTTCGTGGGTGGGCTACGTACCGCAGCGCGAGAGTGTCGATTGGGATTTTCCGACCCATGCGCTCGATGTCGTCACCATGGGGCTCTACGGCCAGGTCGGCTGGCTGCGTCGGCCGTCGCGTCACCATCGCGAGGCCGCCCTTTCGTGCCTGGAAAAAGTCGGCCTCGCCGATCTCGCCAAACGCCAGATCAGCCAGCTCTCGGGCGGCCAGCAGCAGAGGGTTTTCCTCGCCCGGGCGCTCGCCCAGGATGCCCGTCTCTACCTGATGGACGAGCCGTTCGCCGGAGTCGACGCAACGACCGAACGGGCGATTCTCGGTCTGCTCCAGGAGCTGCGCTCGACCGGACGGACGGTGGTCGCGGTCCACCATGACCTGCAAACCGTCGCCGATTATTTCGACCACGTCGCCCTGCTCAACCTGCGCCTAGTGGCCGCCGGACCGGTCGAAACGACTTTGACCCCGGAGACCGTGCAGCAGGCCTATGGCGGGCGCTCGACCGTTCTCACCCATGCGGCCGAGGCGCTGCTCGGACAGGCCGGCGGATCGCCCGAAGCGGCGCGCCGGCTGGGCGGAGGCACCGGTTGATGGAGCTTTCGTTCACCGCGAAGAACGTGCTGATCGGATCGACGCTGCTCGGCGGGCTCGGCGGCGCCCTCGGCAGCTTCGCGCTCCTACGGCGCCAGAGCCTGCTTGGTGACGCGCTCGCCCATGCCGCGCTGCCGGGAGTCTGCCTCGCCTATCTCCTCACCGGATCGAAAGCGCCGCTCGCGCTGCTATTGGGCGCGCTCGCAACGGGGCTCTTGGGCTCGCTCGCGATTCTCGGCATCGTGCGCTGGAGCCGGGTGAAGGAAGACGCGGCGATGGGCATCGTCTTGTCGGTTTTCTTCGGCCTGGGCATCGTTCTGCTGACCCTCATCCAGAAGCTTCCGGCCGGCAACCAGAGCGGGCTCGACAAGTTCCTGTTCGGCCAGGCCGCTACGCTGGTGCGCGAGGATCTGATCACCATGGCGGTGCTCGCCACCGCGGCCACCCTGGCGATCGTCCTCCTGTTCAAGGAGCTCAAGCTGCTCTGCTTCGACCCGGGGTTCGCGGCGAGCCTGGGCCTGCCGGTTCGCCGGTTGGAGATCCTGCTCACCCTGCTGCTCGTGGTGGTCGTGGTGGTC
>JBBRUC010000353.1:0-3955 GCA_038248205.1 Thermoanaerobaculia bacterium
CGCCGCCGGAAGGGATCTCCGGACGATCGGGAGGAGATTCCGCGCGAGCGGAAGGGAAATCCGGGTCGTCCGGGAGGGCTCCGGCCGGTCGGGACTTCTCTTCCGGTCGCCGGTGAGCCTCTGCGGGGAGAGCGGGATCTCTCTTCCGGCCCCGCGAAGCACCCTTCCGAGGATGCGGAGTGTCCTACGGGCGGGCCGAAGGGTACTTCCGGCGACCGGGGAGTCCACCGGCAAGCTCGGGACGCCCCTTCCGGCCGTCCGTGAAGCACTTTCGTCGGCGGGAATCTCTCTTCCGGGCCCTGGTTGGGTGCTTCCAGGGACCGGGAGAGCCCTTCGGACGATCGGAGGGCCACTTCGGGCGGCCGGGAGGCCTCTTCCGGCCGGGCTCAACGCCGCCGGGGGCGCCCCTCTCCCGGGAAGTGGAAGGCGGAGGGGACGGGAGGGACGGGGGGACGAGCGCTGAGGCGGCAAGCCGCTCCCCGGAGGGAGGGACGCTCCGGCTGGCACTTTCGATGCGCCTGGAGCCTGTAGAGGCGATCGGATTCTCTGCCCCTACGAAATCTTCGCCTGCTCCTTAACCCGCCGGTCCACGTCCAGCAACTCCGGCACCTCGCGCCCTTTGATCTCCGGCCATTGGACGACCAGGCGCCTCATCTGGGCTTCCAGCCGTTGCCAGAGTTCGCGGTTTTTGACCGGCGCTCCTTCTTTGGTCTTCCAGCCGCTTTTGATCCAGCCGGGGAGCCAACGCGACGCCCCGTGGCGTAGGTAGTCGGAGCCGGTGTAGACGGCGACTTTGGTTTTTTCAGGCAAACCTTCGAGCGCGGCGATCGCTCCCAGAATATCGAGCTGGTTCGGCGAGCTGGCGTTCGGCACTTCGTCGGAAAGGAAGTTCTCGTCGTCGCCACGGATCACCAGGGCGGCCCAGAGGCCTTTGCCTTTCGGTTTGGCGACGCGGAGGAAGATGGAGACGTCCGCCGAAACCGGGGGCGCCGCGGCCACTCGCTCTCCGGTGAGCGCGCGGATTGCCGCGGTCGCGAGTTGGTCGGCGCGTTCGTTGTGCTTGTGGCCGGCGTGCCCTTTGATCCAATCCCATTTGATCTCGTGACTTCGATTCAGCTCGGCCAGACGCTGCCAGAGGTCGACGTTCAAGAGCTCGCCGTCCTTGCGCTTCCAGCCGCGCGCCTCCCAGGCGGCGATCCATTCGGTGATGCCCCGGCGCAGGTATTGCGAATCGGTCACCAGGCGGACGCGGCAGCGGGTTTTGAGCGCTTCGAGCGCGCGGATCGCCGCGGTCAGTTCCATGCGGTTGTTGGTCGCCTTCGGCTCGCCGCCCGACAGCTCGCGGGTCTTGCCCGTGACGGGGTCGATCAGCACGGCGCCCCAGCCGCCCGGGCCGGGGTTCGGGTCGGCACCGCCATCGGTGTAGATCTCGACCGAGACGAGAGGGGTACGAACCGGTTCGCTCATCGGCGACTACTCCGGCAGGCCCACGGTGACGAGCAGATCCGCCGGCCGTAGATGGCGCCGCGCCGCGGCTTCGGCGGCCGGGCGATCGACCGCGCGCAGGCGCTCCAGGCGCCAGGCGGGTTGATCGACGGCCAAGCCGTAGAGAGCGGCTTCGTTGAGCAGCTCCGCCCATGGCCGCGCCGTCTCGCGCTGGAACGGGTCGCGGCCGAGAAGGTAGGCGCGCGCCTCTTCGAGTTCGTCGTCGGTGACGCCGCCTTCGACCAGCCGTGCGATCTCTTCGACCACGCCGCGTTCCGCCTGCGCCACGGTGTCGGGCGAGGTGCCGACGTAGGCGACCAGGCGGCCGGGATCGAAGCCCGCACCGGCGATCGTTTGGGCGTAGGCGGTATAGGCGAGCCCTTCGCGCTCGCGAATCCGCGCCGGGATGCGGCCGGTCAAGCCCGCTCCCGAGCCGAGCACCACGGCGATCAGCTCCAGCGCCTCGTAGTCCGCATGGCCGCGCGGCACGGTGAGGTGCCCCATATAGAGGTGCGCCTGATCCTCGGCCGAGGTTCGAACCTCGCGATGGCGTTCGGCCGTGCCCGCCGGGGCGGACGGCTCCACCGCCGCGGCGGCCTGCTCGGGCAGACTCGCGAACAGCTCTTCGGCCCGCTTGCGTACCGCGTCGTCGTCGATCGCTCCGGCGATGCCCACTAAAACGCCGGAGGCGAGGCCGCGCGCATGGTGCTCCATCGCATCGATCGGTGTCGCCGCGCGCAGGCTGTCCACCGTTCCATGAACCGGCCGGGCGCGCGGATGGGGGGCATAGAGCTGATCCAAGAAACCCCAGGCGGTGCGCACCTCCGGCTGGTCGCCGAGGCTTTCGAGATCGGACTCGATCTGGCGCGCGACGAACGCCGCCCGGTCGGTCGGGAAGGTGGATTCGAGCGTCAGCTCGGCCGCCCAGGCGAGCGCGCGCTCCCAGTCGCGGGCGAGGGCGTCGGCGGTGACGCCGTAGACCTCGAAGCCGCCGAAGCTCGAAAGGCTCATCCCCAAGTTTTCGGCCTCTTCGGCGATGCGCTTGTAGTCGCGCCCCTTCGTCCCTTCCGAAAGCATCCGGCCGGTGAGCATGGCGTGGCCCGGCTGCGCCTCCGCCCGCGCGCCGGAAGGGATCCAGACCCGTACCGCGACCACCGGCGCTCCTTCCACATGCCGAGCGCGGACCGTGAGCCCGGGCCGCGGAGCGGCGTTCGATCGGTCTTGCGTGGTTTCGGTTTCCTGCGCCGAGAGCGTCATCGCGCGTACGACCAGCCGAGCACGGCGCCCCGCTCCGGGTGGAGCCAACGCTCGGCCGCCGCGAGCAGATCCTCCGGCGTCGCGGCAACCATCGCGGCGAGTTGCCGCTCGTGATGATCGGGGGTGAACAGCGCCACCGAGAGCGCCGCCGACACCGCCTGCTGGTGCACCTTCTCGTGACCGAACACCCAATCGGCGATCGCGATCTGGCGCGCGCGGGTCAGCTCCTCTTCGGTCGGCGGCGTCGCCACCCGATTGCGGAGTTCCTGCAACAGCGCCGCCTCGGCGCGTTCCGGCTCGACCCCGGGGATCAGCTCGGCGGTGATGCCGAAGTGGCCGGCGTCGAGGTTGTCCGAGATGTCGGCGGAGATCCAGGCACACAGCTCCAGCTCGTCCACCAGTCGGCGGTGGAGCTGGCTTGCCCGCCCGCCCGCGAGCAGGTCGGCGAGCAGCCGGGCGGTCGCGTGCTCCGGGTCGCTCGCGGCGGGCGCAGGCAGCGCCAGCAGCAACCGGGGCACCTCGCCCTTGTCTCGATCGAGGCGTACCAGCTCGGCCGGAAAAGTCGCCGGAGCCAGCACCGGATGCGCCGCCGCACCCGCTTCGAGCGAGCCGAGCGCGGCGGTCACCCGGTCGAGCGCATCGTCGCCCAAATCTCCGGCGACGATCAGCGTCGCGTTGTCCGGGCGATAGAACGACGAATGAAAGCGGCGCAGATCGGCGTCGCCGGTCGCGAGCAGGTTCTCTTTCTTTCCCAAGACCGGCCGGCCGTAGGCGTGGTCGGGGAACAGGCGCGCCATGGTCGCCATTTCGAGCGCGTCCCACGGATCGCTGTCGTACATCGCGATCTCTTCCAAGATCACCTGCCGCTCGCTCGCTGTCTCGGCCGGATCGAGCGCCAGGTGGGCCATCCGGTCGGCTTCGATGGCGAGCGCCTCGGCCCAGCGGTCGGCGGCGAAATTGAAGTAGTAGACCGTGGCGTCGTGGCTGGTGAACGCATTGTTGGCGCCGCCGAGCGCCTGGGTCTTGCGGTCGATCTCGCCCGGGCCGTAGGCGGCGGAGCCTTTGAACATCATGTGTTCGAGGAACTGCGCGGCGCCGCCGTGGCGGGCCTCTTCGTCGCGGGTTCCCGCGCGATAGCAGAGCGCCGAGGTCACGATCGGCGCCTGGCGGTTCGCGAGCAGGCCGACCGTTAGGCCGTTGGCCAACTGGTGGA
>JBBRUC010000354.1:0-3950 GCA_038248205.1 Thermoanaerobaculia bacterium
AGGAAGTCGGTGAAGCCACCCACACCCCCCACGAAGCCACACACCACAAGGTAAAAAATAACGAGCCGGCCGTCGAAGCCACCCAAGAAAAACCCCAACAGGCCGGAAAGTACGAACGAATCACCCGCCGAGCCGGACGATTGCGGGACTTCAGTGATTTTCTCGGGGACTTCAGCGATTTTCTCAGTGGCTTCAGTGATTTTCTCGGTGGCTTCAGTGAATTTCTCAGTGGCTTCAGTGATTTTCTCGGTGGCTTCAGTGAATTTCTCGGTGGCTTCAGTGAATTTCTCGGTGGCTTCAGTGAATTTCTCAGTGGCTCAGTGAATTTCTCAGTGGCTTCAGTGATTTTCTCGGTGGCTTCGGCGTTCCGCCCTGTGGCTTCAGCGTTCGGCGCGGTGGCTTCACCGTTCCGCCGGGCGGCTTGAATGATCTTGGCGGCGGCTTCAGCGAATTTCTGTGTGGCTTCCAGCCGCAAACGCCCGACGTCGGCGCCAAAACCATCGGTTCGGAGGCTTCACTCTTCGACTTCCGGAAGGGTCGCACGGAGTTTGCGGTACAAGATGCGAACGTGACCGCTCTCGCTCTGCTCCGCAGCGAGCACGCCGTCTTCGATCAGCAGCTGAAGGTTGCGCCGCGCGGAGCCGCGATCCAAATCGTAGCCGAGCGCACGGTTGAGATCGTGATGGCCGAAAACTGTGGCCGCCCTCCTCGAAGCGAAGTAGGGGGACATCGTCTCGAGGAAGATCTGCCAAGAGACCTGCTCTTTGACCGAGCCGCGTTGCGCATGGCGCGGCCGAACCGCCTCGGCGTCGATCCTCTCGACCCGCCAAACCCCGATGCCGCTGTGGCCACGGTGCTGCTTCAACACCCGCGGCCCAACTTCGAGTCGTCGCGACAGTTCCTCGCGAAGCTCGTCTAGGTGGCTGATCCGATGGGTATCGCTTTCGAAGGGGAGATCCTTGAGGTCGACCAGGACATCCTTAGTGCCCATGCGCTGGATCACGTCGGGGTGGGTGCTGACGAAGACTCCCCCCGCCGGCAACACTTCTGAGCATCGCATCGAGTCGGTACCTCGGGCGGCCCCTTCGATCGGTTGTGCCAGACGAGCACGCCACGAGCCTGCCGAGGCATTCGATCCAGCGGCGCGAGTCCGGCAAACTGCTTAGAGTCAACGTTCTGCAGAGATAAATCAAGGCCAGAGGAACCTGGTATCCCCAACAGTTCCCAGTTCGAACCCGTTGGTCGCCTTCCTCCATGACTTCCGGCTCCTCCAACAGGCCTTCGTCGCAGCGTGAGCGGCGACGGCGAGAGCACACAAGTCCGGCCCGAAGAGCGCGAGCCGGACATCCCCCGCTCCCTCTGCCCGGAGTCGACTAACCAGCAGCGGCGAGCCAAAGCCGCCCCGATCAAGCGCCTCGTTCAATCGAAGGCGCTCTTGCTTTGCCCTCTTCCCTACTCCCCCACCTCGGCCCGATCCGTCACCCGGACCGCCCGAATCGGCCGGACCGCTCGGCTCACTGTCACGCTCACCGCCCTCGACGACCGCCTCCCCTTCGGCGCCGACCGAACCCTCCTCGCCTGGATTCAGACCCTCGCGTTCTCTTCCGGCTTCGCCGCATTCGACGCGGTGGTCGAGTACCTCAACGCCTTCGGCCTTGGCTCGGGAGGGCGCAACTATCGCGTCTTCCGTGAGCGCCTCGCCCGGCTCGAGAACCTCGCCGTCCGGGTTCAACTCGAGACCCCCGACGAGGTCGCCACCCTTCGCCTTCATCCCCTGAAAGGTTCCTTCTTACCAAGGAACCGACATTCTGGAACCCAGACCCTCGCCGCCGCGGGCGCCGCGCCCAGTCAACTTCTCCTCCGGAACCGCTACGGCTTGGCGCTCGACCCTGACTTCTGGGTCTACCTCAGGGATCAGCCGGTGGCGCTCCCCTTCGAGCTTCTTCTCCCCTTCACCAACCGCCCCAAGGCCTGGGACTTCGCGAGCTTCGTGCTCTACCGGTCGTTCGCGGCCAAGCAGCCTACGCGCATTCCGTGGAGCGAGTTGGTTGCTCAACTTGCTTCGGTCGATCGGTCTCCCCGAAGGCTACGGGCGACTCTCGGGCGGGTGCTCGAAGAAATCCGGCGCCACCGGCCGGAGTTCCCTGCGCGACTGAGACCGGGAGGAACGGGGCTGTGGATTGAGCCTTGGAGGGGCTGAAGCCAACCGTCGGTCAGCCTTAAATCGTCTCACTTGGGTGCGGGCATCGAATCGTTTCTCTTTCACGCCTTGGCTACCGTTGTGGATAAGCCCTGTTCGAGACTCCACCTTGGGACGTAACCGAGCGCTGCATGCACTGCCCCGAGATCGGCCAACGAAGCGCGGATGTCACCTAAGCGGGCTGGCCCGTAGACAACCGAAGAAGGAGAGTCTGTGATGGCCAGCACTTTGGCCGCCAGCTCGCGGAGTGTGATTTCGCGGCCGGCGCCAACATTGAGAACATTGGCAGCCACAGTCGGCGCTTCGCGCGCAGCGAGAAGTATCGCCGCTACGGCATCGGCTACATAGGTGAAATCCCTGCTGTGGTCACCCGTGCCGTAGAGTTCCAGCGGCTCGCCATGCATGGCAGCTGCGACAAAGCGGGGAATTACCGCGGCATAGGGACCGTCCGACCGTTGCCGAGGACCGAAGACGTTGAAGAAGCGAAGACTAACAACCGCCAGTCCAAAGCAGCGGCGAAAGTTAGCTGCGAGTTCCTCGCTAACTTTTTTTGACAGTGCGTACGGAGACAAGGGCTCACCCTCGGTTCCCTCGATCCGCAACGTACCAGGAACGTCGCCATAGACACTCGATGAAGAAGCCGCAACGATCGCCGAAACACCAGTTTTGTGGGCAGCCGTCAAGACGTGGGCAGTACCCCGGGCATTGACGTCGAAGGTCGTAACCGGGTCGTGCATCGATCGCGCAACCGAGCCCACAGCCGCTAGATGGAAGACCAGACCTATACCTTCGCAGGCACGACGACAGGTTGCAAAATCGCGAATGTCACCTTGGAGTATCTCAATTTGGTCGCCGTGTGTCGCGAGGTTCTCCAAGCGGCCGGTCGAGAAGTCGTCAAGGACGCGCACCTTTGCTTGGGCCGCGACCAACGCGTCTACCAAGTGGGAACCGATGAATCCAGCGCCGCCTGTGACCAGGGTGCGGCGCCCTGCCAACCCATCGGCTAAGCAGTCCATTGCCCTCATGCACGTACCAAGTTTGCGGTATTTCGAGGTAGAACACCCCGGGTATCGATGATGAGCGGAGCGTGTGCCGCCACCAGATCATAGTCGACGCCCTGATGGTCGGTAATCAATACAACCGCGTCGATCGACTCCAGTAGGCCAGGAGTCAGAGAGGTGGACCGCAGCGGCGGAAGATCCGGCCAGCTGCGCATCGGGGGCGCCTCAGGAATGTGGGGATCGTGGTAGAGCACTTCTGCTCCGAGTTCGATTAAGCGGTGGAGAATCTCGAAGGCTGGGCTCTCGCGCGGATCAGCGATATCGCGCTTGTATGCCAGCCCCAGCAGCAAGACACGCGTGCCGCAAACAGGCAGGCGGCGCTGATTCAGAGCAGCCACCAGCTTACTGATAACGTACTTTGGCATCTCCATGTTGATCTCGCCGGCCAGGTCTACAAAGCGCGAGAGATTCCCGGTTTCACGCGCCTTCCAGCTAAGGTAGAACGGATCCAGCGGAATGCAGTGGCCACCCCAGCCCGGCCCGGGGTCAAACCGCATGAAGCCGAACGGCTTGGTCGACGCTGCCTCCAGAACTTCCCAAATATCGATCTCCAGTAGTGTCCGGTTAGAAGTCGAATAGAATCAGTTGGTTAGAGGCAGGCATTGGTTCGGATTGGGATCGGTCGGGCCGCAAGGCGCATGAAACCTGGGTTTTCTCGAAAACCGAGACCGACAAGATCTGTAGACATG
>JBBRUC010000355.1:0-3910 GCA_038248205.1 Thermoanaerobaculia bacterium
GAAGGTATCAGGCGACAGCGCAAGGCAGGTCGCTTCATGCGGCTCGGCAAGCCCGCTACCGCCAGCGCCGAACGGCCAGTGAGGCGAAAGTGACGGAGCACCGTAGACAAAACAGCCCTGCTGGTGTACCCGACCGTGATATGACCTATCTCCTCTGTCGGACCTGCGGTGCGCCGCGCACTCCGTTTATTCGCTTCGAGCTTAAATCAAGGCCCAACAGGCCTTCTCGTCGACCTAAACGTCCAAATTCCTGCGGGTCTGGGTGACCGTTAACAACAGTCCGCTGGCATATCAAAATGAGAGACTACTTCGGCACTCTGGCGACAGTTTGGATCTTCTGAGACAGAGCCTGGACCAGCACGGTTACAGGCCGGAGGACGCGAAGCTCCTGGTCGAGGTGCGGAGGGATCTTGGACTTCCTCCAAGAGTTCGGTATCGTGAGGCTAAGAAGGGGTACGAGCCCTAAGGGATCGCGAGAAGGAGCAGGCTATGGGGAGGATGTCACCCTCGCTCGAAATAGTCGAATGCCTGGAACTCCCAAGCTACCCGAAGACTGAGTGCGTCTACCGGCTCCTTCCGCGAGACCGCGGGCCTCTCTTCTACGCCGAGCGGACGGATCGAAACATCGGCTGGATCACCGAAGTAGAGCAGGACCTGTTGCTCCGGAGCACCGTGGCCGTGGCCGGTTGCGGCGGCATGGGCGGTGTGGCGGCCGAGCTTCTCCTGCGCGCCGGCATCGGCGAGATCCGGATCGCGGATCTGGAACTCTTTGACCCCTCGAACATCCACCGGCAGGTCGCGGCGGGAGTGGACACGATCGGTACTGCGAAGGTCTTGGCGACCGCAAAACGCCTCCGAGGAATCACGGACGATACGACCCTCGTCGTTTATCCTCAAGGAGTGGTACCCGCGACCTTCGCCCACTTCGTGCAAGGGGCCGACTTGGTCCTCGATGAGGTCGAAGCGTGGGCGATAGTCGCCCGGATCGGACTTCATCGCGAAGCACGGCTCCAGGGGATCGACGTGATGAACTGCAACTCCATTGGCGCAGGGACTCGGCTCTTCCTCTTTACGACCGAAAGCGACACCATGGAACGGTGTCTGGACGTCACCTATGCAGAGGCGGAAGAGTTTCGCCTGCGCTCACTGGAGGGAGCGGCCACCACACAAGAGAAGCGGAGAATGGCGGAAGCTCTGGTCCGTGGCCTCCTCCCGGAGGCGCCCGAGTATTCCCCGCAGGATCCCAAGGAGAGTACGTGCCAGAACCTCTGTCGGCGCCTCGTCGAAGAAGGCAAGGCGATGATCTTGGCCTCGAACCCCTATGGCGCGGCGAGCTTCCTCGTAAACCATGCGCTCTTCTACCTGCTCAGGAATTCCGGAGTCGTGCGCGACATCCTCCGGCCGGTGCCTATGCCTGGGTATCTATATAGGGACGATTTGCTGGGGGTATTCAAAGTCGTACGGGAGAGGTGGTACTGAGGGGCGAGGATGCAGCCTGTCTCGATTGTTCCCGCCGCAACCGCCCGTGATCGACGTCGGGCACTTGGGTATGTCCGCAGGCACGTCCGGCGCCTCTACGGTGGTATCCCGCCTCCGTCTCAAATACTGCTCTTCGCCGAGCGGAAACACCGGATCTGCGGCACTATAGCCCTGGACTTCGCAGAAGCCTCGGGCAAATTTCCCGTCGAAGACATCTACCGCATCGACTACGCGCGAACTCCATGGCCCTTCGAGCGCGAACGAATCGCCCAGTTCGGCAAGTGGTGGGTCTCGGCGCCCGGCGTCGCAGTCCGGCTGATGCATGCCGCTCACCTCCACGCCCTGACGAAAGGCAAAAGCGTCGGGCTCGTCGAGGCGAAGGTGCGTATAGTGGAGAGGGTCAAGGATTTCGGCATGACGCTGATATTGGTGCCGGGAGCTGTCCTACAGGTCCAAGGAGTTTCAGCCCGAGGTGAGGGCTACTACGCCAGCCTGCCGCTCCCACGCCTCTACATGTTCGACATTCGAGCCAATGTAGCAGTTCTGGCGCGCTACGTCTCACTCAGAGGTTGTTAGGACGGCAACGTTTGAGAGCAACCCGATGAGCCACCCGCACTCGGCTGCGGGTGCATCAACTCCAGCTCTGCGAGCCGCTACTTGGACCCCTGAGACTAATTAATAGCGGTGTCGCGGTCTCGAAGCGCTGAGATCTCTGGCGCCCTCCTGGGCCGTCGCCATCATTCGGTCCGCGAAAAAACCTCTCAGTGCCCACCGCGCTGAACAGGTCGCGTCTGGGTGTTGGACAAAACAGAGGGTGAGGCCGGCCAAGCCCCACCCTCGAACCGACTACTTTCTACCGACCGACCGATCTCGTGGATCGTCGGGTGGGCCGTGCCTGCAATCCGTGGGAGCTCCCCGGGACGGTGCGCACGGCGCACCCTGCGAGATCAGGCGTTTTGCTTCGGAACGGCGGGGATCTCCTTCGCCTTGGGGGTTTTCTTCGGTCGGTGCTCGGAGCGGATGTTGAAGCTTTCGATGATCGGGTTGTTGAAGCCGAACTTGGCCCGGACGACCGCCGCAAGGCGGCGTAGCGAGGCGCTCGCGTCCCGGTTGCGCAGTCGGCGGACGACCACCGCGTCCGTCAGTTGGCCGCGCAGCGATTGAACCCCTTCTTGGGAAGCGCGCAGTTTGTCGACGCTCTGCCGGACGTCGGAAACGTAAGTCTCCGCACCGGGAATGTCGGGCAGCGTACTTTCGAGGCTCTGCAAGGTGACCTCGCACTGGCTGATCTTGTCCGCGAAACTGGTGTCTTTCATGGCACAACTCCTTCGTGTAGAAGACGGGACGCGAAATGCGGCCCGCAGAAGCCTGAGGTTGTCCTGCGTTGGGGGCGCACGGGCGCTCCGTTCGTCGAGCTGGACGCGACGAGTGGTTGTCTGGCCGCGACGAGTGGTTTTCTGGCCGAAAAAAGCGCTCGTCGGAGGCAGAATCGGCGTTCTGGGCCAGCCGAGGGGTCTTCGCAGTCAGAAAAGGGGTGTCGCCGATCAGCCAAGGGGTTTTCTGGTTCAGAAAAGCGCTCGCCGCGGCCAGACAAGCCCTTTGCCGGTCGAGAATCGGCGTTCTGAGCCGGAAGAGCGGTCGTGGCGACGAGACAAGGGGTCGGCTGACCCAGAAAAGAGGTCGGCTGACCCAGAAAAGGGGTCGGCTGGCTGACAAAAGGAGTCTTGCGGCTCAGACAACGGGTCGGCGGTCCCAGAAAACGGGTCGTCGGTCCTAGAAATGGGGTCGACTGGACCTCGCGCCAGCCCGAGTTCGAGAGACGAATCGGCGCTGGATCTGTAGCGGATTGGGGTGACCGGCGGTTCGTGTTCATCGCGAAACGAACCGTACGGCATCGGAATCCGCAACTTCAAGGGCGAAATCGAGAACTGAGCCTTTGCTCGATTTTGCCCTTGAAACGAGCAGGCGCCCTGATATAAGGTCCGCGGTCTTTTTCGCTCCGGAGGGAGGTCCCCTCGGGTGGCTGGTCGACGGCCTGAGGTGGCGCTCTAAACCCTTCTACCGCCCGAGCGCGCCGCGAAAACCGCCGCCGATGAGCGTCGCGAGATCTCCCAAGACGCGGGGCAACGCGAGTCCGCCGGGGGCCGCTAGGTAGCGCGGTTGCCAAATTGGATCAAATTTCTCTTTGTACTGGCGCAGTCCCTGGAAATTGTAAAAAGCCTCGCCGTGGTGAAAGAGCGTCGAGCCGAGCCGGCTCCAGAGCGGCGCCAGCACCCTACCTTCGAGACCCGAGAGCGGCGCCATGCCGAGGTTGAACCAGGCGAATCCCTCCTGCCGCGCCATCAACAGCAGCTCGACGAAAAGGTAATCCATGACGCCGGTCGGCGCGTCGCGGTGGTAGCGCATCAGGTCGATCGACATCTCGGTGCCC
>JBBRUC010000356.1:0-3833 GCA_038248205.1 Thermoanaerobaculia bacterium
AGAGAATCGATACCTTCCAGAGGCGAGATTCGTTTTCAAATCCTGGCTGGACGCCAAGGGCGAGATCGAACTGGTCCGAGCACCGATCGGGGATTGGCTACGCCACGAAGAGAATCGATACCTTCCAGAGGCGAGCTTCGTTTTCAAATCCTGGCTGGACGCCAAGGGCGAGATCGAACTGGTCCGAGCACCGATCGGGGATTGGCTACGCCACGAAGAGAATGGATACCTTCCAGAGGCGAACTTCGTTTTCAAATCCTGGCTTCAAGCGGGCGGTCCCTTTGCGGAAGTGCGGGGTCCGGTGCTCGAATGGGTGAAATCCCATGGCATGGATCAAGATGCTGTTTACCTTTTGAAATATGTAGCGAAGCAGGGCGACCTTCCGAGGGATGTTGCGGTCCAGGTTCTTTCATGGTGTCGGAAGTTTGCGAAGGATCCCGATGCCATTTGGCGGCTTACCACGCTGACAAAGCAACTCGATCCGAAGCTCGCGAGAGAGGCACTCGAGGCCTCGGAGGCGGTTCTGGAAACTCTGCTTTTGAAGATGGATTTGCAGGGGATCACTCGTTCCCAGATAACGGCTCTTCTTGGAGATCTATCGAACTTAGAAGATCTTCGGGCGGGTTCGATGTCGAAGCGGTTGTATATTTTGGTCCGTCGTTGGATTGATCATCCTCAATCGTTTGAGCCTGGACATTGGCATGGGTCTCATCACCAAACGCGTCAGTTTCTGGAAACTTGTTTGACTGTGGTGGAAAGTGAAGACAAACAACGGTCGAACGTCACTCACCTGGTCGGGTGGGTTCTGAGCTGGAAAGAGAGTTCCCGCGTCGAGTGTTCGGATCTTTTCAAGAGGCTCTTGGCGCAGATGCGATCCGCGATTTAGCTCTAAATCTTCGCCCATCGCAGCCGGAGCGCATTGCCGATCACCGAGACCGACGAGAACGACATCGCGGCGCTCGCCACGACCGGCGAGAGCAGCAGGCCGAAGGCCGGGTAGAGGGCGCCCGCGGCGAGCGGTACGCCGAGCAGGTTGTAGGCGAAGGCGAAGAACAGGTTTTGGCGGATGTTGCGCATCGTCGCGTGGGAGAGCCGGCGGGCGCGGACGATGCCGTTTAGATCGCCTCCCATCAGGGTCACGCTCGCGCTCTGGACGGCCACGTCCGAACCGGTGGCGAGCGCCAGGCCCACCTCCGCCTGGGCGAGCGCCGGGGCGTCGTTGACGCCGTCTCCGGCCATCGCCACGCGCCTTCCCTCTTTTTGCAGGCGCTTGATCTCTTGCGCCTTTCGTTCTGGCAGAACCTCGGCGATCACCTCGTCGATGTCCAACTGCCGCGCGACGGCCTCGGCGGTCGCCTGGGAATCGCCGGTCAGCATGACCAGCCGCAACCCCTCGGCGCGTAGCGCCTTGAGCGCTGCGGGCGTTGTCTCGCGGATCGGATCGGCGACACCCAAGAGGCCGAGCACCTTGCCCGCGCGGACCACGGCGACCACCGTTTGCCCGACGGCACGGAGGGGCTTTGCCGGAGCGTCGAACGCTGTGGCGAGGTCGGCCTCGGCCACCCCTAGCTCCGCTGCCAGGGTGCGATTGCCGAGGGCGACCTCGGTCCCATCGAGCGTTGCCATCACTCCTTTGCCGACCACCGCGCGGAATCCTTCGACCTTGGGAATCTCGATCTCTCGCTCAGCCGCTCCGGCGAGGATCGCCGCGGCGAGCGGGTGCTCGCTGCCCTGTTCGAGGCCCGCGGCGATACGCATCAGCTCGGTTTCATCAATTCCCTCGGCGGGATGAATTCCTACCAGGCGCGGTTTTCCCTCGGTGAGGGTGCCGGTCTTGTCGAGCACCAGCGTGTCGATTTTTTCGAGCGTCTCCAGCGCCTCGGCGTCGCGAAAGAGAACGCCCGATCGGGCGCCGCGGCCGGTGCCGACCATTACCGACATGGGGGTTGCTAGCCCTAAGGCGCACGGGCAGGCGATGATCAGCACCGCGACCGAGTTGACCAGGGCGTAGACGAACCGGGGCTCCGGCCCCCACAGGAACCAGATCCCGAACGTGACGAGGGCCACCGCGACCACCGCCGGCACGAACCAGGCGGCGACTTGGTCGGCCAGCCGTTGAATCGGCGCCCGGCTTCGTTGCGCCTCGCCCACCAGGCGGACGATCTGGGCGAGCACCGTGTCGGCGCCGATCCGCTCGGCGCGGAAGACGAAGCCGCCCGAGCCGTTCACGGTTCCGCCGGTCACCGGATCGCCCGGCCCTTTCTCTACCGGCATCGGCTCGCCCGACAGCAGTGACTCATCCACCGCGCTCGACCCCTCTTCGACTTTGCCGTCCACCGGCACCTTCTCGCCAGGCCGTACGCGGAGCCGGTCGCCGACCTCGATGGCGGAGATCTCCACCTCTTCGTCGCGGCCGTCGGCGCCGATCCGGCGGGCGGTCTTGGGCGCCAGCCCTAAAAGCGCGCGGATCGCCGCACCCGTCGATCGCCTGGCGCGCAGTTCCAACACCTGGCCGACCAGAACCAGCGTCGTAATCACCGCCGCCGCCTCGAAATAGAGCGGCGGGCCTCCCCCGTGGCCGGTGTTGGCGATGTTCGCGGGCAACCACCCCGGCCGGAGCACAGCGGCCAGGCTGTAGAGGTAGGCGGCGCCGGTGCCCAGGGCGATCAGGGTGAACATGTTCGGGCTCTTGAAGCGGATCGAATCGAACGCCCGGACGAAGAACGGCCAGCCGCCCCACAGCACGACCGGGGTCGCCAGAGCGAGCTGAAGCCAGGGCACCCAAGGACCGTGGAGAAGGGTCACCCCCGCCATTCCCGACATTTCGATCGCCAACAACGGCAGCGCGAGGACGGCGCTGCCGATCAGGCGGCGCTGCATGTCGAGCAACTCAGGGTCCGGACCGTCGTCCAGGCTCGGCATCATCGGCTCGAGCGCCATGCCGCAAATCGGGCACGAGCCCGCCTTGTCACGCACGATCTCGGGGTGCATCGGGCAGGTCCACTGGGCGCCAGGCGGTGCGGTCTCGGGCGCCTTCTCTTCCTCTTTCGGAGCGAGATATTTCGCCGGATCGTTTGCGAACTTTTCGCGGCAGCCGGCGCTACAGAAGAAAAAGGTCCGGCCGTCGTGCTCGGCGCGATGCTTCGCGGTCGCCGGATCGACCGTCATGCCGCATACCGGATCGCGCTTGGGGTCGGTCGCTTGGGAAGGGATGGGGTTCGATGACATCACGGTTCTCCTAACAACGTTTGGAGGCTAAGTGTATCATGACTCATGATCGCTCTCTCCCCTCGGCTCGCGGCGGCGCTGGCCTTCTTGGGCTCCCTGCTCACGGGATGCACCGTTGCGCCGCCGCGGGCTGAAGCGGCGGCCGACGTGATCCAGGTCGCGGTGAGCGTTCCGCCCCAGGCGTATTTCGTCGATCGGATCGGCGGTACCCGGGTGGCCGTTCAGGTGATGATCCCCCCCGGCGCTTCGGAGACCAGCTACTCCCCAAGCCCGCGGCAGTTGGTGGCGCTCACGCGGGCGCGACTCTATGTGAAGGTGGGGCACCCGGCGTTTCTTTTCGAAGCGAACCACATCGACCGCTTCCTCGCCGAGCACGGAACGATTCGCGTGGTCGACATGTCCGAGGGCATCGAGCCGCTCCTCGGGTCCGAAGCGGAGGGACGCCCCGAGCCCCCCGGCTTCTTCGGCGAGGCACATGGAGGAGAGGCTCACGCCGATCACCCTGGCGGGGATCCCCCCGTGTGGGTCGCCCCATCGACCGTGCGGAGCCCCGCCGGCCACAACGCCCCCGCGCGGGCCGAGGCCGCTCCTTCCCCCGCCGCGGA
>JBBRUC010000357.1:0-3767 GCA_038248205.1 Thermoanaerobaculia bacterium
AGATCCCGTCGCGGGAGGGGGGTACCGAATTGGGCATAGCCTTGAAACGTCTCCTCGGGGCCACCCGCCTTGTGCCGGTCGCGCTCGCGGCAGCCGCCTCCTGCCTCGCTTTGGCGTTGCCGCCGCCCCCGGCGGCAACGGCTGATGAAGCGACCGGTTACAACCCCAAGGGCCTGCCGACCGTGGGCTGCTTCTGGACCGGCCCGTTCACCGCCGAGAACCCGAAGACCAACGCTGCCTACCCGGGAACGGAGATCGCCTACTGGGGGGCGAAGTTCTCGACACCGCCCGGTGCGGTGCTGACCCTGGGTGGCAGGTTCCCGCATGCCAGGTATTCGTCCTTCAATACCTACGAGATGAACGGGGCCTCGGCCAGTTCTCTGAGCGACCGCCAGATCCGCCCCGATCGCGGCTCGATCAACCCGAGCCGGCCGGGCAAGGACCGTTCGGCGAAGAAGCGCAGCTACAGGGTCCGGGTCCTCGGCACCTCGCCGCCGGCCTCGCCGGAACGGAACACTCTCTACGCCGAGCCTCAGCCCGGTGCCCGCCAGGACATCCTCTACCGGGTCTACGTCCCCGATCGCGGTCGCAACCGCTCGGGGGGAACCGGTGTCCCGGTGCCGACCCTGAGGCTCGCCGATGGAACCGTGCTCGAGGGTCAGGCGCTCTGCGACGAGCTCAACTCGACCCATGACTACTCCGGCACCCTGCTCTCCCCCGCCACCTACGAGATCCTGGTCAACGCGGCCGGCAAGGACCCCCTGACCAATCCCGCCCTGCCTCGCTTCGAGTTCTTCAAGTACTTCAACCTGCTCAACGTATTCGCGAGGTACCGCACCGAGGACTTCTGGCAGTCGGCCTGGGAGAGCAACCCGGCCGAAGAGGGCACCCAGTACAACAACAACGACGCCCGTTACATGACCGGCGCCTTCAGCTTCCGGTTCGGCGGAGTTCTTGCCCTGCACGGCAGGCTGCCGACCACTCCCCGGACATTCAACGGCCAGCGCAGAACCCGCTCCGGGCAACTGGTCGAGTGGGACATGTGCACGATCCAGTCGCTGGTCACGACCAGGACCTACCGCTGCCTGTTCGACGAGCAGATCCCCCTGAGGAACCGGAAGCGCGGCTACGTCATTGCGGTCACGCCGCCGGATGAACGACCGTCGAATGCCAGACGCAAGTGCGGCGTGGCCTGGTTGCCGGCAGACCCCGAGGGGGACGGCGCCGGACGGACGGATGCCGGCCAGCTCCTGACCAGGAACGTGCTTCCTAGTTCCGGTTTCCGGCGTTCGATCTGGGATGTGAGCACGCCCTTCAACGCCCGCGAGGTGATGGGCTCCTACTACCCGAGAGGCAGGTACATGGACCGGCAGGAGTTCGAATCCCGAGGCTGTCCCTTCAAGTGGCGATGAGCGCGGGGCCGCCACCTGATTCCGGGGAGACTCGTCCGCCAAACCTGATGCTGATCATCACCGACCAGCAGCGCCAGCCGATGCACTGGCCCGAAGACCCCGAGTGGCTCGAGGCCCTGACCCCGGCCGACGTCGAGATCGCCCGCACCGGCGTCAGCTTCACCCAGGCCACCGCCGCCAGCTGTATGTGTTCGCCGAGCCGTGCGTCGCTGCTGACCGGAAGATGGCCTGCCGAGCACGGGGTCACACTCACGCTGACCCAGGGCGGGGCCAGGATCCAGGCGAAGCATGCTCCGGCGACTCTGAAGGCGGTGACCGGCGCAGTTCTGCGGGAGGAGCTCTCTCCCGGAGAAGCCGCGAAGAACTTCGTCAGGGGTGCCACGCGCAAGGCCGACGGCGGCAGGGACGAAAACGAACTGGATCCGGAGACCCCGAACCTGGCCACGGTCCTGGAACGCGCCGGGTATACGACGGTGCTCAAGGGCAAGTGGCATCTGACCCAGCCGGTCGAAGGCGGGGAGTGGAGCGACGGTGACCGCGACCGGCTCGCATCCGACTACGGACTCCGCCACTGGGAGCCGCCCGATGCCGGCGAGAACCTGGAGCCGTCGCATTTCGGCGGCGGTACCTACGCGGGGCGGCAGCAGCTCGGCTACGACGAGGACTTCACCCGTCAGGTCGAGCGCTTCCTGGCCGATCCGCCACCCGAACCCTGGGCCCTGATCGCATCGCTGGTCAATCCCCACGACGTGCTCGCCTACCCTTCGACCTTCAGGGACGGCGGATACTCACGGGAGGACTGGGCCGACATCGAAAGGATCGAGCTTCCGGCCTCGGTCCACGAGAACCTCTCCAGCAAGCCGAGCGCCCACGCCCTGGCCCGGATCGGTCAGGCCAGCTTCATCGGCCCGGTCGGGGACGACGAGGACAAGCTCGACTACTGCCGCTTCTACGCCCACCTCCACCGCCTGGTCGACGAGAAGGTCGGGCGCATGGTGGACGCGCTGGGCGATCCGGAGGACGACGACTCGCTGCGCGCGCGCACCGTGATCGTGAGGACCTCCGATCATGGCGAGATGGGCATGTCCCATGGTGGCCAGCGCCAGAAGATGTTCAACGCCTACGAAGAAACGATCAACGTGCCCCTGGTCGTCTCCAACCCGGTGCTGTTCAGCGAACCCGTCACGGTCGACGCACCGGCGTCGCTCTGCGACATCCTGCCGACGCTGGCGGCGATGGCCGGGGCCGACTGCGCCGACGACGGCGTCAGGGGTCGTGACCTGACCCCGGTGCTCGCCCACGCCGCGCGACCGGACGAACGGCGGCTGGCCAACGGCGGAGTCGACTTCGGCCCGGTCGCCTCACATGCCGAGCCGGCCGATTCTGTCCAGGACTTCACCCATTTCACCTTCGACGACCACCAGTCCGGCTCTGCCTACATCGACGTCAACCCCCAGCCCAACCGGATACGGGCGGTCCGCTCGCCCGAGGCGATGTATGCCGTCTACGTCGATCCCTCGGGAGGTGAGCCTCCGCAGTTCGAGCTCTATGACATGACGCGGGACCCGGATCAGGTCGCGAACCTGGTAGATCGCTCCTCCGGACAGGTTCTGGCCGGGCGCGACGCGGGCCTTCGCGACCTCATGCATGCCGCCCTGCTGACGGAGATGAAACGTTGCGGAACGACCCTGCCGGTCGAGCCGCCGGGGGTGGCAGGCTGACCGCCGTGTATCGCCGCTTCGTCGCGATCGGCGACAGCCAGACCGAGGGAGTCGGCGACCATCCGCATCCGGACGGAAGCGACCGCGGCTGGGCGGACCGGTTCGCCGAGGCCCTGGCGGCGAGCTCTCCCGACCTGCTCTACGCCAACCTCGCTATACGCGGACGGCGGATCGGGCAGATCCACGACGAGCAACTCGAGCCGGCACTCGCCCTGAAGCCCGACCTGGCCAGCGTCATGGCCGGAGCCAACGACCTGATCCGGCCCGGCCTCGATCTCGATCTGACTCTCCAGCTGATGGACGACATGCAGGCGAGGTTCAGCTCAGCCGGTGCCAGGGTGCTGACCAATACCTATCCGGTGGCTCCGGGGTCGGGACCTTTCGGCCAACGGGTTTCCGATCGATTCCGCGCGTATAACGAAGGCCTGCGGCAGATCGCCGACCGTCACGATGCGCTACTGGTCGATCTTGAAACCATCCCTTCGACCACCGACCCGCGGTTTTGGTCCCACGATCGTCTGCACCTCAATCCAGCCGGGCACGACAGGCTCGCCCGGGCGGTAGTCGCGCTGGTGGAAGGGGCGCCGACGGGGCGGACCCGGCTCACCCTTGACTCGTTCTCACCAGAGGACCT
>JBBRUC010000358.1:0-3753 GCA_038248205.1 Thermoanaerobaculia bacterium
ACCATCGAGTTGACCTGAGGAGACCCGCAGTGGCTGCGACAATTCACATTCCTACACCGCTCCGCCGGTTCACCGGAGAGAAGGGCGAACTCCAAGTCGAAGGTGCAACCGTCGGCGACGCGCTGCGCGATCTGGTCCGCCAGCATCCCGCGCTCGAACGGCATCTCTATACGCCGGAAGGTACGCTGCGCAGCTTCGTCAACGTGTTCAAGAACGACGACGACGTTCGGTTCCTCGAAAAGGGCGCCACCCCTCTCGCCGAGGGCGACGTGCTGTCGATCATCCCCTCGATCGCGGGCGGCCTCGATCGGGCGGAGAGCCGCTCGTGAGCTTCGAAAGCCTGGTCGAAGGGCGGGCGCTGACCGCTTTGGACTCCGGGGAAATTCGCCGCTACAGCCGGCACCTGATTCTGCCGGAGGTGGGCACCGAGGGGCAGAAACGCTTGAAGGCGGCGAAAGTCCTGATGATCGGCACGGGCGGCCTCGGCTCGCCGCTCGGCCTCTATCTCGCTGCGGCGGGCGTGGGTACGCTGGGAATCGTCGATTTCGACGTGGTTGATGAGTCCAACCTCCAGCGCCAAGTGCTGTTCGGAGTCTCGGACGTCGGCAAGCCGAAGATCGAAGCCGCCGCCGCCCGGCTGCGCGACATCAACCCGCACATCACAATCGTTCCCTACGAAACGCGGCTCGAATCGAGCAACGCGCTCGACCTGTTCCGCGACTACGACCTGGTGGTGGATGGCACCGACAACGTCCCCACCCGGTATCTGGTGAACGACGCCTGTGTGCTGCTGGGCAAGCCGAACGTTTACGGCTCGATCTTCCGTTTCGAAGGCCAGGTCTCAGTGTTCTGGGGTGCCCAAGGCCCCTGCTATCGCTGCCTGTTTCCCGAACCGCCTCCCCCCGGGCTCGTTCCCTCCTGCGCGGAAGGGGGAGTGCTCGGCGTCCTCCCCGGCATCATCGGCGCGCTGCAGGCCAACGAAGTGATCAAGCTGATCGTCGGAATCGGCGACTCATTGATCGGCCGTCTCGTCCTCTTCGATGCGCTCACGCTCCGCTTCCGCGAGCTGAAGCTGCGGAAAGACCCGGCCTGCCCCATCTGCTCGGACCATCCGACGCAAACCGAGCTGATCGATTACGAGCAGTTCTGCGGCATCGAGCCCGAGGCCGCTCACGAAGACAACTTCGACCTCGACGTCGCAGAACTCGACCGCTGGCGCAAAGAAGGGCGCGACTTCGTCCTGCTCGACGTTCGCACCCCTCAGGAATACCAGATCGCCCGGATCGACGGCGCGATCCTGATCCCGCTCCAAGAGCTTCCCGATCGCCTGAACGAACTCGACACCGCCTCGATGATCGTGACTCAATGCCACAGCGGCATCCGTTCCGCCACCGCGGTCAACTTCCTGCGCCAGCACGGTTTCGCCAAGACGAAGAACCTCGCGGGGGGAATCGATGCGTGGAGCCGCGAGGTGGACCCGAGTGTGCCGCGGTATTAGAGAGTGGGTTGGGGTAAGCCGCTTTCCGCTCACCGGTTAGCAGCAACCCGGCTTGTCGCTCACTTTTCGCCGAAAGTGAGCGACAACGGATTTTGATTCGAACGGATGAGCGTCAAAGGACCTCGCGGGGGGAATCGATGCCTGGAGCTTGGAGGTGGACCCGGGGGTGCCGCGGTATTAGAAAGGGGTTCTGAATCCGGACCGCCACGAAGGGGACCGCGTCGCGAACCGGCCCGCCCTGCGGGTAGAGACGCCCCAGTACCCAACCACGAATCTGTCCGGGTGCTGGCCGTCGGGGCGTCTCCGGGTTACACGATCGGTGCCGTCAAAAACTGCCCTGAAGCGCACCGCCTGCGGCCCACGGCGCGGGGAGAGCGGGCGCGTCCCGCGCTATTCCGGCTCTCCCCGACGCCGGGGCCTCAGGGCCTGGGGCTCCGCCCCCTTGGCTGGAGCGCAGATTGACCTCGGGCAAGGCGGAAGCCCAGGAAGATCCAGCGGAACGACGGGACGAACCTAACGCGAAAGGCCGCGCGACAGAACCGCGCGTCCGAGTACCACGAGCCGCCCCGGATCACCCGGTCCGTGCCCTCAGGAGGACCGATCGGATCGACCGTCAGACCCGAGGGGTAGCCGCCGTACCAGTCGCCCATCCATTCCCATACATTGCCCAAGAGATCGTGGACCCCCCACTTGTTCGCGGCTTTCTTGCCCACAGGGTGGGGACCGGACCGCGCCGCCGGGAACTGCATCTCAGGCCACTTCGAGCTGTCGAAAGCACCTTCGTAGCTCACCCCGCTGTTGCCGCCGTACCAGGCGATCGGGAAGAGTTCGGGGCCGTGGTTCTTCCCGCGCAGAGTCAAGGCGCCGGTATAGATGGCGGTCGGCGAACCCGCTCGCGCGGCGACCTCCCACTCCGCTTCAGTAGGCAGGCGGTACCCGGGGCAGTCGAACCCGACAAAGACCGCGCCGTCGCAAGCGAAGTCGCCTCCCTCAAGGGTGCCGCGCGGGTTCACCAGCTCGTAGCAGCGCCCGAGGCCTGCCTTATCCGACAGCCGGTTGGCGAACTCCACCGCCTCGAACCAGTTGATGCTGTCCACCGGGCAGTCCCCGCCGCAGGCCGTGTAACTCGATGGCTGCTTCGGGATCAGCCGCTGCCACTGGCTTTGCGTCAGCTCCGTTTCCGCCAGCCAGAGACCGCGGGAGAGCGTCACCTGATGCAGTGTCTCGTTGGAGTCGCGGCCCGGCTCCTCTTCCGGGCTGCCGATCGTGTAGGTACCGCTTGGGACGAAGCGCATGCGCATGCCGAGCGGACCGGCGAGAGCGTCGCCCGCCTTGGGCGCCTTGGGATCGGCCGGCGGCGGCACGACAACCTTGGGCGGGGTTCCAGACGATGCAGGCGGCCGGTTGTTCCGGTAGGCCAGGTACCCGATCACAGCGCCCGTCGCGACCAAAACTGCTGCGGCCAACCACCCGGTTCTTTTCCACCCGACCCTAACGCCCTTGGGTCGACTCTTCGGCACGAACGGCCCGGCAACCCGCTGTGGCGGCGGCGGAACCGGCTTCGCTTCTTCTTTCTTCGGCGCTTCGACCTTTGGCGCGAGCCGGCCGACCACGTCGTCTGCCGAGCGCGCGACCTGAAGGCTCTGGAGCAGCGAGGGGAGCGAAGAGATCGGCTCCTTTCCATCCGGCAGAATGATCAACCGGCGGGCGCCTTTGCCCTTCACGTAGCATTGATTGAAGAAGGCCTCGTACTCGGCTTTGACCCAACCGGACCCCTTGGCGTGGGCCGTCCAATACAAGACGAAATGCCGGCTCCTGATCAGACTGTGCTGGATCGCCTCGAAGAAGCTGAGGCCGAGTTCCTTTTGCAAACCTTCCGGCGCCCAGAAAACGCGCAGGCCGCCGCGCTCCAGGGTCGCTTGAATCCGCTGCGCCGCTACCTGGTCCGCCGAGGCGAAGCTCAGGAAAACGTCGTAGTCGAGGGTCTCTTGACCCACCACGTTCTCCCCACCGGCCGGCACCCGATCCGCCAAGCATCCTCCCCCTTAGGTTCTTTCGCGAAGACGCTCTAGTGTAGCGGAGTGGGTTCAAACCGAGGCGTTGGGCTCGCTCCCGTGCGCCGCCCGAAACTCGTCTCCCACCCGCCGCCAGATCTCCAACCGCTCCTCCGGACTCAACGCTCCGGCGAATGGGCTCGACTGGCGCAGCTCGATCGCAAGCTCGCTCCGGTCGATCAAGAAGGCCTCAATCGACTC
>JBBRUC010000359.1:0-3737 GCA_038248205.1 Thermoanaerobaculia bacterium
CTTCGCCCGTTCGAACACCCCCTCGCCGAACTTACCCGCCGCCGCTTCGACCGCCTTCTCACCACCGACCGAAAATAGCTGGCCGACGAGCGGACCGAGAACCGCGACCGTTGCTTGGGCGATCAAACCGAGATCCATGGCATTCATTGCGCACCTCCCGCACCGAGTGAAATCGGATACGGATAGTTTAGCAAAGAGCCACCCGCCAAAGGGGGGCAAGCCCCCCTCTG
This sequence comes from Thermoanaerobaculia bacterium, assembly GCA_038248205.1. Classification (GTDB taxonomy): domain Bacteria; phylum Acidobacteriota; class Thermoanaerobaculia; order Multivoradales; family UBA5704; genus DASYKS01. The sequence continues at coordinate 231 of JBBRUC010000359.1, forward strand.
GCCCCCCTCTGGACTCCCCCCAGAGTACAGAGAGCCCAGAGCTCAGAGGTCAGAGCACTCAGAGGCCAGAGCGGAATGGGGACACTACGACGCGAAACCCGACAAAGTCGTTGCGGAGGCCGGGACCGTCCCAGCTGCGAACGGCACACCGGGCGAGCCTCGGAAGAAGGTAGAACGCCCCGGCGCGCAACACCCGCCGGGAGAGGGAATCGAGAGCCTCTCTACCGTCGGCAGCCACGTAGGGATAGCTGAACTTCTCGGCCCAGACGCTCCGTGTCCACTCCCACACATTCCCCGCCAGTTCCTCCACTCCGTACGGGCTCGCCCCGCGCGGGAAGCAGCCTACCGCGCTCACTTTCCCCACCCCCGACTCGTCATCGTTCGCTCGATTTGCCTCGGGCTTTTCGCCCCAAGGGTAGGTCCGGCCGTCCGCGCCGCGCGCCGCCTTCTCCCACTCCGCCTCGGAAGGCAGGCAAACCGCCAACTCGCCCGCGGCCAGACCCTGCCAGAACGTCCGCTCGCTCCCCTCTTCTCCCCACCCAGACGCTTTTTTCCTTTCCGCCTCGGCCCGCAAACACCCTCCTAGCCAGCGCGAATACGCCAGGGCGTCGTGCCTGGTCACCCTTACTACCGGCTCGCTTCCCGGGCGCACCAGAAACTCCTTCGGCACCCCTTCGTGCTCCGTCGCCTCCGCAAACGCCCGGAACTGCGCCACCGTCACCGGCCAGCGCGCCATGTAGTAGGTCGGCAGATCCACCTCGTGCTCCGGCTGTTCCTCCTCTCTGGAATCTGAATCCCGCTTCGGGTCGCTGCCCATGCGAAACTTGCCCTCCGGGATCTCGACGAAGCCCAGCCGCGGCCCCTTCGGCAGAAACCACTTTTCCTGATCAAACCGCGGATCACCGAGTTCCGCCAAGGTAGTGCCCGCCGCTGCGCGCTCCACGGCCGAGAAGCGCTCGTCACCGAGCAGATGGACGTGCCAGCGGCGCAGGAGGTTCCACCGCGCCTCTTGAGGCTCCTCGATCTCGCCGAGCGCACCCGCTTCGCGAAGCGCAAGGCCGGCCAGGTGGGCCCCCCAAGCGTCCTCCAAGGTTGCCTTCGCCGACTCCGGCTCGCGATAACAGAGGCTCTCCGCAAGACTCCACAACGTCGAGCCCGCACCGGCGGCGGCCTTCGCCGCGGCCAACAAGAGCACTTCTCGCCACCGGTCTGGATCGGCGCGGGCAAGGCCGGCGATTTCTTTGGGATAGGCGCTACCTCGGGTCAGTCGGCAAGCAGCCAGGTACTCCTGAAACGACCGGTGCGGCAACGTATAGACCCCCTCGCCACGCGCCACCAGGATGCCTGATCGCTCGCTCAGGTACTCGACCAACTTCTCCTGATCGACCTCCCGCCCTTTCGCCCTCGAAAGCCGAACCAGCCTCCCGACGAGCGGATCCTCCGCGATATCCGCCGTCCCCGCGAGATCGGGCTGCGCCTTATGCGCTTCGAACGCGAGGTCCTCGAGCACACGACGCACGGCCTCCTGATCCGTCGCGAGCCAGGCGGCCAAACTCGGCTGCTCGAGGCGAAGCTTTCCCTTCGCGTCACGCTGGTAGCGGTTTCGCTCCCAGAGATCGAGGAGGAGCTTGACCGCGTCGGCGTAGAGTTCTTCTCGCCGCTCCGGCAGACTCCCACCCCGCCAGGCGTGGAGGCTGGCCATCAAGGTCAGAAGCAGCGGGCGTTTGGCGAGGTCACGCAGACGGTCGCTGCGCTCGATCGCCCCTTGCAGAAGCGCGGCCTTTCCCTTGGCGTCTCTCGCCTCGACCCGCCCGAGAGAAGCCATGTGTGCGTACCAACGATCGATGAATCGGCTGATTTGCTCGTCGCCGAACGGCGCGAGTTCGGCCTCTTGGAAACCCGCGAGCTGCCAGTCCTGATTTCGGTAAGCGAAGGTTCGGCTGGTCACCAGGAAGCGACAGTTGCCATACGTCGCCGCGAACTCTTCGATCGCCTGGCGGATCTGTTCGCGTCTGCGCTGAGCCTTCGGAACTTCGTCGAGACCGTCCAGGAGAATCAACCCGCCTCTGCCGAGCAGCCGCTTTTGCAGCAGAGAGGCGTAGCCCTTGAGAGTCGCCTTCTGAAGAGTGCGAGCGATGAAGCGCCAGAGATGGTCGGCGGTCGCTGGCTCCCCTTCGGCAGGCAGCCCCTCCGCCGCGAAGTCGCGCAAAATCACCCGCACCGGCACGAGACCTGAGTGGGTCCACGGCTGGCGCTCCTCCCGGCCGGGCAGCGGCTCGGTCAGCACCTGGCGATTCGCGTTCGGCAGCCCCAACACATCACCCGCCTGGCAGAGGGCGACGAAGTGGACGAAGGTGCTCTTGCCGCTTCCTGGATCACCCAGCAGAACCAGTCGCGACTCGCTCTCAAGACTCTCAAGAGCCGTCAGGGTCCGATTCTCTTCCCCGGTTGCAAATAGCCTCTGCCCTTCGTACCTTGTCGTTTCGAGCCCGGTGTAAACAGCCTGGAGCTGTAGCTGTTCTTGCGGATCGCTGGTCGCCACCCCGGGATCGACACCGGAAAGCGACACCCGGCCTACTCCTGCCACCAAATGGCGAAGGTAGGCGGTTTCGAGATCCTTGGCGGTTGGTTTCCGACTTGAGGACGAACGGCCGACAATCACATCTCCGGCAACATTCCCCGCGACGGCTACGCTGCCCGAGGTCGCAGCCGCCCCTTTACTCTGGGCCGCGGCGCTGCGGCCTTCCGCCTTCGCCTGCATACCACCGAGGCCCGCGAGAATCTCCGCGATCTTTGCTTCTGAGTACCCCTGCGCCGCGAGCGCCAAGCGTACGAGGTCGGTCCCGGCGGGCTCTGTTCGTTTCGCCACGGATTCGCGCTCCCTGATCAAAAAGGAGCGCTCAGTTTAGCAAGGTCGCAGGGCGGGTGGGGTTTCGGGTTGGGTGCGTCCCTCAGGCCATGGCCTGGACGCCCGGAAAGGGTGGAGCGTAAAGACTCTCGGACTCTACGGAGGTCTCTACGCCATGCCCACCCGCGTTCGCCTGCTTGCCCTGTCGACCCGCGCGACGATCTCGCTGCTCTTGGCCGGCGCTTTTCTCGTCGTGGTCGGGTTCTTCGATCAGTATCTCGGCTGGGATGTCTTTCCGCCCCAGGTGGAAAAAACATTGACGGCGATCTTCGCCTCCTCGGTGGCGCTCGGCGCGTTTGGCCTAGCGATCAGCTTTGCCGCGGGCATTCGCGACTCGGTAGCGGCCCTTGAGGCCATGGTCGGCCAACGGGGCGGCGAGACCGAGGGAACCGCCCTGGTGCTGCCGCGCCGGAACGCCATCCTCTGGCTCGGAGCTCTCTTCGGGCTCCTCGCGGTCACCGTCTTGGGTCTCAACTTCGCGAACGAACGCATCCTTCGGGAACGTCAGAAGAGCTTCAAGCGGACGGCCGCCGAAGCGATGAAGAGGCTCGCTCCGCGCTGGGTGGCTGAAACCTCACACCTTGCCACCCCTTGCCCCA
>JBBRUC010000360.1:0-3681 GCA_038248205.1 Thermoanaerobaculia bacterium
ACCTGGACCGAGGCACGGTCGGCGCCGTCCTGTTCGAGCCGATCGTCGGGCGGGAAGGCGTCTTGCTACCTCCTCCCGGCTGGCTGGGCGAGCTTGCCCGCCTCACCCGCCGGGCGGGAGCCTTGCTGATCGCCGACGAGATCTTTACCGGCTTCGGCCGCACCGGCTTTCGGTTCGCCGTCGAAGCCGAGGGAATCCGCCCCGATCTTCTCTGCTGCGGCAAGGCTCTCGGCGGCGGCCTGCCGATCGCCGCCGTGCTGGGACGAAGCGAGTTGATGGCCGTTTGGCAGACCGCGGGCGAGGCGCTTCACACGGCAACCTTCGTCGCCCACCCTCTGGCCTGCGCGGCATCGCTCGCCACCCTCGACGTTTTCGCCGCGGAGGGTCTGGTCGATCGAGCGCTCCAGATCGGCCTTGAGATCGCACCGCGCCTTGCCGCCTGGCCGGAGCGCTACGGTTCGGTCGCTCAGGTTCGGGGTAGAGGGTTGCTGTGGGGCATCGAGCTGCGAAGCGCGCTCGCAGCTAAACGGCTGGTGGCCGGAGCGCTCGCGGGCGGTGTCCTCCTGCTCGCCGGCGGCCCGGCCGGGAACGTGGCCCAGATCGTCCCTCCGTTGACGATTGCCCGCTCGCAGCTCGCGGCGGCGTTCGACGTCCTCGAAGCGGTCCTCGGCTCAATCGAAAGAGAGACACCGTGAGCGCCGAGCCCCGCTTCAAGATCGCTTTCATCGGCTCCCATGGGGTCGGCAAGACGACGCTATGCTACGGGCTCGCTTCGCTGCTCAAGGCCCGCGACCTCTCGATCGAAGTGGTTCACGAGGTCGCGAGGCGTTGCCCGTTGCCGATCAACGAGGAGACGTCGGTCGCCGCGCAGACCTGGATTCTCCACTCCCAGATCGCCGAGGAAATCCAGGCCGAATCGCGGTACCCGGTGGTGATCTGCGATCGCAGCGTCCTCGACAACTACATCTACCTGCTCCTCGCCGCCGGCCGGCAGGATGCGCTCGAGCCTCTGATCGATTCGTGGATGGCCGGCTACGACCTGCTGGTCAAGGTGCCGATCGTCGCCACCCCCTCGCCCGACGGCATCCGCTCGGCCGATCCTGGCTTTCAGACCGCGGTCGACCAGCGGCTCGAACGCGAGATCGCCTCCCGGCGGCTGTTCGCCCTGCAACTCGACCCAAACCATAGGGAGCGCTGGCTCGAAGGGGTCGAGCGCGAGGTATTGGCGCGCCTTCAGCCGACCCAGTTGCCGCTGCTATAGGCCGGGCTTTCCTCCGCGGGGCGCCCCAAAAAAGCGTCTCGCGACGCGTTTTGATTTCGTTGAGCTAGAATTCTCGATCGTGGCCCTCTCCCCCTTGCTCTTGCGCCGTTGGGATCTCTTCTCCCATTTTTCCGAAGCCCAGCTCGAACGCCTCGCCGAGAACGTCGAGCGCCTACATTTCGACACCGGCGCCACCGTCCTCAAAGAGGGGGAGCCGTCGCTCGGCGCCTATCTGATCGAAAGCGGCGAGGTAGTGATCGAGCGCAACACCCCGTACGGCCGTTTCGAGTTGGCGCGGCTCGGTCCGGGAGAGCTGTTCGGGGAGACCAGCTTCGTCGACGGCCAGGCCCGCTCCGGCAACGCTACGGCATCGGCCGCGACCGCGCTGCTCGCACTCCAACCCGAAGCGCTCGAAGAGGCTTTTCACCACGACCCAAAGCTCACCCTTTCGCTTCACTGGGCGTTTTGGAAGAGCCTGTCGCAGAAGCTCCGCGCCACGAACGACAAGCTCACGCGGTTCTTTTCCAACTCCGGATCTCCCGCTACCACCCCCACCGCCGCCGGTGCCGCCGCGACGGGGGACTTTCGGGTCGACATCGCATCGAAGCGCAGGCTGTTTCAGGAACAGAAGCTGTCGAATCTGGAGATCAACTTCCTCACCACGCTCTCAAAAGAAAAGAAGCTCGCGCCCAACCAGATCCTCTTTCGCGAGGGCGACGTCGGCGACTCGATGTACGTGGTGCTCGAAGGGCGCATCATGATCAGCAAGTTCATCCCGGGCGCCGGCGAAGAGGCCTTGGCGTTCCTCGACCGGGGCGACTACTTCGGCGAGATGGCGCTGATCGATCATCAGCCGCGCTCCGCCGACGCCAAGGCTCACGAACGAGAAGCCGTGGTGCTCGCGATCCCGCGTGAAGTTCTAGAGGGAATCCTCGACATCCAGCGCCTTTCCTCGCTCAATTTGCTCAAGATCTTGTGCAACCTCGTCGCGAGCCGTCTGCGCGAGATCGACGACAAGATCATTGGCTGGTTCATTTTGTCGGGGGGCGCCGACGGGCAGGTTTAGCCTCTACCTTTGGACCGCGCAGGCCGCGGTCCGCCCTGCCGACGCCGAGAATCTTGGCAACCAGGGAAGACGTTCCCAGTTCGCCTATCTGTTCGAAGGTGAACCATCCCGCCTCCGGCCCTTCTCTAACCTCCCCGCCGCCGGCAATCTCCCCCCGGTAGATTGTCACCCGCAGATCCCTATAAGTAATGCCGTGGCGCGCCGCGCCTATCTTTTTCCCCAAGCGCCAGTTTCCGCCATACCTGCGCCCCAACTCTTCGGTCACATCGGTGCCCGAAGATTCCGTCCACGGCACCTCCCAAAGCCCGGCCAAGAGCGAACTATCCTCGGGGCGACGAAACAGCAGCGTTCTTCCCTGATCATCTTCAACCAACACGGCGATCACCGCGATCTCTTCGGTCGCGCGTTCGGCCCGTGCCTTCGGATAGCTTTCCTGGGTACCTTCTAAGCGGGCTGAGCATTCTTCCGCCAAAGGGCAGAGGAGACACTGCGGTCGCTTCGGTGTACAGATCGTGGCGCCAAGCTCCATCAGCGCCTGGTTCGAATCCCCTGGCCTCTGGGGATCGAGCAACCCGGTCGCCTCCTCGATCAACCGCCGACGTACTAGGGAGCTTTTGACCTCGCCTTCTTGCGCGAGCTTTCGGGTGAGCACTCTCTCTACATTGCCGTCGAGAACCGGCACCACGACATCGAAGCAGATGCTCGCTATCGCCGCCGCCGTATAGGCACCGATACCGGGAAGCTCCAGCAGACCGGCTACCGTCGCCGGAAAAGTTCCTCCGGCCAAGGCCACCTCAGTCGCCGCCGCATGGAGCTGGCGCGCCCGGCGGTAATAGCCAAGCCCGGACCAGTTCGAAAGCACCGCGTCGAGCGGCGCCGCCGCCAGATCGCCCACCGAGGGGAACCGCGCCAAAAAAGCCTCGTAGTACGGGATCACCGTCTGAACTCGGGTCTGCTGAAGCATGATCTCGGACAGCCACACCCGGTAGGGGTCGCGATCCCGCCTCCACGGCAGATCCCGGCGATGGCGATCGAACCAGTCGATCAAGCTCTGCGCCTCGGTCGGCGCTCGATTGAGCTGCGCTTTCATCCGCCGCCTATTCTCTCTCGCTTCTTGCCCTTAGCCGCCTTCAAACCGACCTTTTTCCCTCGCCTTTCGCGTCTTTAATCAGACCTCCTTACGGGCACCCCTCTAGCAGGCTTGCGATGCGGCCAGGGCCTCGTCAAAGTCCGCGTTGCGGGGCCAGGTGGGGTGCAGATGTAGGTCAGCTCGCCGCCTCTCCATGCCAGGCTGTCGCGGGCGACGCGTCCACTCGCGAATTCGCTCGCACCTTCCGGGAATCTGCCGATGCTC
>JBBRUC010000361.1:0-3567 GCA_038248205.1 Thermoanaerobaculia bacterium
ACGAAGAGATCCGCCGCCGCAACGCGCGCAACGCGCTCGAGCGCTACACGCATTACTACGAGCGGTACCACGCGCACGACGTCGCGCGCAAGAAGGCGAACGAGGCGCTGACGGGTACCCTGCAGCACATGATCGCGCAGGTGTCCGAGGGACGCCTTGGAGGCGGCGTCGCCCGCCGGCCGGGGTTGGGGTGGGGGGTGGGGCGGCGCGCCCGCCCCCCGGCCCCACCGATCGGGAGGCGGCGCGGGGTCCGTGGGCGGATGCCGAGCACGTAATCTACAGCCCGGTCAAGGGTAAGGAATTCGGTTTGGAAAGCCGTCGAAAGGCCGTAAACCTTTCGTACCATGGCGGCCCGGTGATTACCTCTGCCAAGGTGGTCTACATTTTCTGGGGAGCGGCATTCTGCCCGGGCGGTAGCGACCGCACCTACGCCACCACCTTGCAGGCCTATCGGAATCAGCTCGGCACGACTCCGGAGTACAACACCATCACCCAGTATTCCGGCATCCAGCTCGCAAACTTGGGCACCGGCACCCCCGACCTGTTCGACTGCACGAACCCTTCGAAGAACGTGACCGACGCCAAGGTCCAAGCCAAGGTCAACTCCTACATCGCCTCGTTTGGCTTCAACGCCAGCACGATCTATGAGGTCGTCATCCCGAGCACCTCATATTCTTCGAGCGGCAGCAGCACCTCGTGCGGCGGTTCCTCGCTCGCGTACTGCGCTTACCACGGCTGGATCGGTTCCGGCGCCAGCGCCAAGAAATACTCGATTCAGCCGTACCCGAGCTGCAGTGGCTGCAAAGTCGCCGGCTGGTCGAACGTGCAGAACCAAGAGCACTTCATGGTCCACGAGACCCGCGAGGCCGTGACCGATCCGACCGGCACCGGCTGGTGGGATAGCTCGGGCAACGAGGCGGACGACCGTTGCGCCTGGTCGCCCGCGCCGTTCATCGGCACCGGCGGTTACGGCTACCAGTACGAATGGTCGAACGCGGCCAACGGCTGCGTGAAGACGGTTCCCTGACCCGCCACCCAACTGGCGCTCCCCTCAAACCCGATTCTGCGGACGGCAATCCTTGCCGCCCGCAGTTTCAGCGGGGAAACTTTTTCTTGGGGTTCCAGCGGAACGTGCGCGATCAGGCGCGCTCGTTGGGCTTGGTCACGTCGGGCACGTCTTCGCCCAGCGCGGTGGCGAGGTCCAGCTGATGCTCCTGCTCCTGCTTCAAGATCTCGCGAATGTGTTCGGAAAGGGCGTATTCGCCGAGCTCTTCGGCCTGCCGGACGCGCTCGCGGTAATTGCGGATCGTCTCGTTCTCGTTGGCCAGGTCGAAGCGCAGCATGTCCTCCGCCTTTTCCGACGTTTTGACCGGCTTCGCCGTCACCGTTGGCATGCCGCCGAGGTAGTCGATCTGCTTGGCGATCTCGATCGCGTGGGCGAGTTCTTCCCCGGCGTGGACCTCCAGTTCCTTGGCGATCGTCATGTAGGCGGCTCCCTTTAAAACCTGGGAGTAGACGACGTAGGCGATGATCGCCTGGAACTCGCGCGCCAGGTCTTCGTTCAGCAGCTCGATCATCCGCTGGCGGGTGATCGGACCTTCGGCGGGCTTCGCCTTTTTAGGCGCGGTTTTGGCAGCTTTGGTTTTCGTGGGCATTACGGCTCCTCCTTGGATAAAGAGAGAGTCTTTGCAAGATTCGCTCCGTCGCGCCGCCCTCTCAGTTGCGCTCGACCATCTCCACCCGCCGATTCTGGCTCTTCCCAGGGTCATTCCGATTCGTCGCGGCCGGCGAAAGAGGCCCGACGCCGTGCGCCGAAAGGCGGGCCGCCGCAATCCCATAGTCCTTCGTCAAAGCGTTCGCCACCGCTTGAGCGCGCTCCCGCGAGAGGTTCAGGTTGTAGTCCAGCGCACCGACGAAATCGGTATGGCCGACGATGAACACCTTCAAGTTCGGGTGATCCTTCAAGAACTTGGCGATGACTTCCAGCGCGGGCTTCGACTCGGACCGAATGGTCGCCTTGTCGGTGTCGAAAAGCACTCCGTCGAGGACGGCTTTGCCGTCCGCGGCAAGGCCCCGTTCGAGTGCCGCGGCGGTCACCGTCACTAGACCGCGGTCCATCGCCTTGCTTTCGAGCACGTTGATTTCGTGGCGATGCTGAATCACCGACAGCGCCACGTAGGTCTCGGTCCCCGCGCTCTCCCGTCGCGCGGAGAGGTACGCCATGCCGCCGCTCGAAATGTACTTCATGCCGTTTACCCGAGCCCAACGGTTGGTGGCCCAGCCCGGCCCGCACTCTTTGTCTTTACACTGGAAGAGAACTTTGAACCCTGCCGCCTCTAGCCCTTCCTTGTAGTTGGTGAAGATCTCGAGCGCTGACTTGGCCTTCGGGTTCTCGTAGAAGAGCCGCGTCAACTGGCCCTCTGCGGTCTTCGTCTTGATTACCTCGTCGTCGGATTTGCCCTTCTGATCGAGCGCGACCACGACCCCGTATTCGCTGAAGCCCGCATCCTCGCGGCGCGTGAGCACGGAACCCGGGTAGGGTTCGACGAGCGGGTGGTTCTTGAGGTCGGCCGCCGACGCGAGGTCCACGGCTCCAAGCGAAAGGACGACGACGGCAGCGAAAGGGAGAGTTCCGGAACGGCGGGGGAATCGGATCATGGGCTCCTCCGTCGAGGCAGCGCCTCGGTTCAACTAGTGACGATCTCTTGATCGTATCAAACGGTTAAGAGAGGCGCCGCTCCGGGACGAATCGCTTGCGCTTGCGCTTAAATCCCTCTACTTGCCGCCCGGGAGCGGCGGCGTGTGGTAAAACCAAGGTCTTCCACCTCGGATCGAGCGGGTAGCGGTCGCCAAGGCCGGCTCTCGCTCGAGCGCGCTCGACATGACTTCGTGAATTTAGGAGGTTTTCCCGCATGGTCCGCAACGCTTCCTTCCTCCTGATCGCCCTGATCCTGATCGTGCCCGCGGCGGCCTATGCAGGCAATCCCGCCCCGACCTTCACCAAGACGTTTCTGCCGTCAACGATCGGCCCGGGAAGCGTCTCGACGCTCCAGTTTACGATCGCCAACAACAACTCAGGCTCTCCGGTCACCGATCTGGCCTTCGTCGACACCTTGCCGGCCGACGTCGTGCTCGCCAATCCGGCGAGCGCCTCGACCACCTGCCCCAGCGGCACGGTGACCGCCACCGGAGGCGGCGGCGCGGTCTCGCTCTCCGGCGGGTCGCTCTCGGCGTCAAGCTCCTGCATCGTCTCGGTCAACGTGACGAGCAGCGTCGCCGGAACCCACACCAATCTCTCGGGCGACCTCACTTCGAGCGCGGGCAACAGCGGCCCGGCCACCGCCGACCTGACCGTCGCCACCGATCGCCCCGGCTTTTCCAAAATCTTTTCTCCCGCGACCGTCGTCCGCGGCGGACGCACCACCCTTACCTTCACCATCGACAACCGCGCGAGCGCGAGTTTTACCTTCAACATGGCCTTCAGCGACTCTCTGCCCGTGGGGATCGAGATCGCCGGACCGGCCAACGCCTCGACCACCTGCCCCAGCGGCAGAGAGTCGCTGAAGG
>JBBRUC010000362.1:0-3544 GCA_038248205.1 Thermoanaerobaculia bacterium
GCCGCGACTTCACCGTGAACACCCTGGCGATCCGTCTGGGGACGCTCGGGCAAGAGGCCGCGCCGGAGTTGATCGACCCGTTCGGCGGCCGGCGCGATCTGGAGGCCGGAGTGCTGCGCGTTCTCCACAGCCTCTCCTTCCTCGACGATCCGACCCGTGCCCTCCGCGCGGTCCGGCTGGAACGCCGGCTCGGTCTGCGCCTGGCGCCCGAGACCGAGCGGCTGATTGGCATCGCGCTCGGCGAAGGGGCGTTCGATCGCCTGTCGGGCGCGCGCTTGCGGGCGGAGCTGGACCTCCTGCTATCCGAACCGGAGGTCGCTCTGCCCGGCCTCGAACGCCTCGCCTCGCTCGGAGTCCTCGGCGCGATCGAGCCGGCTTGGGTTCACGATCGAACCCTCGTTCCCGAGGTGGAGACCCGCCTCCACGGTGCGCTGGCCGCCTGGGACTGGTATCGCCTGGAAGGTCTCCGCGAGCCCGCCGTCGATCTGGCCGAGCTGCTGGGTCTCGCGCTCCCTCTCGATCTGCCGCCCGAAGCGCGCAAGCGGCTCGCGGACCGCTTCGCCGTAAACGGCCCGCAACGGGCGCGGCGCCTGGGCGGGCGGGAAACGGTTCAGAAGGCGCTCGCCGCCCTGCTGCCGAACGCCCGCCCGAGCGCGGTCTCGGCGGCGCTTTCGGACCTTCCCGGCGAAGAGCTGCTGCTCGTCTTCGCCGCGGCCGACGAAACCGGCCGCGCCTGGATTCGTCGAGACCTGGCCGAGCTACGGGGGATCGAGCCGTCGATCCGTGGAGCCGATCTGCTCGCGGCGGGAGTTCCCGGGGGGCCGGCGCTGGGCTTGGCCTTGCGGGCGGTGAAACGCGCTTTGCAGGATGGCGATTTGGCACCGGGGCGCGAAAAGGAGTTGGCGTTCGCGCTGGCGACGGTGCCGGTCCGGGCGATCGGAGAGGAGGCGCTGTGATCAGCCTGCTTTCCCTGGGTGCGCGGGCCTCCGGCCCGCCGATGCGGGCGAGACGCCCGCGCACCCAGGGACGCTTCGCCGCCGCCCTGCTGTTTTCCTCCCTGACGCTTTTGCCTTTTTCAACCGTCCGTGCCCAGTCCACCGAGCCTCAAGTCTCCGTCCCGCTCGATCCCGTCCGCATCGAACCGGCGGATGCCCCCGCCCAAGCGACCGAGCACGCCCTTCCTCCGGTGGTCGACGGCGACCCGCGCGAAGTGCAAATCTTCCGCTACGACTGCGAGAGCGATCTGGAGCATCGGGAGGTCACCCTCTTTGCCAGCGGCACGGTCCGCCTCCGGATCGGTCCCCCCGGCCGCGAGCGGATGGGACTGGCGGAGATGGGCCCAGACCGGCTCGCCGGGGCGATCCATCGCTTGGAAGAAGAGGATCTCTCGCGGGTCGAGGGTCTGCCGCAGACCGTCACCGGGGCCTGGATTCCGCACTGCGCCCTGACCCTCGCGATTCCCGGCCGGCCGGTGCGGGAGTTTCGCTTCGGCAAGGAGGATGCTCTCCCCCTCGTCCTGTCGCGCGTCCTCGCGGTGACCCAGAGCGTCGCGGACGAGGTAACCCTGATCGAAGGGGACGAGCGCCTGCCCGACGGCTACGAGCCCGCCCGCTTCGATCGCCTCCGCCGCGCCGACGGCGTCCTGTTCGAAGTCCAGAGCCTGACCGACGACGGCAAAGGGGTGGAGCTGCGCGCGGTCGATCAGCCGCTAGCGATGTACGTCTTGAAGGAGCAACTGCGCCAACTGTTCATCCAGCTCGAACCGCGCTTCGGAAGCCACACCCCATGAAGCCCAACCGATCCCCAGGGGTCCGCCTCTCCGGAGGAGAGTTCCGCGGCCGCGTCCTGGCGGTGCCCAAAGGCGCCCGCCCCAGCGAAGCGAAGGTCAGAGAAGCTCTCTTTTCCATCTGGGGCCAACGCCTCGACGGAGCCCGCCTGCTCGACCTCTTCGCCGGCAGCGGCGCCGTGGCGCTAGAAAGCATCGGCCGCGGAGCCCTGCGAGCCGTCGCGGTTGAAGGCAACCCGCAGGCACTGGAGACGATCGAAGCCAACGCCAGCAAGCTAGGCAAAGGCCTGATCGAAATCCGCAAGATGATTCTGCCAGCCGGCTTGGCGCGATGGGAAACCGGCGAGCGCTTCGACCTGGTCTTCGCCGATCCGCCCTACGCCTTCAACGCCTACACCGGGCTACTAGAAGGGATCGCGCCCCTGCTCGCGGAAGAAGGAGAAGCCGCGATAGAGCACGCGGCCCGGGTGCAACTCGCGCCGGAGGCGGGGAAACTGGTGCGGACGGCGGTCCGAAAGTACGGCGAGATCGCCCTGTCGTTCTACCGGCGGGGGGCGGAGTAGAACAACGTCAGAACCAAGCGATCCTGGGACCGCCGCCGTCTCGGCGGCATCGTTCGCCCAGGAAGAGCTGGCGAGGGCGAGTGGCCTACGGCCGCCCTTCGACTTCGCTCAGGGCTCGGGCCTCATAGTGACGGGCCGCATCGAAGATCTCGGCTTTCGCTTCTGGATGGAAGTCAGTCGTATCCGATGGCTCGGCGCGCGGACTCCATGACGGCGGCGGCGGCGAATCTACTTTCCCAGGCATCTGATACGATGTCACCCGCGACATCATGAACCTTCGCCAAACGGAGAACGCCCTATGTCCCGGTACTCTCTGAGCCTGCCCACCGACCTCAAGCAAGAAGCCGAGCGCCTCGCGGACGAGCAGGGTGTTTCGCTCAATCAGTTCATCCTCTGGGCGGTCGCCGAAAAGGTCGGCGGGCTTGCGCGCGGCTTAGACGATTCTCGTTTTCCCCAGATCACCTATCGTAAAGGGGCGGCGGGTGCGCCGATCGCCGTGGTCCGAGGTTCAGGGATACGGGTACGGACGCTCTGGGCGGCGAACACGGTCTGGAACTGGTCCCCTCTAGAACTCGCCCGGGAGTACGGGCTTCGTCCGGATCAGGTCGAAGAGGCGCTCTCTTTCGCAAGCGCCTATCGGGCGGAGCTGGAAGCGGATCTAGTCGCCGAGGAGGAGCTTGCGAGGGCCAGTGCCTAACCTGCTCCTCCATCTCGACGCCGACACCTCGAACCGCGCGCTCGAAAAGGCGCTGATCGACAAGGGGCATGACGTAACTCGCACCCCGACCCCCTGGATTCCGTTCAATGCGGACGACGAAACGCAGCTTCTTCGCGCGACCGCGCGCAATCGTTGCCTCTTTACCTTCAACATTCGTGACTTCGTCGTCCTCGCGGGCCGCCATCCCCAGCATGCCGGAATCATCCTCGCCGCTCAGCGCAGTTGGACCTTGCCCGACTTGATCGTTGAACTCGATCATCTGTTGAGAGAATCGCCCGATATGCGGGGGAGGGTGGAGTGGTTGCGGCGGGCTTCCTGAGCCTGCGCTCGCTCACGACGGGGCAGGAGCGTAGCCCGTCAAGCGAGGATCGGCGAAGGGGGCGACGGTGCCCTTCCCCGGGCGCGCCGCGCACCAGCTCGGCTGCTTTTCGCTGATCTTCCCCTTCGTCACGTCGCAGCGCTCCTTCGCCTCCCGCC
>JBBRUC010000363.1:0-3501 GCA_038248205.1 Thermoanaerobaculia bacterium
CGCCTCGGGCTCGTTCGCCATCTCCCAATACACGTTGTCGAACCCGATCAGGGCATCGACTGTCCATTCGATCACCTTCTTCTGATACCCCCGCATCTTGTCGTTGATCGGCGATGTCGCGGCGTTCGTGTCTTTCTTTACGAAGTAACTCCGGTCGGTGAATCCGATGCTGCCGGTGGCATCTCGACCGTGGTCTTTGTGCCAGGGGCCAAGCTCCCAGACCGCCTCCCACGGAGCGAAGAAGGTCACTTCGACGATCATGGGCGGGTTCAGGTTTCTCGCGTACTGAACCACCTCTTTCAAGTGGGTGAAATAGGCGGCGTTGCGCACGTCCAAGCGCCAAGTTCCGATGCCGTACGGCGGGGTGGTGTTCGGCGGCGGCGGGGTGTAGGCGAAGGGCTGGTCTTCCGGATGCGGCTTGCGGGTCGCGCAACCGGTTTTTGAATCTACGAAGTCGCCGCCATTGATCGCCACCCAAAGTCGGATCTTGTTCAATCCCTTCTGGTTGGCGGCGAGCAGCACCTTTTGGTAGTTGGGCACCGTGCTGCCTGGATCTTTCGTGTAGCGGCAGATATCGCCGTTGCCGAGATGGAGATGGCAGGCATTGTCGGCCGAGACCCCGACCAGCGGTGTCAACCGGTTCTGGTACGAGAAATAGGGTGTGTTGAGAATCAAGCCGATCGGCGTGATCGTACCGGCGGCAATTTCCAGAGGAGGATCCTCCGGTGCCAGCGGTTCGTCGAAGTAGATCGGGTCGATGTTGCTGGGTTCAAGATCCTCGCCGAGGGTATTCGGAAGCTCTGCCGCCGCGAGAGCTGGATCTTCGTCGGCTCCCGGGTCCTCGGGTGTGATGACCGGATATTCCTCGGTCTCCTCAACCGGGGGATCGGTCACTTGGGCGAATGCGGACGGAGTGAGGGTGGCGAGAAGAATTGAGAAAGCGAGGGCGACTAGGATGGGAGCCAAAAACCTTGAGATCTTCATGTCTGCGATAGTACCACCAAGATTCACGCAATCGGCGAATTAGGCTTCGCCCCAACCCTTCGGTTCGCTTACCCGGCGGGAGGTGGCCGCCCTTCGTTCAGTAGTCGTGGCCTCCTTGGGCGGCCACGGGGGGCCGCCCCTACAGGGGGCATCGACTGTGACGGACGCGCCGCCCGCGCTTGACCTCTGATTACGAGCTGCCGCTCAGCAAAGCTTCGAAGCGCGCCTCTTCGAGGCTGTCGGAACCGTCGCCGGGCTGCCACATCTCCCGTGCTCGGCGAATCTTCTCTACCGCTTCCTCGATGTCGCCACAACGGGAATCGACCTGCGCCATGTGCGCGAGGGCATAGGCGATCAGGCGTTGGCGCGTCGTGTCGCCGGCCGATATGTTCTCCGCGAGTGTAAGGGCCTCCTCGGCCAGCTCCCGGGCGGTCGCGGGATCGTCCGTAATCGCCTGGAGACTCTCCTCGCAGAGGCGCTCGCACAGAGCCCAGTTGCTGAACTCGTCGAACTCGAAGGCATCCTGGCGGATTGCATGGGAGAGCGGCAAGATGCGCCGCCATTGGTCGGCGGCGAGGTCGCGCGCTTCGTGCGGGGAAAGGGGTGGATCGCCGACGGCAAGGGCGGCTTCCAACGCCAGCAGAGCTTCGTGGAGGTCCGCCTTCGTTCTGCTCGCGATCTCGGCGGTGACCTGTTCGAGATCTTCCCGAAACTCGTCTTGCGCCGCAAGTTCCGCGGCCATGGGCTCCGCGGGGGAGCGGGCTTCGATTTCGGCACAGATCGCGCGATAGAGCGCGAGGAGCTGGTCGAGCCGCTCGGAGGACACACCCGTTCCTCGCGCCATGCGTTCGAGCGTCGGCCGCCCGGGCCGAACGTCCAAGGTCTGATAGCGCGAAATGCGCCTCTGGTCGATCCCGGTCCGGTCGCTCAGAGGCTGTTGGCCGCCCGCGAGAGCACAGAAAAAGTTGACCAAAAGGACCAGCGCGTGGCGCTCTGCGTCGTCACTCATTCGTCGCTCCCTCCGTAGCCGGCAGATGCTCGTGGCGATGTCTCGGAAGGGTAGCCGAAAGGAAGGGTCTCGAAGCGGGGAGGTGTACTGTAGGTGTCTTGGCGCAAAATTTTGCGCTGGTACCGCCCTGGCGCACCTGAAAATCCATCCGAGGGGTGCCCGCACGGCCATGGGGGTCGCGCCGCCGGTTCCCCTGTCGTGAAAGGAGCACCCGCATGTCCCCTTCGAGGCTTCGCCGTCTATCCCTGTTGGGTGTACTGGTCTTCGCCCTCGCCTTCCCGAGCTATGCCGCCGCGGCCCCCTGGCCTTTGGAGGATCTGCTCGGAAGGGTCCGAGGATTCTTCTCTTCAATCTGGTCGCCGAACGGCTGCGAGATCATGCCCGACGGTCGCTGCGGGGCCGCGCCGAAACAAATCTTCGGGGAGAATGGTTGTCTGCTTATGCCGGACGGCCGCTGCGGGGCCGCGCCAAGCCAAATTTTCGGGGAGAGTGGCTGCGTGATTGAGCCTGAAGGCCGCTGTAAGGGGTAAGCCAGATTACTCCGTGGTCAAGCCGCTTCGGCGTCTCCACCACCGGAGCGGCGCATTTGCTGGACAAGTTGGCGCGCGTCAAGGGCGGTAGCCGCCTCGTGGCGAGCCGCTTCCCAGAAAAGTTGAATCGAGGTCAGCAGCTCAACGGGGAGGGCTTGCGAGGTGAACACATAGGCCGAGGCGGTCGCTAGCCCTTTGACCTCCCGCGTCTTCCCCCGTTCCAGCTCCACGCTTGCCAGATCCATCACGGCTAGAGCCGCATCAAACCAGATCCGCTTATCGGCCAGGGCTGCCCAGACCTCCCCGAGAAGGGAGGAGGCCTCGGCCAAGCTTCCCTGGGAGGAGGCTACTCTCCCAGCCAGCCAACGAAGTCGAACTAAATCGAGACTCCGGCCTAGCTGCAGCGCCGTCTTTTGCAAGGCATCGAGTCGCGATGCCGCTTCGGCTGCGTTACCCGCTTCCCAGAGATAACTGGCTTCGTTGAATTCGATTGCCCAACGTAGGCGGATGTCGCCTGTGCCTTGGTGCAGTCGCCGCGCTTGGGCGAGCGTGTTCAGTGCGCCGTTAATATTGAGCTTCCGCTTTAGCACGTCAGCGCGGTTGATCAGAATTCTGGTCCGTTGAACATCAGTTCGTGCGATCGCCAATGCCTGGCCTGTCCTTAGTAGCGCCGCATCAAGGTCGCCCCGGAAGTTGAGGTGTATTGCGTACAGGTGCAATGGGCGCGAAGGGTCCATGGACTCGACCGAAGTGCCGGCCTGGAGTTGGGTCTCAGCTCCTACGAAAACCTGCCGGGCCTGTAGCAGGTCACCGGAGACATGCCGCGAATACGCCTCGAAAGCCAGCGCATAGCCGGCGAGCCAGGTCTGATAGCCGGCCGCCCCCGGCGTGTGTGCCGCGGCAATGCGGGCAAGTGCCGCGAGCTGGGCGGCGTCTTCCACGTCGTGCGACGCCGCTCGGGCGCTCTCCTCGCACAGC
>JBBRUC010000364.1:0-3496 GCA_038248205.1 Thermoanaerobaculia bacterium
AAAAAGAAGCGATCGCTCTGGCGAACGACTCGATCTACGGCCTCGCCGCCGGAGTCAGGACGCGCGACAACGGCAAAGCCCACCGCGTAGCCCACGAGATTCAGTCAAGTACGGTCTGGATCAACCAGTACAACTGGTACGACCCCGCCGCCCCCTTCGGAGGCTTCAAACAAAGCGGCTTCGGCCGCGAGCTGGGGAAAGACGCGATCGGCTACTACACCGAGAGCAAAACGATCTTCGTCGGCAAATAACCGACCCTCAAAGCGATTCCTGGGACCGCCGGCGTCCTCGCCGGCGTTTTTCAGCCTGAACCGCCGCGGGCCGCTTTTCTGCTAGCTGTCGTTATGGACCGTGAGCGTTAGTTCCAGAATTGGAGTGCGCCCGGGAGAGTAAGCTGCTTGGAGCTTCGATTCGTCGACGAGCAGGGAAAGGCGAAACGGCGTAACCCTTCTCTCTTCTGCCTTGTAGTTGCGAAGAATCCCGACCGTGAGGATTTCTTCGCCGTCTTTCAGTCGCAATTTTATATCGACTCTCCGGTCGTAGGAATCCGTGACGGAGACGAAGCCCGAGACAATCAGCTCTAGCTGTCGGGCTTTCTTGGGACCGTTGTATCGCTTGGTCACGTCCAGTGTTGAAAGCGAGACGTTGTTGTCGCAGATGTACTTGCGCACGTCTGGAAGTCTGATCGTGACGCCAGGCTTGAACGGGTGCAAGTTCGGCAGCGGCAGGTCCAAGATCATTGGCGACTCGAACAAACCCGAATCCAGTGCTGCCGTGCCCTGTCTCGCAGTCACATGCGGTGGTGCGGGAATAGGCGCGGCTGCGAGGGAGGCAGTGAGGAAAATCAACAGTGGCGCGGCTCTCAGCATTTTTGACTCCCTTGGTTTGGAGCACCCGCGGTTCTCGCTGCGTAAACACGTCCGCATGTCTGATCTCCAAACTTTCGCTACCTGAGTCGAGCTTTTGTAATCGAACCTTGAATTCCCACGTCAAAGCAGCTCCCGGCGCGGTGTTTCGTCGCAGCCTCGGTGATTCTCGGCCAATACTTCAATAATCTCTGGGAGAAATCAACCAGCTTGAAGGCGCCGCTGCTCCAGGCGCGAGCTAGGAAGAAGACGGTTAGCGCTGAGCTGAGCCATACCTGCCGATCACCGTCCCTACGTCCAAGATCCGCCGTGATCACAATCCAACCTGGATTTTCTTCTCGGAGTTGAGGTAGCCACACCATGTCGGCTTCGTGCGGAGAGAACTTATCCCGCAACGCTACGACCTCATGCCCTTCGAGTTCGACAAGAGGGGCCAGCGAGAGCGCGATTCGATACGAGATGGAGTTATCGATCAGGAATTCACGCGGCCCGCAAGAGCTCTTCGTAGGTCACGGCGTCTTCAACGCCGGCTTCCGAAACTCCAAACCAGTTTGCCACCGCGTTCACCGAGCCTTCTGCCTTGTACGCTCCGAAGAGTGCCGCGGTAGGGATCGCAACCTCATGGATGATCGGCTGACCGAAGCGTCGCGCCGGATCGATGACCACCGAGCTTTCTCTGCCCAAGGGCCACCAGCGGCTGGCGAGCAACTCGTCCTCCGAATAGTCCAAGCTTGAGGTCAGTTGTTCCCGAATAAAGTCCAGAAGAAGCTGGCCGCTCTCCAGCTCGAAGGCCAGGATTTCTTGGTCGTCCGTGCGGACTTCGGCCACCATCTTACTGGCGCCCCATGCCCGGAATCGGACGTGCGAAAAAGGATAGGGATGCTCGAAGAGGCGGGTCGCGGCAGAGATTACCCGGCGAATTTTTTGCAGACTGAAATCCTGGTGCCGAAAGTAGGAGACGACCAGCACCTCGAGCAAGTCGTGAAACGACAAGTACTTGCCGCCGTGCAGTCGCGGCAGCTCCGGTTCCCAAAGGCCGCTGGAAGGGGTGTGCCCTCGCCCCCCATAGGGCCACAGCCAATAGTTGATCGCCCGCGGCGATACCGCCGTCTCTTTCCGGAGACTAACCAACTTGGCAGCCTGAGGGACGGAGTAGAGGCCAACGCCTAAGAGGCTGTGATCATTAGGGTTACTGTTGCTCACGGCCACGATTCTAGCAGATGTGGGAGGCTCGGGTTAGAACGGACAGCGGCCCGCCGGGGTGGGAGTAGACTAGAGTCATGATCGCGGCCCGAGAGACCCGAACGCCGGAGACAACGATTCTCCAAGCCTGCAGCGCGGCGCTGAGAGGGTTTGAGCGCGCTGAGATCATCGCGGTCCTGGTTTACGGTAGCGCGCTCGGTCGCCATTTTCGTCTGGACAGCGATCTCGATATCGCGGTCCTCGACCGGCCAGAGAGCCCCGCTTCCGAAGCGACGCTCGCACAGATGATGGACGCCATCGAGCGCCGCACGGGGCGTGAGGTCGATTTGCGCCGGATCGCCGACCTCTCCCTACCCCACCGGGCGCACATCTTCGAGCAAGGGCAGCCGGTATGGATCGGCGATCCGCAGGCTCTCGAATCGACCCGGCGCGAAGTTCTTCGTCAGAACGCCAAGCAGCGACCGGTTTCGGGCCAAGCCTGGCCCGCGCTCCTCGAAAGGCTCCGGCGGGACCACGCGGCCTGATGGAGCGCCTCATCACCACCTGGGCTGCGGGATAGGTATCGGAACACGTTGGCGTCTGGCGCTTACGAGCGCGGCGGCGCCTCAGCTTGGCGCCCGTAACGCCATGCGTTATCATTCTTCTTGTGATCTTGAGCTTCGCCGACGGCGATACGAGGCGCCTCTTTTTCCGCGAGCCGGTTCGCGCTTGGGGCTCCGAAGTACTGAAGGCGGGACTTCGCAAGCTGCGCATTCTGGACGCCGCCACCTCTACCGAGGATCTCAAGTCCCCTCCGGGCAACCGCCTGGAGAAGCTGAGTGGCGACCGCACCGGTCAATGGAGTATCCGAGTCAACGACAAGTGGCGGGTATGCTTCGTGTGGCGCGACGGCGATGCTTACGACGTTGAGATTGTGGATTACCACTAGGAGCCGCGAATGAATCGCAAACTTCTCCCTCCTGTCCATCCCGGCGAGGTGCTGCTCGAAGAGTACCTGACTCCACTCGGGTTGACCCAGTACCGATTGGCCAAGGGTCTCAGTGTGCCGCCGAGGCGAATCAACGAGATCGTCCACGGCAACCGGTCGATCACCGCTGATACGGCTCTCCGGCTAGGACGCTTTTTCGGAACCTCGGAGCGTTTTTGGCTGAACTTGCAGATGGCCTACGATCTCGATGTGGAAAGAGACCGCTTGGGCTCGCGGCTTGACGTGGAAGTGGTCGTTCTGAACAGTGCCTCGTCACAGTAAACGATCCTGTAGGGGCGCCCACGAATACCGAGCGAAGGGCGGCTTCGGAAGCCGTAGCAGTCGATCGACCTTCCCGCTCACACCGGATCGCTATGCACAAACACCTTTGCCGGCGCCAGCTGCTTCTCGATCGCCCGGAGGTCCCTTCCCCCGGGGGGCAAGGCCTCGTCAAAGTCGG
>JBBRUC010000365.1:0-3490 GCA_038248205.1 Thermoanaerobaculia bacterium
CAAGGCGAGTCCGACCTACATCGGCGGAACCCTGGAGATGGCCAACGCGCGCCTGTATGGATTCTGGGGAGACCTGACGGAGGCGCTGCAGACCGGCGAGCCCCAGAACGAGATCAAGCACACCGGGAAGCCGATATTCGAGGAGCTCTACAGCGACCCGGACAGGCTTGAGCAGTTCATGCACGCCATGACGGGTATCTCGATGGGGGGATTCCACGCGCTGGCGGAGGAGTTCGACTTCTCGAGGTACAAGACGCACTGCGACGTGGGCGGCGCGACCGGTCAGCTGTCGATCGTCGTCGCGGGCCGACACCCGCACATGCGCTGCACGAGCTTTGACCTGCCGGTGGTCGAGCCAATCGCCAAGCGAACGATCGAGGCCGCCGGGTTGAGCGACCGCGTGACCACCGCAGCGGGCGACTTCTTTGCCGATCGTCTGCCAGGGGCCGAGGTCATAACGATGGGGCTGGTCCTCCATGACTGGAACCTCGAGCGCAAGATGCAGTTGATCCAGGCCGCCTACGACGCGCTGCCGGACGGCGGGGCATTCATCGTGATCGAGAACTTCATCGACGACGCCCGCCGCGAGAACGTCTTCGGGCTGTTGATGTCGCTGAACATGTTGATCGAGTTCGGTGAAGGGTTCGACTTCACCGGCGCCGACTTTGCCCGGTGGTGCACCGAGGTCGGTTTCGAGCGGGTGGAGATGCTCCCGCTCGGGGGACCGACGAGCGCCGGCATCGCGTACAAGTAATTTCGAGGTGATCCTCCGCCCGACCGCGAATCGCCGCAATTGTCTCAGGGAATTGTCTCAGGGTTCGAAAGCCATTCCACCAGGTGGGGCGAACTCAGCCAGCCGGGTGAAGCTCGCTCTCAAGGTGACCTCATCCAACGCCGGTGGCAGGAGCGTCAAGAAGAAGATCAGGGTGAAGAGGTAGATCCAAGCGTCGGACCAAGTGGGATCGTAACCCGAGTCAGGCGGCCACTCGCTCCAATATCCGAGCGTCCCCCCTGAGAAACGAAGCGGGCCCCCGCTATGACCGCAAGGTCAGCACAGGGCCTCCCCTCGCCAGGGGGTTTTGTGGTTAATGGGCCCGGCGACGGGCTGTTCGGGTCAGTCTCGGCAGCTAGTCCTTCTCGACCACTTCGACGGTGCCGAGCATCTCCGGGTGGATCTCGCAGAAGTAGTTGTAGGTGCCGGCCTCCTTGAAGGTTTCGGACTGGGCCTTGCCTTCCTCGATCGTGCCGGTGTCGAAGCTGCCGTCGTCGGCCGTCGCGGTGTGTGGGGCGGAATCCTCGTTCTGCCAGGTCACCTTGCCGCCCACCTGGATCGTTACCGGGTCCGGGTCGTAGGAGAAATCCACGATCCGAACTTTGACGGCACGAACCGCCTCACCGCTCGGAGCGGGAGCGTTCCCGCTCGGCTCTTCGGAGGTCGTATCGTTGGTAGTGGTCTGCGTCTGAGTCGTGTCGGTGTCCTCATTACTGCTTCCGCAGGCGACGAGCCCAAGGGTCAGGAGGATCAGGATCGGTGCTAGGAATGCTCCAAGTTTCATGGAGCGAGCCTATTCCTTTCAGTCCACCAGGATCTTGATCCGATTCTTGGTCTGGTTTCATGGGCTGGTAGTGACCTGCGGGTCGGGCACCATGATCCCGCAGCGAGACAGGATCGCGGGGCTTCTGACCGGCCGGGAAAGACAGAGGGGAGAGGTATCGGTATGAACATCGATCGTTTCAATCCGGCGAAGCCGGTTACCGAGAGGATCGCCGAGGGGTCTGGCGCCATGCCGGCGACATCAGGCAGGGCATGAACGTCTATCTCGTCGAGGAGGAAGATGGCAGCGGGTTGTTCGCCTTTGACTCGGTAACGAGGTTCATGCCCGGGGGGATACGAAAGGCTGCCGCGCAGCTCGGCGGACTGACCCGGGTCCTGCTTGGCCACAGTCACGTCGACCACCGCGGCTCGGCGGCGAAGCCAGGGGTTCCAGTCTTTTGCTCGTGATCCGAAGGTCGCAGGTTCGAATCCTGTCCCCGCTATGTCCCTCGGGACGACACTCAGGCCTCCTCTCGCCAGGGGGTCATTTGCTCAAGCGAGGCGAGTTGCCAGGTGTTGGCCCGGATTGCCCTGGGGATCAGGGCCTTGACACAGCGTCTTGCTCCGGCGATGCTGGGATACCGCTTCGGCAGACCAAAGGAAAGGACTGGGCGCTTCGATGAACATGCAGAGATCTGGACCCAGCCACTTGTCAAGAGGGTATGAAGGTGACAGATTCCCGTCAGGGCAAGCATTCGAGTCCGAGGAGTTCGAGTCGTCTTGAGTCCGGGCACAAGCAGAATCAGCCGTCGGGGCAGGGGTTTCCTTGCCGCGGTCGCCGTCGCCACGATGGCGACTCTCTTCTCAGTTGAGGCCGCGTCGGCCATTACCGTGACATCGACCGGTGAAAGCGGCGCGTGCACGCTTCGCGGGGCGATCCAGGCCGCCGCCGCAAACAACAGCGGCACGTCCTGCGGTGCTGTCGTATCCGGCGGCACGACTCCGATCAATCTTCCTGCGAACACCTACACCCCGTTCGACGGACAACTGTTGGTGCCGGCCGGCGCGAACATCTCGATCAACGGGGCCAATGTGAACGACCCGCTTGCGACCGTGATCGACGCCAACGGCGCAAGCCGGGTCTTCGAGATCGCGCAGGGTGCCAGCGTCAAACTCTCGGGCCTCACAGTGACCGGCGGCCAGACGCCGAACTCGCCGGTGGCGCCGAGTTTCTACGGGACCGTCCCGGTGCCCCCCGGTGGCGGGATCTGGAACAAGGGATCGCTGACCATTGACCATTCCGTGATCACCGGAAACCGGACCGGAAACGGAAGCCAGGGGGCGGCGCCTCTACCCGAATCGAGCGGTGGCGGTGGAGGTGAGGGTGGCAAGGGCGGTGGCATCTACAACAACGACGGCGCCTCGCTGACCATCACCAATTCCACGGTCAGCGACAACGTGACCGGTGACGGTGGAAGCGGCGGTGCCGGAGCCACGGGTGTTGGGGGCATCGGACACAATCCGGACGGAAAGGCCGGCGGCAACGGCGCCTGGGGAGGCGACGGCGGCGGGATCTTCAATTCGAACTCCGGATCGCTCACGATCTCCAACTCGACCATCAAAAATAACCACGTCGGCCGAGGTGGCAACGGCGGCGGCGGCGGGCCCGGTGCCGGGCCGGTTACCGTCCCGGGTGTCGGTGAGCTCAATGGCGGCAAAGGGGGAGACGGCGGCGACGGCGGCAACGGCGGCAGGCAGTACCGCAAGGATCAGGACACTTTCTGGAATGACGTGCGCGGCGGCGGTGGCATCTACAACCTCGGCAGCGCGACGATCACCAGCTCGACGATCAATGACAACACCACGGGCGCCGGGGGCAACGGTGGTTCCTCGGGACCCGGCGGAGCTCTGAGCGGTTCTTCCGGCAACTTCAATACGACTGGGCGTGCCGGGACG
>JBBRUC010000366.1:0-3461 GCA_038248205.1 Thermoanaerobaculia bacterium
CCTCCCATGCCGTCCTATCCGATCACCCTCGACTTGACCGGCCGCCTCGCCGTGGTGCTCGGTGCCGGTCGGCCCGCACCGGAAAAGATCGAAGGGCTCCTCGCGGCGGGCGCCCGGGTTCTCCTGATCGCCCCGGAACCGTGCGCGCGGCTGCTCCACCTCGCCGCAAGCGGAACGATCCAGCTGCGCCCTCGCACCTACCAGCCCGGGGATCTCGCCGAAGCCTGGCTCGCGATCGCGATCCCGGAAGAGCTGGAGGCGAGCTTGCCGGAGATCGCCCGCGAAGCGGAATCGCGGCGGGTCTTTCTGAACGTCATCGATCGGCCACCTCTGTGCAGCTTTGCCGCCCCGGCCATCGCCCGCCGGGGCGATCTCACGGTCGCGATCTCAACCGCCGGTCGCGCCCCCGCGCTCGCCGCCCGGATTCGCGATCGAATCGCAAAGCGCCTCGGGCCGGAGCTTGAACGCTTCTTGGAGCTTGCCGCCCGAGCCCGGGCACCGCTCGCCGAGCGGCGCCCAAACTTCGCCGAACGACGCGAACGCTGGTACGCCCTGGTCGATTCCGACGCCCTGCGCCTGCTCCGCCTGGGGCACGACCGTCAGGCGCATCGCCGGTTCGAAGAGATTCTGGGTATCGAGTTGCCGGAGCTGCCGGAGACCGAACCGTGAACATGCCGCTCGAATGGAAACCGAGCGGCCGCGTCTCGCTCGTAGGGTCCGGCCCAGGAGATCCGGAGCTGATCACCGTCCGCGGCCTCTCCCGCCTGCGCGAGGCGGAGGTGGTTCTCTACGATCGCCTGGTAAGCCCGGAGTTGCTCGACGAGGCACCCCGCGGCGCACTCCGCATCGACGTCGGAAAAGCCCCCGGCCGCCAGGCGAGAACCCAGGAGGAAATCTGCCGCTTGGCGATCGCCCATGCCCGCGCGGGCCGCCGGGTCGTGCGCTTGAAAGGGGGCGATCCGTTCGTCTTCGGCCGCGGAGGCGAGGAGGCGATCGCCTGCGCCGAAGCCAACGTGCGGTGCGAGATCGTCCCGGGGGTTTCAAGCGCGGTCGCCGCCCCTGCCGCGGCGGGTATTCCGATCACCCACCGAGGGGTGGCGGGGAGCGTTGCGATCGTCGCAGGGCATTGCTCTCCCGATGCGCCGAACCGCGCGGATTGCATAGATCGGGTCGATTGGCCCGCGGTGGCAAAGCTCGACACGATCGTGATCCTGATGGGCGTCTCCCGCCTCTCCGAGATCGCCGCCGCCCTGATCGCCGCCGGCCGCTCGGCCCAAACCCCGGCCGCCGCAATCGCCAACGCCACCCTGGCGGATCAACAAACGGTCCTCGCAACCCTCGCCAACCTGGCGGTGCGGGTCGCCGAAGCGGGGCTCCAGGCGCCCGCAACGATTATCGTCGGCGAGGTGGTGCGAATCGCCGAGCGGATCGCGGCACCTCCGATCGCCTGGGAAAACGAGGCGCTCGCGGTGGCGTAAAATCGAGACCCTTCGGGATCCCTACCCCTTGGCGTACGGCTCTGAGATCGTAATCTTGAAACCGTCGGGGTCGGTGACTGAGAAGCCGAGCGATCCCCAGGGGAGTTTTTGGACCTCGGAGTCGAGCGTGAAGCCGGCGGCTTTCACCTGGTCGGCGAGAGCTTGAAGATCCTGTTCGGTTTCGATCCAGAAGCGAAGGCCGACACCCTTCTCCCGATCCTTGCCCTTGGCGAAGTCGTCCTGGCCCAGCCCTAAGTAGCCGTCTCCTGCTTGGAGCATGGCGAAACGGAGCACGCCGCCGTCCGCCTCGTCTCGGTTCACGACCTCGAATCCCAGAGCCTCGGTGTAGAACCGCAAACTCAGCGCGATGTCGTTTACCGTAAGGCCCGGCGCGATGCCTTTTCCTGCCAGTTTGAGCGTGCTCATGTCGTACTTCTCCCAGAGTTGTTTGGAACGTACCCGGTCGCCCGAGACGATATGTCTTTGGGCCGGGAGAGGACAACCCAACCCAACGGGCCGTCGGGGGCGCCCCTCTCCCGAGTAGTTCGAGACGACCGTGCGGGCGCTCAGTGCCGCGCAATCTCCGCCAGCCGCGCCTGCGCGTTTACCACGCGGAAGTCCTCCGCCGAGAGCCCGGCGGCGAGATCGGCGAAACTCTCTTTGAGCAGCGGCGCCGCCTGTTCGCGGCGCCCGAGCGCGAGTAGGGCGGCGCCCATCTCGTTCTGCACCTCCGCGATGCGATAGTGGTGCGGCCCGAAGGTCGCGACCCGGCTCGGTAGCGAGCGGTCGAACAGCACCAGCGCCTCCTCAGCATCGCCCCGGTCGAGCAGAAGGCGGCCGAGCGACATCATCGGCCGCGAGGTGTTCAGGTGGTCGGGGCCGTAAGCCTTCTCGACGAGTCCGAACGAGCGGCGTAGCTCGGCCTCGGCCAAGGCGATCCGGCCTTGCCGCCGGTGCAGCTCGCCGAGGTTGGAAAGGGTGAGAGCGGTGAGAGGATGCTCGGGGCCGAGGATCTTCCGGCGCATGGCGAGCGCCTCGTCATAGAACGCCTCGCCTTCCGGGTAGCGCTTCTCGTACAGCAGGGTGGTCCCGAGGCCGTCGATGGTGAAAGCGAGCTCCGGATGGGCGTCGCCCAGCCGGCGCCGTTGGCCGGCCAGCGCCTCGCGCAGGACGGCCTCCGATTCGGCGTCCCTCCCCCGTTCCCCGAGCGATACGCCATAGGCCTGCATGAGATCGCAGACGATCGGATGGTCGGCGGGAAAGTTCCGCCGTGCGATGCGCAGTGCCAAATCGATGAAACCAAGCCCCGCAGCGGATCGTCCCTGCCGGCTGCGGATGGCGCAAAGGTAGGAAAGGCTCGAAGCGATTCGGGGATCGTTCGCTCCGAAGAGCGGCAGCCGGATCGCCAGCGCCTCGCGCTGCGCGACGTAGGAATCATCCAATCGTCCGAGCTGGAAGCGCGCCCGGCCTAGCGCCTCCAAGGTGTCCGCGCGCGCCCCGGGGTCCGGTGGAGAGAGGGACCTCTGCTGGAGCTGGCACGAGGTCAGGATGCGCTCCGCCGCCGCGTGTTGGCCTTCCAAGAAACGGAGCAGGCCGAGCTGGTACTGGCTCTTCAGCCGTTCGGCCGACGACGCCTCCTGTCGGCCGGAGAGGATCACCGCCCGCGCGATCATCGGTTCGGCCCGACCGAGGACTCCGAGGTTTAAGTAGACGTCGCCGATCACGCTCGCGAGATGCGCCTCGACTTCGGGCTCCCCCTCGACCTGCTCGAGCAGGTGGCGCGCGCCGAGGTCCAAGACCTCCTCGACGGTGGGTTTCTTGCTGCTCGCCTGCGCGGTCGGGTCCGCACCGCGGAACAGGTCGACCAGCAGGGAGAGGGCGCGCTCCGAGCGTCGATGCTCCTGGTCGACCCGACGAGCCTGGACCGAGGCGAAGTAGGCGTAGCCGAGGCTAGACAGGCCGAGCAGGCCGGCGAGCAGGGCC
>JBBRUC010000367.1:0-3428 GCA_038248205.1 Thermoanaerobaculia bacterium
AGAACTACCGGTCGATGCGGCGGAATTATTGAGTCGGCACGGGTTCGAAAACCGACGCACGCCTCGGTGAATGGATCGATGCCGCCGTCGAGCACCTTGTCGGCGTCTCCTACTTCTTCGCCTGTGCGGTGGTCTTTGACCAGCCGGCAGGGGGCACTTCAGGGTCCGAGGAACGCCAGAGATCGAATCGGGCCAGAACGTGTGATTCCCGGTTGCCCAAAACTCCTCGAGAGAGCGTCGCCGCCCCCTCCCCCCGCCTACTCCAACTCCTCCCCCGCCCCCGCTGACATCTGGCCTTTCAAGAACGCCTCGATGAACGGGTCGATGCCGCCGTCCAGCACTTTGTCGGAATCTCCGACTTCGCAGCCGGTGCGGTGGTCTTTGACCAGGCGGTAGGGGGCCAGGACGTAGCTGCGGATCTGGCTGCCCCAGGCGTTGTCGAGCTTTTTGCCTTCGCGCTCGGCGTTTTCGGCTTCGCGCTTGCGGACTTCGAGGTCGTAGAGGCGCGAGCGGAGGATCTTCATCGCCATCGCTCGGTTTTTGATCTGGCTTCGCTCGTTTTGGCAGGCGACCACCGTGTTGGTCGGCAAGTGGGTGATGCGAACGGCGGAATCGGTCTTATTGACGTGCTGACCGCCGGCCCCGGACGCTCGGTAGGTGTCGATCCGCAGGTCGTTGTCGTTGATTTCGATCTTGATGTCGTCGTCCACTTCCGGATAGACGTCGACCGAGGCGAACGAGGTATGGCGCCGGCCCTGGAAATCGAACGGGCTGATGCGCACCAGGCGGTGAACGCCTTTTTCGCTCTTCAAATAGCCGTAGGCGTACTCACCCCGAATACCGACCGTGGCGCTTTTGATCCCCGCCTCTTCGCCGTCCTGGCGCTCCATCAGCTCGACGTCGTAGCCGTGGCGCTCGCCGAAGCGGAGGTAAATGCGTAGCAGCATCTCCGCCCAGTCCTGCGACTCGGTACCGCCCGCGCCGGGATGGATCACCAGGATCGCGTTCTTGTCGTCGTCGGGACCGGCCAGCTTGAGTTCGATCTCCAGCTTGTCGAGGTCCACTTCCAAGCGGTCGAGGAAAGTGATCAGCTCCGGATCGGCCTCCCCATCGGCGATCAGCTCGCTCCAGGTGTCGAGGTCGGAAGCGTCGACGCGAAGCTTCTTGAGTGTACCTAGCTTGCGGTCCAGGCCGCTGCGTTCTTGTACCAGCGGCGCGCCTTTGGCGGGGTTGTCCCAGAAGCCGGGCGCTTCCATCTGGCGATCGATTTCATCGATTCGTTGTTCGTATCCAGCCTCCTCAAAGATACCCCCGGAGGTTACCGAGCTGGAGGCCGAGCTGGTCGATACGCTGCTGGAGGTCGTACGAGATCATGATGAAGCTCCTCGGAGATGAAGGTCGCTACCCTGGTTTTGCATCGGAAGCGGCCCGGCGGCGAAACCGGCAGAAGATGATAGCAAACAGCGCACCGGCTGAGCAGAGGAGCGGCGGCAGCCAGGGCGCGCGGGCGTAGGGGGTAAGGTCAGATTCGCCCCAGACGCGGGCTCGGATTACGCCGGTCGTGCCGAGGGCGATCCGCTGGCGCTCCGAGCCGTCGGGTGCGATCAGGGCGGAAATTCCGGTGAGACCGGCGCGCAGCACCGGCTTGCGGTTCTCCGCGGCGCGGAATCGCGCGGCACGCAAGTGCTGATGAGGGGCCGCGGTGTCGCCGTACCAGGCGTCGTTGGTGACCGTCGCTAGCAGGGTCGCCCCTTTTTGCGAGAGCTCCGCCACCTCTTCCGGATAGACGATCTCGTAGCAGATCGCCATGCCGATCGCATCCGAGCGCGGTCCTCCCCCGCTCCCGATCTCCTCCCGCTCGGAACCGGTCCAGGGCAAGAGGGTGATCTCGGTTCCCGGCGTGAACTCGCCGATTCCTCGCGCCATCTTGCCGACCCAGCCGAGCACCGCGGAGAGCGGGATGTATTCGCCGAAGGGCACCAGGTGGCGCTTGTCGTACCGGCTTAGCCGAGGACCGGGCGCCCCCCCGGGCTCCGGCGGGCCGAGCAGGTAGGCCGAATTGAAAATCGCTGTTCCGCCCGTTTCGGCCTGACCGTTCCAGATGATCGAGCAACCGCGGCCGGCGAGCGCCGCGAGGTCGCTCCGAACCGCCGGGTCGCGATCGTAAGAGAACGGCCAGAGCGCACTCTCGGGGAGGATAACGAGCGCCCCCGGCTCGCAGCTTTCGATGGCCAGGTCGAGCGCCTTTTTATAGTCGCGGTACGCCTCGGCCGGATCCCATTCTTTGCGGATGGGCAAATTCGGCTGGACGATCCGAACCGGCCGGCCGAAGTCTCCCGCCTCCATTCGTTCGATATGGCGCGCGAGGCTCGCACGGTGCTCCATCCGTCCGGCGACACCGAGCAGGAAGAGCGGCACGAGGAGAGCGAGGGCAAGAGGGGCGACACGAATTCGGGGTAAGCCTCCGAAAGCCATCGCCACCCCGACATTGGCGAACAGAACGAGAAACGAAACGCCGTAGGCGCCAATCCAGGCCGAGAGCGGCAGGGCGCCGGGGACGGCCACCCAGGCGTAGGCCGCGAGATTCCACGGGAAGCCGCCGATCAGGTGGGCGCGCAGCCATTCGAGCCCGACCCACAAGGCGGGCAGGCCGAGGAGCGCAAACGCCCCGCCCGAGAGCCAGAGCACCCGGCCGAGCCGGGCGAACGCGAGATGAAAGAGCGCGAGGTAGCTCGCGAGGATCAGCAGGCAGAGGATCGCCACTGGACGCGGCAGGCCGCCGAAACCGATCAGGGTTGCCGGAATCCATGCCAGGCCGACCGTCCAGGCCGCAAGCCCGTGAAGAAACGCCAGCCGCCCCGCCTTGGGGTGGCCGAGCAGGACGATCAGCGGCGCCAGCACCAGCCAGGCGGAAACGATCCACGGTGTCCGGCCGAACGCCGCACCCCAGAGAAGGCCGGAGGCGAGAGCTAACAGATAGGGCGCGGACGGCGCGAAGCGCCCAAGGCGAAGGCCCAAGTCAGGTTCCTTGGGTCACCCAGGTGTCGAGTTTGTAGGTGCGTTGGATCTTCTTGGCCACCACGTCCGCCCGATCGCGCTTCTTGAACGGGCCGACCCGCACCCGGTAGAGCGTCTTGCCGTTCACCGTCGACGGGGAGAGGTACGCCTTCTCCCCGCCGGTGCGGAGCCGGTCGCGAATCTTGAGCGCCTCCTCGCGGCTGGGGCTGGCGAAAACCTGGATCACCAGGGCGCCCACCGCGGGCTCCGGGTCTCCTCCCGCCGTCTTGGTCTTCGGCGCCGCCGGTTTGTCCTTGCCGCCCGCAGGGGTTGCCGCGGGAGCCGGCTTCGCGTCCTTGGGTTTCGCCTCTTTGGGCTTCGGCTCCGGCTTGGGCTTCGGTTCCGGTTTCTTGTCGACCACCGCGGCGTTC
>JBBRUC010000368.1:0-3407 GCA_038248205.1 Thermoanaerobaculia bacterium
GCTCGGTCGACGGTGTCAGCCCACGGACACGGAGCGTCGCCCTGGCGTCGCGCACGCCGACCGGCAAGGGGTCGATCCCCGCCAGCGAAAACATGCGTGCCGCCGGCGTCGCCAGCGGAAGGTCGCGCTCCACCGCGTGCTCGAGGAAGTTGCGCGGAGGCCCGTCAAAGGACACCCGTCCGTTCTCCATCGCAACCACTCGATCGGCGGCCGCCAGGCAGCGCTCGAGCCGGTGTTCGGCGAGCACTACCGCCACGCCCCACTCCTCGTTCAGGCGGCGAAGCAGCCAGATCAGCTCATCGCCGGCGACCGGATCGAGCTGCGAAGTCGGCTCGTCGAGCAGGACCAGTGGCGGTCTCGTGACCAACGCCACAGCCAGTGCCACCCGCTGCATCTCACCGCCTGAGAGCGTCGCCACCGTGCGGCCGAGCAGGTGGGGAATGTTGAGCGCCAGGGCGACCTCTTCGACCGCCCGGGCCCGCACCGCGGGATGGTCCCCGCGGAAGCGAAGCGGCAACTCGAGTTCTGCGCCAACTGTCGTCGAGACGATCTGGGTCTCCGGATCCTGTGCTACGTAGCCGACGACGTCGGCCAGCTCGCCCGGCCCTGACTCGCGCGTATCGCGACATCCGACCCGGACGGAGCCCTCGATCTCACCACCGTGAAAGTGCGGGATCAGCCCGCAGCCGGCCCTGAGCAGGGAGCTCTTGCCCGACCCGGACCGCCCGGCGAGCACGACGAACTCGCCGGGCTCGATGGCCAGAGAAATGTCGTTCAGGCTGGGATCGACACCGCCGGAGTAGCGGTAGCTCAGCCGGTCGAAAACGAGCGCGCAGTCAGCGGTCACCGGCTCGCCTCCTTCGCCAGGTCACGAAGCCGCCCAGGAAGAAGGACATGGCGATACCGAAGGACAGCCAGCCCGGTGAGTATGCGATGGTCGGATAGGTCTGGAAGGAACCGACCCCGGTCGCCAGCGACAGGATGGCCACTGCCATAAGCAGCGCTCCGGAAACGGAGAACCTGCGGTCGTACCTTGACCGGGCCCGGCTGACGTCGCGCTCCGGGGCGCCCTGGCCGTAGCCACGAAGCTCGAGCGTCGCGGCGACATCCACAGCGCGATCCAGCGATCCGCCCAGCAACCGGTTGGCCATCGCCGCGCGGCCGACCGGCGCCGCTCCGGGACCACGAAGACCTGCCGCCTCGCCGAGCCGCGAGTAGTCCGATGCCGCAATCGGTACGAGGCGCGAGATCAGCGTCGCGGTGAGCGCCGACCTTTTCGCCACCCCGGACACGGCTCGAAGCAAACGATCGGGGTCTACGCAGGCCGACCAGACCCCGATTACGACCATCGTACCGAGAGCCCTGAGCCCGATCACCGCTCCGGCCGCAAGTGCCTCGGCGGTCACGTCCACACGACCGAAGAGAGGCCACTCGCCGAGCCGAAGCAGCACGGTCGCGCCGCGTCCGCTCACCAGGCCGTTGATCACGATCATCGCCAGGGCAAGGGCCGCGCCCAGTCGCAGCGAGAAGCGTACGGCGCGTCCCGCACCGCAGCCGTAGCCGGCGACGGCCGCCCCTGCGGTCGCGGCTGCGAGCACGAGCGGGTCGCTCGAGAGGAAGCAAACGAACAGGTAGGCGCCGAGATACAACGCGACAGGAGCGAGCCCGGCGCCCTGTAGCGTCGCCCGGCGGGGTACATACGAAAGTGGCGAGACCCGGCTCACGGAGGCCCCCCGAACCCGGGCCCGTCGGGCGCCGGTCCGACTAGCGGAAGCGAGCCGACCTGGCCGTTCCAAACGAAAGCGGCGTAGCGGTTTAGGAGGTCTTCCGGGCTGAGGGCCGCCGCCGCCAGCAGCACCCCTTCCGGATCGGTCCCGGTGACGACCCAGACCGGCGGTTCTTCGCCTTTGCGCGTTGCGGCAATCAGTCCGCTGCCCGGCCCGAACTCGCGCACCGCGTCTCCACGGACGTCGAGCCCCTGCAAGGTCACCCCGGAGCTCCCGCTGTCGAACCTGGCGAATATTCCGCTGACATCCGGTCCGGAGCCGAGTCGCGCAGCGGCGGGGTCGGCCTTGATCGACTCCCAGTCCCCGACCAGGAATCGAAGCGCGTCGGCGCCTGAATCAGAACCCGCGGTGTCAATACCGTCTGAGGAGAGCCGGTCCTCAACCGTGTCGCAGGCCGGACCTTCGACCCGACATTCGACCGTGACCGGCCAGCGCTCGCCGTCGTAACCCGTGCCCATCGGTGCCGGGTAGGAACCGACGACGGCGTCGACGTCCATCGCGTCGGTCCAGTCTCGAAAGTCCCACCACATCCGGTCGTCCGGCCCGATCAGGAACTCGGCCGCGCCACGCTCGGCGGCAATACCGTTGACGAAATAGAACCAGTCCGAGCTTCTTTCGCCGGCGCTACCGGATATGCCGTCGATCGACTGCACGAAGCCACCGCCGTAGCGGGTCTCGACTTCGGCCGATTCGTCGAGCAGACGCATCGCCGTACTCGACTGGCTGAGGCGGTCGACCGTGCGGCTGACCAGCACCCCGGAACCGTAGTCGCGGGTGACGACAAGCTCGGCGTTTCCTTCCTGATCCCCGGCACCAAAGCCGACCCCGCAGCCGGTGACTGCGAGGACCGCGATCAGGGAGACGACCGGGGCGAGAAGACCCCCCGATCGCACTCCATGACCTGTTCGGGGTCGCTCTACTTCCGGACCCTGACTACGGCGCGGTTCGAAACGATCAGGCCATCGGCCCTCGCGACGAACCTGGTCTTCTTCCCGAGCTGGACCCGGGCGTATCCACCGGCGTTCGTCTTGCCACCGATCGAAAGCCTGGCACCCTTCACCGGACGCTTGCGGCCCTTGTCGTTGAAGGACACCACGCGAACCCTGAATGACTTGTTCCGGCGCACTTTCTCCGGTGCCTCCAGGTAGAGCTCATCCGGGCTCGCCTGGTTGTAGGACTCCGCCAGGAACCAAAGCACCGTATCGTTCTTCTCCAGCGTGGTCGCCTCGCCACCGAGCGAGGAGGGTCGGTGGTTGTGGGTCAGCTCCCACCACTGCTCGCCTTCGGCGACGGCGCTGCCGACCCCGCAGATCCCGAGACCGAAGTCGAAGGCGTTGGTAAGGAGCAGCGGACGACGGGGCTTTCGCGCGGACTGGGCGTCCTGGAGTGCGCCGAGAGCAGTCGCTCCGGGAACCTCTTTGGAGCCGTTACTCGGAGACCCGCCGAAACAGTCGGCCTTCTTGCTGGTCGGCACGGTTGTCGTGCCGGTCTTGACGGTCCGATCGATCAGGATCTTGCCTTGCCACGTGACGACCCGGACGTGGACCGGAACATTGCCGGCCGACGCCCCGGCGGGGGCCATACAGGCGGTCAGAATCAAGCCGAGCAGGCCGAGAGCCA
>JBBRUC010000369.1:0-3406 GCA_038248205.1 Thermoanaerobaculia bacterium
CATGAAAGAGCTCTGCGTGTGCGACCTGGCCGAGATGCTCGGCGTGTCGGTTTCCGCGGTCTCGCAGCACCTGGCCAAGCTCAAGGCCTACGGGCTGGTCGCGCCGCGCCGCGACGCTCAGACGATCTACTACCGTCTGACCGAGCACCCGTTCAACGCCAAGCTTCGGGACAACTTTTTTCGTCAGTTCCAGGTCTGAGCCGGGGCCCGCTCGCGCGGGCGCAAGGTGGAGACGGTAAAGAGCGCGGCCGGGAAGGTTCCGGCCGCGTTCGCCGTTTTCAGCCGTTCTCTAGCCCGGCTTGACCGTCATCAACAGCACCAAGATCACGATGCCGAGCGCGTTGACGTCCGCGAGGATTCCCGGCAGCTTGTTGGCCGCGAGCTTTTCGAATTCCTCCGTCGGCGCCCCGGCGACCAGCGAGGATTCGGCCGCTGCAGCCAATTGCTTGACCTTTGGTGCCAGGTAGAAGAGGGTCACGGCGATTAGCGCGAGCCAAATGACCGTCGAGAGTTGAACCCAGAGAAACTCGAAGCTGAAGCGCTTGGCGGCCAGGTAGATCCCGAGCAGGCCGGAGATCACCGCTCCCGGGACGCTGAACACCTTCATCGAGCGGGCGAGCAGACGGATGCCGAACGCTTTGGCGCGGAAGTCGGTTGCCTTCTTGGTTTGGACGCGAATCACCGTGGTGCCAAAAACTCCCGCGGCCAGCCATAGCGCCGCGAGGACGTGGAGAAACAGGATCCAGTTCGAGCCGTTCATTTCGCAGACCTCCTAAAGTGGAGCCGGAACTCTACCATCCGTCTCCAGGGCGCCCGGGAGACGCAAGCCGGTTTACAATCGGGAGCGCTTGAGCCCGCAGGCCTACACTCACCCCAAGGAGGCGCCGCCCATGTCGAACCATCCGCGACCGAAATTCACTTTTCTCGGCCATGCGACCGTTCGGTGCGACCTGCCCGGCGGCGAAGTGGTGTTGATCGACCCCTGGCTCGACAATCCCTCCTGCCCGCCCGGCGGCAAGGAGCTTTCCCGGCTCGACGCGATCTTGATCACCCACGGACACAGCGATCATCTGGCGGATGCGGCCGAATTGGCGAAACGATTCGGCGCCCGGGTGATCGCCAACTACGAGATCGTCGAGTGGCTCGCCGCCCAGGGGGTGACGACCGGCTCGGGAATGAATCTCGGCGGGTGCCAGGACGTCCTTGGGATGTGTGTCCGAATGGTTCGCGCCGATCATTCGAGCGGCCTGCCGGATGGCGCCTACGGCGGCGTTGCCTCCGGGTTCATCGTCTCGATGCCGCAGGGTTTCACCTTCTACCACGCGGGAGACACCGCGCTCTTCTCGGACCTGCAGCTGTTCGGCGAGCTGTATCGCCCCGAGCTGGCATTTCTACCGATCGGCGACCTGTTCACCATGGACCCCGAACAGGCCGCCCGCGCCTGCCGGTTTCTGGGCGTACGCAAGGTGATCCCGATCCACTGGGGTACTTTCCCGGCTCTCACCGGCACGCCGCAGCAGCTGACGGAGGCGCTCGATCGGCTGGGGGTGGCCTGCGAGGTCGTCGAGCTCGCGCCGGGGGATTGTTACTGAGACGGAACCGAGGCGAAGCCGGCGGTCTCGGAGGCGAGGCGGTCGCGCCCGGCGTCGGTGAGAAACAACCCTTCGATCCGATCGTCGACCCAGCCGAGGCCGCCGAGTCGATCGAGCGCCGCGTCGAGGCGCCGCCGGGGCCAACCGAGGCGTTCGCTCAAACTCGCGGCCGTAGCGCCGCCGGCATCAAGGTGGAGCAGGATCAGCTGATCCGATAGCCGCCCGCCGAGTTGGCGGTGATGCGCCCTGCGGGCGAGTATGCCGTGGCGAGGCGAAAACAGCAGCGCCAGGAGAAAGAGGCCCCCCGCGACGACCGCCATCGCCCCCGCGATCGACGCGTCGAGCACCCGGGCGAGACCATAGCCGCCGATCGCCGAGACCACGCCCAAGCCCGCCGCGAGGGCGAGCATCGTGCCCAGCCGCTCGGTCAACAGGTAGGCGGTCGCAGGCGGTACCACGAGCATCGCCACGACCAGAATCGCACCGACCGATTCGAACGAGCCGACCACGGTGATCGAGACCGCGCTCATCAGCAGGTAGTGCAGGAACATCGGCGCGAAGCCGAGGGTGGCCGCAAGCCCGGAATCGAAGGTCGAAAGCTTGAGTTCCTTGAACAGGGCGACGACCAGGACGAGGTTCGCGGCCAGGACGCTGCCGGTCACCCAGAGCGCCTTCGGCCCGAGAGAGCGGCTACCGACCAGCAGGAGATCCCAAGGGACATAGGCGATCTCGCCGTAGAGCACACAGTCGAGATCGAGGTCGACCTGGGCGGCATAGCGGCTGATCAGGATCACGCCGAGTGAGAACAGCGCGGGAAACACCACACCGATCGAGGCATCCTCGGTCATCCGCCGGCTGCGCTGGAACAGCTCGACGAGCAGGACGGTCAAGACCCCGAGCGCGCCGGCTCCGATCACCATCGGCAGGGGCGCTCGCCGACCGGTGAGTAGAAAGGCGATCGCGATGCCGGGGAGCACGGCGTGGCTGATCGCATCACCCAAGAGCGCCATCTTGCGCAGCACCAGGAAGCAGCCGATCAGCCCGCAGGAGGCGCCGACGAAACTGCCGACGAGAAGGATCGAGACTTCGGGGCTCACGCCGCTCCTCCCGCCCGAGCCGGGATTTCGCGCCCGTGCGGATCGAGCCGCGGGAAATCGAGCAAAAGATCGATCTCGTCGGTCAGGTCGGGCGACAGGACATGCTCCATCGCCTCGGCGTCGCGGTGAACGTGGTCGGCGGGCAGTTCCAGACGGCGCTTCAAATAAAGCTCCCACAGGCGATGGTTGCGCACCACTTGGGATGCTTCCCGACGTCCGTCTTCGGTCAGCCGCAAGGCATCGCCGGACGATTCGACCCAACGGGCCCGGGCTAGCGGCCGGGTGCTGCGCGCCAGTTGGCGCGCGCTCTGACCGCGCATCCCCATCAGCAGCGGCCGGGGGAGAAATTCGGCCCAGTCGGCGCGTTCCTCGCCGAGTCGATAGAGGTCTTTGAGCAGGTTTTCGCGCCGAATGCGCGCCGCCGCCCGCCGTTCGCGGAGGAGTTGCCAGGCCAGGCCGCGCCCGGGGGCGGCGACCAGCGACAAGAGCAGTGCGAGCGACGAGGCGAGGACGATCACCGGCCCGGTCGGCAACCGATCGACCGAGGCGCTGGCGAGGGAGCCGAAGGCGCCGGAAAGGGCGCCGATCGCGGCGGCGAGCCAAACCATCGAGCTCAACCGGTCGGTCCATTGGCGCGCCGCGGCGGCCGGGGTGATCAGGGTCGCCACGATCAATACGACGCCCACGGTCTGGAGCCCGACCACCACGACCACCACG
>JBBRUC010000370.1:0-3383 GCA_038248205.1 Thermoanaerobaculia bacterium
CAACTCAGCTCGGCGAGGTACTGGAGGAAGGTGTACAGCCCCTCGTCCATCCAGGTCCACTGCCGCACGTCGGAGTTGACGATCAACGGGAAGTAGTTGTGGCCGACCTCGTGGATGACCACCGAGATCAGCCCGTACTTGCTCCGCTTCCAGGTCATCTCTTAATCCGACGGCTCGCCCCAATAGGTCTTGTCCTCGTACGGACGCGGCTGATTGAAACAGATCATCGGGTATTCCATCCCGCCGACCGGGCCGTTCACCGAGATCGCCACCGGATAGGGATAGTCGAACGTGTAGCGCGAATAGCTCTCGATCGTATGGGCGACCGCCTCGGTCGAATACTCGCTCCAGAGCGGATCGCCCTCGTTCGGGAAGAACGACATGGCGAGCACCCGGTTCGGACCGCTCTGGACTCCCATCGCGTCCCAGATGAACTTGCGCGAGCTGGCAAACGCCACGTCGCGGACGTTTTCGGCCTTGAACCGCCAGACCCGCCGTCCCGGCGCCTTCACGTACTGTCGGCTCTCGCGCGCCGCCGCTTCCGCCGGGGTGATCACGTAGATCGGCTTGTCGCTGTTCGCCGCCCGCGCGAGGCGGTCGCGCTCGGCCGGGGAGAGCACTTCGTCCTGGTTTTGCAGCACACCGGTGGCCGCGACCACGTGATCCTCCGGCACGTCGATCGCGAGCTCATAGTCCCCCAGCTCCAGCGTGAACTCGCCCGAGCCGAGGTACTGCTTGTGCTGCCACCCCTGGTAGTCCAAATAGGCGGCCATGCGCGGATAGAACTGGGCGATCTCGTAGATCGCGTTGCCATCGTCGAACAGCTCGTAGCCGGTGCGGGCGCGGATCTTCGTGCCGTCGATGACGTTGAAGGCGAACGCCACGTCGAAGGCGAACGTCCCGCCGGGCGGCAGCGGCGCCGGCAGGTCGATCCGCATCATCGTCTTGACCGTCGTGGTAGCGAGCGACACACCGTCGGCGCCGGTGACGGAGGCGATCTCGAAGCCGCCCTGAAAGCGCTCCAGCTCCAACCGCTGGGCGAGATCGTCGTAGCCCAACTCGTCGAAGCCCGGCGCGGACTGCGCGAGTACGCCGTCGGCGTCCGGCCGAAAGCGGTTCTGGTCGAGCTGCAACCAGAGGTAGGAGAGCGTGTGCGGCGAGCGGTTCTGGTAGGTGATCCGCTCCTTGCCTTCGATCCGCCGCTTCGCGTCGTCCAGCCGGACCTCGATCTTGTAATCCGCCCGCTGCTGCCAATACTGCGGCCCGGGAGCGCCGGAGGCCAGCCGCGTCTCGGACGGCGTGGGCAACAGCCATTCGAGCTGGGCAAACGCCACCGCCCCCGATCCCGCCCCCGGAGTCGGCGGCTCGGGCGGCTTGCTCGCCAGCGGCTGCGCGCCGAGGGGGGTGGCCAGAGACGCGACGAATCCGAGGAGAACGAACGGGCGCAAACGGCTGGGCATGGCGAAAGACCTCGCGAAAAGCGTTCCGGTACCAAGAGATACGGAAGGCGGCGCGAGTAGTTTAGCGCGAAAGTTTCGCGCCCTTTACCCGGGCTCTGCCGCGTAGTGGCGCCATTGGGCTCGCGCAGGCGACTGGCAGCGCCCTAGGCGCGCACACGAAGGACTACCCCGGGCCGACCCGGTCGGCGATCTTGGCGAGCCCTTGTTCGATCGCCCGGGCCAGCCGGAGGGTGAGGCGTAGAACTTCCCGGTCCTCCGTCGCCTCGATTTCGTCCCGGTAGGCGGCCTCTACTTCCCGCAGGCTTTTCTCGCTATGCCGAAGGTCGGCGAGCACCGCCTGGAGGTGGGGGCGAAAACCGGACGCGCCGTGGCCCGGCTCGTTGGTCAGCTCTTCTAATACTTGATCCGCGACCGCCTCGCTCATCGCGATGAGCTTCTCTCGTAGAGCGGGAGGGGTGAAGTGATAGAGGACGGCTTCGCGAAAGAGTGCCAGTTCGCGCCAACGCCTTCCTCTCACGACTTCGAGATCGAGGACCACCCGGACTCTGAGGACCTCCGGTTTTCTGCGGTTCGTCACTCCGAGGCCTCCGTATCGTGCGGCTCGCCGCGGGTCCAGCAGTCGGTAAAGATTTTGGCGCTTCGCCTCTTTGTGTGGGTAGGAAATGCGCCTCGATCATTTCAGACCTTACGACCACCCGATAACGGAGCCTTATGCGCGGGGCTGTCGGAGCCAGGCGAGCAACTCTTCGCCCGGGAGAGCACGCTCGGGGTCGCGGTCGTCCTCCGCGAGCCGGGCACGAACGATCTCGCGGTGCCAATCGGGAACCGCGAGATCCCTGGCTTCCACGCGGTCCCACAAGTCCACGGCGAGAGCAACCCTCTCGTCGGGCGAGAGTTCCGCGAGGGTTCGTTCTTTGAGTTCCATCCTGGTCCTAGGCGCGGTTTACGCGCTCGACCGCGGGAGCCGGGGGCTCGAAGGCGCGCTTCGGCGATCCGATGGAACGCACCGGAACGTGCTGGGGAGCGATCCGCCGCCGTCGGGGGAGATCAAGAATGCCGGCGGGACGGATCGGACCGCGCTGCGAGGAAATCGGATGGCGGTTTTCTCGCCGCAGAGCCCGTTTGGGCGAGGAAAAGCTACGATTGGGAGCCAAATCGATTCTGATGGCTCCCAATTTTGTGTCGCTGGCTCCCTATTTGATTTTGATGGAGTCCAAACGGCCGTGGCTGGAGCCCAAATTTGTTTCGCTGGAGCCCAAGTTGGTTCTTCTGGACTCCAAACGGATTCTGCTCGGCTCTACGGCGCCGTTTCGGGATCATCGACGGAGGATTTTGGCGAATCTTCGCGTCGCGGTGCAGGTGCGCCGGAATCTCGCGCTGCGAGGCGTCCAAATCCACCGCCGCCTCTCGGCCCTCGTCGCCGCCCACATCGGCTTCACCAATCCGGTGCTCGCCACCTACGGGATCACCCCGGAGGACAACTCGCGGCGCGGCCGGCGCATGCTCAAGAAGAAGGAGGAAGAAGCGGCCAACGCCGCCGCCCTCGCCGAACCTGCCATCGCAGCCTAGACCCAACCCGTAGGAACACCCGCCCCCTGGGCGGTCCGCGACCGCGGGCCGCCCTTTTTCGCTTCGGCAACCGAAACGAGCCTTTTTTTGGGGGGGGGAAGTGGGCACCCTTTGGGTCTACCCCCACCAACGAAACGAGGCCCCGGGGGGGGCCTCGCTTTTTCTGGATGCGCCACGACCGCGGGGTTTCGCCCGCGGCTCGGGGGTGGCTGGGACTACACGGTGCGGCGGCGCCGCATCATGGCGATCAGTGCCGCGGCGGCGAGCAGCGAGATGAGGCTGCCGAAGCCGAATTGCGACAGGGTCGGGATGTCGATCACCGAGGCGGTCAGGTTGAGCGGGAACGTGCAGGTG
>JBBRUC010000371.1:0-3377 GCA_038248205.1 Thermoanaerobaculia bacterium
CAGGCCGAAGCGGGGATCTTCATCGAACTTCCGGTCGTCGCCGATGCGAAACGCCTTGGTGAGCGGTTCGAGGTCGAGATTCGACAGGTCGCCTGAGTCCGCCGTGACATAGGCGAGCGGCCGGCCCGGAGCGGAAAACGTGCCCGGCAGAGCGGTTACCCGGACGCGGACTTCGATCTTCTCGGCGATGCGCTGGAGCGTGCCGACCTCCAAGCGCTGCACGTAGCCGATCCGTTCGCCGTAGATCGCCTGCCCGCCTTCGCCGGCCGCGCCGGTCGCAGCGCCGTCGAGCCGCGGGGCAGATCGCCGCAGCCGAAGCGCCGCCGCGGTCGCGCGCTCGACCTGATCGATCGTATCGCCGAGCCGCCCGAGGCGGGCGATACTGTCTACCCAGCGGACGAAGATCACGATCACCAGGCCGAAAACGATCAGGGTGAACGCGAATAGAAGGAAGCGACCGGCCTTGCCGTAGTAGCCATTTTGCAGCGCGATTAGCGAGACGATGCTGAAGATGAACGCGCCGATGAAGGTGGACAGGGCGTTTTGCGACCGATCGTCGGAAAGGACGAGAGAAAACGAGCGCGGCGTCGCCGTGCTGCTCGCCGAGGCGTAGGCCGAGACCATCGAGGCGACTGAAAACGTGGCGATCACCAACATGCTGGCGGAGATGATGTTCAGCAAGGTCTCGATCGAATCCGGGGAGATCTCCGGCACGATCAGCTCAATCGCCGTCCCCTCGACGGTTTTCGCCACCAGCGCCCCGGCGATCGAGACGATGCACATCACCAGCGGCCGAACCCACAGCCGCTCGCGGATTCGGTTCAGTAGAAACCGTAAGCGATCGCCCACAGGATTCTCCTCGGAGGATGGAACGGCAAGGTTGCCGGATCGATCACCCTCGTCGATCCGGGGCTCACAGTATCAGCTACGGAGAGAAAGCCGCCCCACCGCGCCCGAATCCCCGGTACGATGGTGTTCGTCATTTCCTTTCTATCGAGGAGACGCAGGAGGAAGATGCCGTTGACGAGCTCAGCCGAAACACCCGCCGCGACCTACCCGCCTTCCTACACCGCGGAGAGTTTCGCCGCGCCGCCGCTCGAATGCGACATGGTGATGAAGGGGGGCATCACGAGCGGCGTGGTCTACCCGTTTGCAATCACCGAGTTGGCGCAGAAATATCGGTTCAAAAACATCGGGGGCACCTCGGCCGGCGCGATCGCCGCCTCGCTCGCGGCGGCGGCCGAGTACGGCCGCGCGAGCGCAGACGGTGGGTTTCTGCGCCTCGCCCAACTGCCGGAGGTGATGGCGAAGAATCTATCGAGCCTGTTTCAGCCCACCCCCCGCGCCCGGCCGGCGTTCGCCGTGGTTCTCGCGTTGCTCGGCAAGGGCGGTCCGCTAGCCAAGAGTTGCCGCATCCTCCGCGCGATTCTGTTCGGAAACCCCTTTTGGGCGTTCCTCGGGGGCCTCCTCGGGGGGCTCGTTTATCTTTCGCTGGTGTCTGTCGTCGCGGGATCTGCCGGTCTGGCGCAGCTTCTCCTCGGGGAGGCACCGAAGGGAAGTCTCGTTCTGCTGGGAGGGCTGGTGGTGCTCGGCGGCACGCTCGGCGCCGCGCGGCGATTCGTCAAAGTCGCCGGCCAGGCGCTCGAACGGAACGATTTCGGCCTGTGCAGCGGGTATCGGGTGACCGGGCGACGAAAAGCGGGGCGGAGGCCGCCGCTTACTGAATGGCTCACCGAAGAGCTGGAGCGGACGGCGGGCCGGCCGATCGGCGGACCGCCGCTCACCTTCGGCGACCTGTGGGGGGCCGACCCGAAAGCCGCCGAAAACCCGAACTCTCGGCGCATCAATCTGGAGATGATGACCTCCAGCCTGGTCCATGGCCAGCCGCACCGTCTGCCGTTTCGAGGACGAACGTTTCATTGGCGTCCGGCCGAGATGACGAGCCTCTTTCCGGTCCCTGTGGTGGATTGGATGCGGGAGCACAGTCAACCGGTCGTCGGCGTGGAAGGCCTATTCTCACTGCCCGAGCCCAAGGATCTACCGCTGGTGGTCGCCGTCCGGATGAGCTTGAGCTTTCCGCTCCTTCTGGCTGCCGTGCCGCTCTACGCGGTCGACTGGGGGCGCCCTTCGAACCAGATAGCAAAGCGCGAAAAGAGACCTCCGGACTACGAGCGTTGTCTGTTCTCCGACGGCGGGCTCGGGAGCAACTTCCCGGTCCATTTCTTCGACGCACTCCTGCCCTCGCGACCGACGTTCGGGATCAATTTACGAAGCTTTTCCGCGGAGTGGAAGCCCTCGACTCTCGAATGCCAGAACGTCCACTTTCCGAGCCGGCCGGGGAGCGAGGTACGGCCGGAGTGGCGACGTTTCAACGGGGTGCCCGGTTTTGTCGGCTCCTTGATCCGGCTGATGCAAAATTGGGTCGACGCGACGCAAACGCGGCTTCCCGGGTATCGCGACCGAGTCCTTCACGTCCACCTGACCGAGGAGGAGGGAGGGCTCAACTTGGCGATGCCGGAGGAGCGAATTCGACGGCTGACCGAACGCGGCTGGTGCGCCGGCCGTCGTCTCGTCGATTCGTTTAATTGGGACCAGCACCGTTGGGCGCGATACCGGTCCTCAATGCCGGCTCTCCACCTGCAGCTACGCGAACTCGCGGCGCGGTTCCAAGGGGAAGGCGGCGGCGAGACGTATCTGGAGTTCCTGGAGCGGTACGGTCCGCAACCGGCCTATTACCCGCTGGACGACGAGAAGGGAGCGCGCAATAGCG
Source organism: Thermoanaerobaculia bacterium (assembly GCA_038248205.1). Lineage (GTDB taxonomy): Bacteria > Acidobacteriota > Thermoanaerobaculia > Multivoradales > UBA5704 > DASYKS01. The sequence continues at coordinate 2,771 of JBBRUC010000371.1, forward strand.
CCAACGCTCTTCTCCAGTTGATCCAGGCCTGGCCGAAGCGTCTGTTCCGTCGGCCGCGGGTACCGAAGCCCGAACCTCTGCTCCGCAATATGCCGCAGATCTGACGCTACGGCATCATGGGAAAGGTGACTGACGACGTTGAACAGCGGGTGCCGGGGGGCTGGCCCGCCGGGCTCGCGATTCTCTTGGGGCTCGCCTTGCGGCTCTGGCAATACCTGGCGCATCCGTCGCTCTGGGTGGACGAGGCGGCGGTCGCGCGCAACGTGCTCGATCGCGGCGTGACGCACCTCTTCGGGCCGCTCGATTACGGCCAGGTGGCGCCGCCGGGATTTCTGCTCGGAGTGAAGCTCTCGACGCTGCTCTTCGGCCCCTCGGAATACGCCCTGCGTCTCGTGCCGCTGCTCGCCGGACTGGCGGGACCGATCCTGTTGTATCGCGTCGCGCGGCAGATCCTGCGACCGATCGGAACGATCGTCGCGACGTTGCTTTTTTCGCTCGCGGTGCCGCTGATCTTTTTCTCGGCGAATCTCAAACCGTATTCTTCCGACGTGGCGGTGACCCTGCTGGTCCTCGCCGCCGCGCTCCGGATCGCCCGCTCCGTGCTCAC
>JBBRUC010000372.1:0-3348 GCA_038248205.1 Thermoanaerobaculia bacterium
GGTACACCCGCTCGACCAACGGCGGCGTCAGCTGGTCCACCCCGGTCCAGGTCCACGACCACAACCTGAACGGCTTCGCGGCGGGCACGGCCTCCAAGCCGCCGGTCTCGGACAACCGCGGCATCGCGCCGTTCGGCGCGATCGACGTGGACAACTCCGGCGGCGCCTGCGACGGTACGCTCTATGCGACCTACGGCGACTTTACCTCCGGCGGCGCCACCGAGACCGACATTTGGGTCACCCGCTCGACCAACGGCGGGACGACCTGGCTGACGCCGGTCAAGGTCAACGACGACGGTCTCGCGGGGCGGACGCAGTTCCATCCGTTCCTGCAGGTCGACCAATCGAACGGCAGCGTGGTCGTCGGCTGGCACGATGCGCGCAACGACTCGAACAACCGGAAGGTCGATTACTACGTCGCGCGCTCGACCAACTGCGGCGTATCGTTCGAAGCCAACGTCAAGGCGAGCGCCAACTCGACCGAGTTCAACAACAGCGGCATCAGCTACTCCGACGAGAACACGACCGACAACCCGAACCGCAACCCGAACCAGTTCGGCGAGTACCTGGGCCTCGACGTCAAGGGCGGCAAAGCCTACATGGCGTGGGTGGATACCCGCCACTTCTACCCCGGCTCCTCGACCAACGCGCAGAAAGAAAACCTCGGCTTCGCGGTGATCGATTTCGGCGGTACCGCCGGCCCGGTCTGCGGCAACAACCTGCGCGAAACGCCCGAGGTCTGCGACGGTTCGGACCTCAACGGCCAGACCTGCACGAGCCAGGGCTTTACCGGCGGCACGCTCTCGTGCAACGGCACCTGCTCGGCGTTCGTGACCTCCAGCTGCACGAGCAGCTGCACTCCGCCGGCCGCACCGACGGGGCTTTCCGCCACGGGTGGAGCCAACCAGGTGAGCCTGTCGTGGAGCGCTACTTCGGGCGCCACGTCCTACAACATCCTCCGCGGGAGCACCTCGGGCGGACCGTACACCCTGGTCGGAACCTCGGCCACGACGTCGTTCACCAATACAGGTCTAACCTGCAGCACCGGCTACTTCTACGTCGTCCAGGCATCCAACGGCACCTGCGCCTCGGGCAACTCCGCTCAGGCTTCGGCCACCACCAACGCCTGCGCGGGCTGCACCACGAGCACGCTGTACACCAACAACTTCGAGACCGGCACCGGCCTTTCCAACTGGTCGAAGGGCACGTTCCTTTCGGGTGGATCGACCACCAGCTGGCGCGGCATTCAGACCTGCACGGCGCAGGGCGGCACCAAAGTCTTCCGCTACGGCGGCACCAGCTGCACCGCGAACTACGCTAGCAACAACTTCACCTACGCCCAGCCGAACGGCGCCGGCGGCATCGCGGTTCCGGCCGGTTCGACGACCACTCGTCTCTCGTTCGGCCATCGTCGCCGCTTTGAGTCGGGCTTCGACGGCGGCACGCTCGCCGTCTCCGTGGACGGTGCGAACTACACGTTCGTCCCGGCCGCGGCGGTCCTCACCAACGGCTACAACGGCACGATCAGCGCGAGCTGCCCGCCGGCCGGCGCCGCAGGTGCGAGCGTCTGGACCGGCATCGCAACGGGATTCGTGACCTCTACCGTCGATCTCGACGCGGCCTGCAACGCCGCCACCGGCGGCACCGGCGGCTGCGCCGGCCAGAGCGTCCGGATCGCCTTCACGTCGATCACCGACTGCTCGACGGTCGACGACGGCTGGTTCCTGGACAACGTCACCGTCCAAGCCTGCACACCGTAGCCTTCGGGCACACTTTTTCCGTGAAGTCTCGGGCCTCCTTCCCTTCGGGGGAGGGGGCCTTTCGGTAGGCCGCCGCACACTCGATGTACACTCTGAGTTGTCATGACCTCCCCCCTCCCCCGCCGCGTCGCCGTGCTCGCCCTGGTGCTTGGGGCGTTCCTCGCCTCGATGCCGGCGTCGGTGTGCGGCACCGAGGCCTGCCCGATGGATGCGGTCGCGCGGCAGGCGTGCCAAAAGATGGGGGGCGACTGCTGCCCGGGGGCGATGCGGGCCGAACGGGCGCCCTCGCCGTCGGCTGGCTCCCCGATGGCGCTCCCTTCGGCGCCCGCGGCTCCGGTGATCGCCCGGATCGCGCCGGCTCCGGTATCCGGATCGCGCGCGGAGAAGTCCACCGCCCTCCACCCGGAGGTCGCTCGCTTCACCCTGTTGGCCGCCTTTCTGATCTAGCGCTTTCCTCAGGAGAAGTGTGTCCGCGCGAGCCCATGGCGGGCTCGAGCGACGAGCTTTTTTCCGGAGGAAACGATGCCTGCCTTTCGTCTATCGATCGCCTGTACTCTCTTGGGGGCTTTTGCCGTCGCATTGGGTGCGGTGGAGCCGCCGACCCCCGCCCCCGCGCCATCGATCGAACAGTTGATCGCCGAAGCGCTCGCCAAAAACCCCGAGATCCGCTCGGCCGAGGCGCGGGCGCGCTCCGCCCGCGAGGCGGCGATACCCGCCGGGATTCTGCCGGGGCCGCGATTCGAGACGGTCCTCGACGACCAGAGCTTCCCGCTCGTGCCCGCGGGCGGGCACGACGGATCGCTTCCCGGCCTGGAATTTCGCCAGGAGCTGCCGCTGCCGGCCCGGAGACGGGCCGAACGGGCCGCCGCGGCGAGCGAGGCGGAGGTGCCGGGCGCCGGGCCGGTGCTCGCCGCGCGCCGCATCACCGCCGGGGTACGCACAACCTACGCCGCGATCTTCGCGCTCGACCAGAGCGACGCCGCCTGGCGCGCCGGCCGTGAGCTGCTCGACCTGTTGGCCGAGAGCGCCACGTTTTCCTATGGCGCGGGCCACGGGGGGCAGGGAGAGGTCGCTCGCGCCCAGCTCGAACTTCTGCATGCGGAGGAACGGCGGATCGAGATCGCCGCCGCAAGGAAGGCGGCCGAGGCCGAGCTGGGCCGCTGGCTCGGGCGGAACGGGCCGGCGGCGATCGGGCCGATCGCCACCTTGCCGCCGCTACCGCCGCTGCCGGACCTGCCCCGGCCCGGAGACCCCGCGGCGGCCGCGCGGTGGAGCGAGCTTGCGGTCGACGCCGCCCCGGCGGTCTGGGTTCGCCGGGCGCAGCTTGCCGCGGCGGAACAGCGGGCGGCGCTCGCCGCCCTCGAAAGGCGGCCGGACTATTCGACCCGTGCCGATTTAGGGTTTCGCGGCGGCGATCCGAAGGTGGCGGTGCGCTTCGGTATCGTGCTCCGCTCGTGGGGCAAGGAGCGCGCCGCCGCCCTGCGTGCCGCGGCGGCGAGCGCGGTCGATGCCGCCCAGGCGGAACTGCAAGTTGCCGAGATCGACGCCCGATCGCAAGCCGCGCGCCTCGCCGCGGAGATCGAGCGCA
>JBBRUC010000373.1:0-3347 GCA_038248205.1 Thermoanaerobaculia bacterium
ATCTCTCGTTTCACCGTTCGACGATCCACCCATTTCGTAACCACCTTTGCTTAGTTTCTGGACCTGAGACTCGGTGATTATGGGGCATCTCAGGGGCTTGAATCAAGGCCCTATGGGGGTGTAAACTGGAGGGGGCAAGGAGGAAAGGGGCGTCCTCGATTCTCATCTATTCGAATGCCAGTGCGGATTTTCTGATTGAGATATGTCTGACAATGATCGGAGTTTTGTGCGGTGCCAGCGTCGAGCCGTGAGGTCTGCCGATAGCGCATGAAGATGGTCCGCCACTTCGGCCTCATCGGAGCACCAACCAGTGCGGGGGCATTCGCACCGGGACAGGAAAAGGCGCCCAGAGCACTCAGGGCTGCCGGGTTGGTCAGGGCCCTTGAGGATCGCGGTGCGAAGGTGTCGGACTTTGGAGATCTTGCCGAGTGGAGGTGGCGACCAGATCGGCAGAACCCGAGAGCGATGAATACAGACGCAGTCGTATTGATCGCGCGCGAGGTGGCAGACAGATGCGACGCCGCCCTGAAGGCCGGTGCGACCCCGCTCGTCATCGGTGGGGACTGCACGCTGGAGGTGGGGACGATGCTGGGTGCCTCCCGCAATCTGGATCCATTGCGGCTTGTCTATTTCGACCCCCACCCCGATCTGAACCTACCGTCGACTGTGCCGGATGGCGCACTGGATTGGATGGGAGTCGCGCACATGCTCGACCTGCCCGGAGCCGTTCCCAAATTGGCCAACCTGGGCCCGACGCCGTTGCTCTTGCCGCGAAATCTTTCACTGCTGAGTCATTCGAAAGGAAGATCACAGCCGGCCGAGCTGGAAGCGATAGAGCGCCTGAAGATTCATACGGTGGCGGAGCGGCAGGTTGCCGAGAATCCGAAAGGATCAGCCACCCGAGCGCTGGCTCCTCTGGGAGGCGGCAAGAAGCCTTTCCTGGTCCATTTCGACGTGGATGCGATCGACATGACCGATTTGCCGCTCGCCGAGAATACGAACCGCAACGTTGGCCTAACCCTGGACCAAGCGACCGAAGCACTTGCTGCCCTGACGTCTGCCAAGGGGTTCTCAGCCTTGACGGTGACCGAAGCAAACCCCGACCACGCTCCTGATTCAGAGACAATCGAGCGCTTCGTCGGTGCCCTTGTCAGCGCGATTACTTGAGGCCCATTGGCAAGCGCCCCGCGAGACTGACCGCGAAGATCATTCTGTCCGTACCATAACCCGGTAGCTGATGATCGAGTCGATGCGATGGGAGTGATCGCGTGCACTGGCCCCGGAGTGATCGCCTGAAGTGGCCCCACCCGTCGACGGGTTTGTTGTGCTTTTCAGTGTGACGGATCGCCTCCGTCAGGGGCCCCCGGGGGCCCCTGAATTCAGTCTGCGCCCACCTCCTTTCCGCCTCCGCCTCCGAGCCCGTGATGAAGTCGCCAGGACTCCTGGCCGGTGTCGATGATGTGGGCGTTGTGGGTCAGGCGGTCGATCACGGCCTTGGCCAGACGGGCGTCCTCGAACACCTTGGTCCACTCCCCGAAAGGCAGGTTCGTGGTCAGGATCAATGAGCCTCGCTCGTTTCGCTCCGAGAGCACCTGGAAGACGAGCTCAGCCGCATCGGCCGGCAGGGCCAGGTAGCCGAGCTCATCGACGATCAAGAGATCAAATCGCCGGTAGCGGCCGATGATCCTCGATAGCTCGTGTTCTTCGCGGGCCTCCATCAGCTGGTTGGCAAGGCCGGCCAGGGTGGTAAAGCGAACCCGAAGTCCTGCCTGGCAGCCGATCACCCCAAGGCAGGTGGCAAGCATCGTCTTGCCGGTTCCCGAGTCGCCGATAAAGATCACCGATTCACGGCTACCGACCCACTCCATGCGGGCAAGGGTTGCGAGCGTCGTCTCGGAAACCTCCGGGTTCTCGGAGAAGCGAAAGTCCTGAAGATGCTTGATCTGGGGGAAGCGGGCTTCCTTCAGGCGGCGCTCGCGCCGTCTTTGATTGCGATCCTCGGCTTCGGCTTCCAGGAGTGCCGCGAGATACTCGACCGGGGTGCCCTGGGCTTTGAGGACTTCATCGGCGAGGTTCCTGAACCGGGCTCCGACGCTTGGCAGCTTCAGCTCCTTGGTCCGGGCCTCGATCACTGCCTCAAGGGCTGCCGTTGAGGCTGCTTTGGAAGCCTTCATCGGCCGGCTCCGATCAGGTTGTCGTATTGACCGAGTTCGGGCAGAGGTCGCTCGAAGAAGCCGAGCCCGGGATCGAGATCCTCGATCCGGGCCGCCTCGCCGACCCGGGATCGGCCCCTCAACGTCACCTCTACCGCGCGGGCTTCGATTGCGCCTGAGGCAAGGGCGCTGCGGGTGGCCTTTGTCAGGTCCCGGGCGCCGTAAGTTCGGGCCAAGATCAGGACCTCGACCATCTGCCGGGCGGCCTCGGATCTGTTGTGGCGGGCGGTGATCTCATCCCAGAGCTCCTGGAAGCAGTCCGGAAAGCTTTGGGCCTCGCGCTCTTGATGAAGGGCCAGCGAGCCTTCGAGGGCTCCAGGCTTTCTCCTCATGAGCTCCAGGTAGTGATCAAGGCTTGCTCTGGTCTCAAAGCGACCGAAGAGCCGCGCATGCTCGGCGACCTTCTTGCCGCGGTGAAAGACCTCCAGCCTCTCGGCATGAAGGCGGTAGGAGACGCGCAGGCCGACCAGCGCGACCGGTACCGAGTAGCGGTTCTGGCGAACCGTGATCAGCGATTTGGTGTCGACTCTCACCTGGCTTTGCTCGGAAGTGTCAAAGCGCCCTGAGGGAAGCTCGCCAAGGAGCTTTCTCTCTTCGGCCAGGTCCTCGGCGACGGTGCTTTTCTTGCCGACAAGCACGCGGGAGAGATCGAGGTGTGAGGCCTTATCCAGCAGCTCGTTTAGCTGATCGATCGACTCGGCCTCGGGCACCGGGACCAGGTGTCTTCTCCTGAAGCGACCGACCTCGCCTTCGATTCCGCCCTTTTCGTGGGCACCCTCGATCCCGGGTGTGGTGAAGGAGGAATCAAAGAGGTAATGGGAGCGAAGGGCGCTGAAGCGGTCGGCCTCGATCCTTCGCCTGCCCCTGAGCACCTTCTTGACTGCGGAGCCGATATTGTCGTATCTGATCACGGGATAGACCCCGCCGAAGAACTCGAAGGCCAAAGCGTGGGCGAACAAAAACGACTGCTGGGTCTGGTTGATCGAGGCCTGGCAAAAAGACGCCCCCGAATACGAGGAGCGCATCAAAAAGAGATTCACCGTGACCGGAGAGCCGTCGATTTGGACTGTGGCCTGACCCCAGTCGACCTCGGCTTCTGCTCCGGGCAGGTGGACCTGCGGGCAAAAGGCCTCG
>JBBRUC010000374.1:0-3312 GCA_038248205.1 Thermoanaerobaculia bacterium
GCCAGCTCCGCGCATCGTTACTGTAGCCAAGACCGCGGGTCACCGCGTCCCCGGCTATCCAGCTCCGATAGCGGCTAGCCGCCTCGTCGAAGAGCAATTGCCCCGCAACCGGGCGATCCTTCGGCCGTTGCGCGAGGCGTTGGTCGGCGACCTGCGCCCGGCGCTGCTGGTGCTGTTCGCGGCGGTCGCCCTGGTCCTCTTGATCGCTTGCGCGAATCTCGCGAGCCTGTTGCTCGCGCGGACCACGACGCGCCGACACGAGTTGGCCGTCCGGGTGGCGCTGGGAGCGGGCGGTGGCCGGCTGGGGAGTAGAAGCTTTCGTGATCGTCAATCGCGCGCTCGCCCGGCAGCTCTGGCCGGAAGGCGAGGCCGTCGGTCAGCACATCCGCTTTGGCGAAAAGCCGATCGAAGTGATCGCCGTCGCGGGCGACGTTCGTCAGGAAAGTCTCGCTACCCCGGCCCGGCCGGCGCTGTACGTTCCGAATGCGCTCGCCCCCCATTCGACGATGAAGATCTTCGTGCGCACCGCGGGCGATCCCCTTTCCGCCGCCGGGGCGGTGCGCGGAGCGATCCGAGAGGTCGATGGGAATCAGCCGATCTCGGATCTAGCGCCGCTTTCGCAGCAGGTCTCCGAGGCGGTTGGTCGGCCGCGCTTCACCACCTTGCTGCTCGGCCTGTTCACCCGCTGGCTGTCGGGGCTCCTCTACGGGATTTCAACCACCGACCCGTTGGCGTTTCTCGCAGCGCCCCTGGCGCTCGGCTTGGTGGCGCTCTACGCGAGCTACCTGCCGGCGCGCCGGGCGGCCGGCCTCGATCCGTTGGTTGCCCTGCGGCGCGATTGAACGCCGCGCGCCCGAGGGAAACGTTCAAGTCTTCGGGCTGGGCTTTTTCGTCACGAGAGAGGGGGCGCGGCGCCGTGCCCCGGTTTCCCGAACCGGCCCCGTAGCCACCACCAGGCGCGAGTCGGGGCGAAGCTCCAGGACCGTTCGATTCCTGCGAGTGTACGTCCGAGTTCGGCACAACGGGCTTCGGCCGCCGCGCAACGTTCGCGCTCGTCGATCAGGTCAGTGATCAACTCCTTGTTGCGATCCCGCTCGCGCAGCAGCGCATCCGCCAGCTCTTGCAGCTCAGGAGGGCCGCTTTCGAGCGTGAACCCGAGCGCCACGGCGGCTTCCTCTTCCATCCGGATGCGGTGGTAGGCCTTGCGCTGCTCGGGATGGGGCGTGGCGCCTCCCGGGTCGCTTCCTTCGAGGAGGGCGTAGAGGAGCATCTCGGTCGCGCGGATCGACGATCTTTCCCGGGTGGGAACCCGCGCGAAGCGCGCTGTTACCTCCTGCTCCGGTAGTTCGGCCCGGGTTTCGAGCTGCCGGTAGATCTCCAGAGCCTCAGGAATTAGCTTTTTCCAGGCGGGATTCGGCGGGGTCTGGGGCGCCAGCTCGTCGACCGCCAGGATCGACGTGTCGCAGCCGTTGTCGAGCGGCAGCCCCAGCTTCTGGCGGAGGTTCCGCAGGAGGCCGTCGAGATCTCCGGTAAGGGTGGGAATCTGCGCGAGAAAGCAGCGCTCGGGATGGCGGTCGCGAAATTCGACCAGGCGCCGGTTGTACACCTCCCAAGAGCGGATCACCCGCCAGGGGTCTTCCCGCAGTTCCAGGTCGCTGTTGCGTCGCCAGAGCGAGAGGGCTACGTCCACCGGGTGGCGGTAGAGAAAGAGGTACCGTGCCTCCGGTAGAAGAGCTTCCCAGAAATCGAGAAACAGACAGGTGCGGGGATCTTTCCAACCCCACAGTGGCAGCCCGCGGCGCGCCGCGACGAGGTCTTGAGCACGGCGTTCAAACTCTTCGTTTGGGGGCGGTGCGAACCGGTCGCCCGCCGAAAAGCAGCTCTCGCCGGCCGCGACGAGCATCTCCTCGTGCAGCGCCAAGAAATCAGGGTCCTCGAAATGGCCGCGCGGATTGCCGAGCCCGGGCGCTGCCACGTCGCGGCCAATGGCGAGCCCGGCCTGTTGCAGCACACTCGCGACGAGCGAAGTTCCCGAGCGGTGCATGCCGCAGATGACCAACTGATGGGACATTTTTCCTCCGACGGCAGGATCGCCTGACGCGGGTGGGATTATGCTGTACCAGACCATGATCGACTCAATCCAAAATAACTCGGACTCCTTCAAGAATCCGCTCGGGGAGGATGAGGTGTCTTTCCTGATTTGCGTGGAGGCGAACAGGCTGGAGCCCCAGGCTCTCTTGCTGTGCGAAAGCTTGAGGACGTTTGGCGGCCGCTATCGGAACGCCCCGATCCTTGCCGTCTCACCCCGGCCCTCTCTGGCGCTGGCCCCTGAGGCCCGGGCGCGGCTTGAAGCGCTCGGTGTCACCTACGCTGTCGAGAACCTGAACCGAACCGGCAGCTCCTACGGCACGATCAACCGAATCGTTGCCGGAGCCTGGGCCGAGAAGGTCTCTTCCTCCCCGTATCTGATTGTCCTCGATACCGACATGGTGTGGACGGGCGAACCGGTTTTCGCGCGAACCGACGCGGGAGCCCGACCGGTCGATCTGAAAGGCTCGGCGTCCGCCGGCGCTGACGATCCGCTAGACGCTTACTGGGCTCGCATGGCGTCGTTCGGTGGGATAGACCTGGCTCGCCTTCCACGGCTGGCCGCGACGATTGACCAGGCGTCAATCCGCGCGTCCTACAATGGCGGCTTCCTGGTCGTCCGGCGCGATCTTGGAATTCTTGCCCGGACCAAGGAGATCTTCTTGGTATCGCAGGCAGAAAATCTACGCCCTTGGGCCGGGGCCGGGCTCGACATTCTGGCCTCTACGGGCTTCGTCGGCTCGGAGGCGAGCGAATGGTGGGGGTCGAGCCAAGCCGCGCTGAGCGTCGCGATCTGGGGGAAGACCTCGAACGTTCAGATCTATGACGAGCGGTACAACATTCCTCTCCACCTGCTCGTCGGTCCCGGAAGATCGTGGCCCCTGCGAGATGGTCAAAGCCCGTTACTTCTTCACTACCACTACCTGACTGAGCCGCAGTACCAGACGCAATTCCGCGAGGTGCTAGAGCGGACCGGCTGTTCGCCAGGCGTTCGTAGCTGGATCGAGGATCGCCTCGAGCGGTTTATCGACTAGCCCAGCGCGGGCCGCTTCGTAGACGAGCGGCTGGAGCCGCTGCCGTCGAAGGGCCTGCCCTTGCGTTTGGCGGCGGCCTCCATCGCAGAGTTGACGAGGATGCCGAGGAGGCCCCCCATTTTGGAGTGCGCCGACGCGTCGGCGCGTTGGTCGCGGCGGCAAGTCGCCGCCGGCCCAGTCGGTCCGACCC
>JBBRUC010000375.1:0-3306 GCA_038248205.1 Thermoanaerobaculia bacterium
AAGTCCCTTCACCGCCACCATTCTTCGCCCCTCCTCGCCACACTCGCGGGCTTCGCGCGCCCGATAGCCTTTCTGCCGGTACGCCTCGCCCGATGATCCTCCTCTCGACCCTTCGAGAGTTCTTCTCCGATCGCCGGTTCGTACAAATCGATCGCCGTCGTCCGTTAGTGGTCGCCTTTTCCGGCGGCCCGGATTCGCTCGCCCTGCTCGCCGGGCTCGCGGCCCTGCGGGAAGAAGGCTTGCCGGTCGCCGATACCCTCGTCGCCGCCCACCTCGACCATGCGGCCGACCCGGGCTCGGCCGAGCGCGCGGAGCGCGCCCGAAGCCTGGCGCAGGCCGTGGGGGTTTCTTTCCGGCTCGAACGCCGCGACGTCACGGCCCTCCGCCTTGCCGGGGAAAGTTGGGAAACCGCGGCGCGGCGGGTCCGCTACGGCTTCCTGGAAGCGGTACGAGAGAAGACCGGTGCCGCATGGATCGCCCTCGCCCACCACCGGGACGACCAGGCCGAAACCGTGCTGCTGCGCTGGTTGCTCGGTTCGGGGCTCTACGGCTTGGCGGCGATGCGACCGATCCACGGCACCAAGGTGCGCCCGCTGCTGGGACTGCCGAAAGCCGCGCTCGCCGCCTTCGTCGAAGAGCGCGGTCTTCAGGCGATCGTCGATCCGGGCAATGTCGATCCGGCCTCGCTTCGCAATCGGATTCGTCACCGTCTGCTGCCGGCGCTGGGTACGTCCGAGGGGTTGGTCGACCTGCCCGAGCGGCTCGCCCGGCTCGGCCTACGGGCGGCAGGAGCTTCCGACCAAATCTCCGCCCGTCTCGCCCGCCGCTTTCCAGGCCTCGCCGCGACGGAGCCGTTTCTCGATCGCCGGAGCCTCCAGGCTCTGCCGCCCGAGCTGTGGGCCTGGGCGCTCGCCGCGCTGGCCCGGGCCGCCGGGGCCGATCTTCCCCCGAGTCGCCGGACGGTCGCCGAGATCACCCGGCGGCTCGCCCGCCCGGAAGATCCGGCGGAGACGGGGGCGGGAACGGTGGCGGGGGGCTCCGCCGGCTGGCGAATCGAGGCGGATCGCCTACGGATCGAGGTCCGAGGGGGGGGCGATTCGCCCGATCCGTCCGAAATCCCGGGTTTCACGTATACTTTTTCGACTCCGGGACGTATAGAAGTTCCGGAGGCCGACATGGCGCTGACGCTTCGCCGGGGCGAGTTCGCCCCTTGGATGTTGGTGGGAGATCCACAACGCGCCGGACTGGCACTCCCGCTCGGCAACGGCGACGCGGTAGAAGTTCGCAGTCGAAGGCCGGGCGACCGGCTCCGCCCGCTGGGCGCGCCAGGAACCCGAAAATTGAAAGAACTCCTGATCGATCGCCGCATCGATCGAATCCATCGCGATCGGCTGCCGCTCCTCTGTGTGGGCGGCCGGATCGCCTGGGTTCCCGGCGTGACGATCGATGACCGATTCCGCGTGTGCGACCCGGAGACTCCGGTGTGGATCGCCGAGATCCAACCGCTGCCTCGTCCGTAACTCTCCGCGCCCGCTTTCGACCGGTTCCACCGCCGATGGGAATCCCCAGACGCAGGGCACCGTTACTCCGATGGAATGCGAGCCTCAATCGCTCGCCAGCGAGGTAGCCGAACCTTGAACTCGATGGTCAAAACTCTACTGCTCTGGACGGCGATCTTCGTCGTCGTCATCTTGCTCTGGAACACCTTCCAGGCCGGCAAGACCGTACACAAGGATCTCGACTTCAGCACCTTTCGCTCGGCGCTCGCGCGCGGGCTGGTGACCGAGGTCACGATCAAGGACAACGCCCGCTTGAGCGGTAAGCTCAAGGGCGGCGAGGAGTTCGCGGAAGGTACGGAGTTCTCCACCAGCCTGCCGTTTAAGTCCGACACCGACTTCGTCAAGCAGCTGGAGACCGCGCACGTCGTGATCAAGGCCGAGGAGACGAAAGAGAATCCGATCATCTCGATCCTGCTCGGCTGGGCGCCGCTGATCTTGATCGTCGCCTTCTGGATCTTCTTCATGCGCCAGATGCAATCCGGCGGCAACAAGGCGATGTCGTTCGGCAAGAGCAAGGCGAAGCTGCTGAATACGGCGGGCAAGAAGGTGACGTTCAAGGACGTCGCCGGCATCGAAGAGGCCAAAGACGAGCTGCAAGAGATCGTCGAGTTCTTGAAAGAGCCGCAGAAGTTTCAGAAGCTGGGCGGCCGGATCCCCAAGGGCGTCCTGTTGATGGGACCTCCGGGAACCGGCAAGACGCTGCTCGCCCGCGCGATCGCCGGCGAGGCGAACGTGCCGTTCTTCTCGATCTCGGGCTCCGACTTCGTCGAGATGTTCGTCGGCGTCGGCGCCAGCCGCGTTCGCGACCTGTTCGAGCAGGGCAAGAAGAACGCCCCCTGCATCGTCTTCATCGACGAGATCGACGCCGTCGGCCGGCACCGGGGCGCGGGCCTAGGCGGCGGGCACGACGAACGCGAGCAGACGCTCAACCAGTTGCTGGTCGAGATGGACGGATTCGAATCGAACGAGGGCGTGATCCTGATCGCGGCGACCAACCGGCCGGACGTGCTCGATCCCGCTCTGCTTCGGCCCGGTCGTTTCGATCGCCGGGTGATGGTCGATCGTCCGGACCTCTCGGGCCGGCTCGGCATCCTCAAGGTCCACACCAAGACCATCCCCCTCGACGACACGGTGAACCTGTCGAACATCGCGCGCGGCACTCCGGGGCTTGCGGGCGCCGACCTGGCGAACCTGGTCAACGAAGCGGCGCTGATCGCCGCCCGGCGCAACAAGAAGAAGGTCGCCATGGAGGACTTCGAGTACGCCAAGGACAAGGTTCTGATGGGCGTCGAGCGGAAGTCCATGGTCTTGACCGACGAGGAGAAGAAGCTCACCGCCTACCACGAGACGGGGCATGCCCTGGTGGCAATCTTTACGATCGGATCGGACCCTCTGCACAAGGTGACGATCATCCCGCGCGGCCGCGCCTTGGGCCTCACCATGCAGCTCCCGTCGGAGGACAAGTACACCTACCGCAAGACCTACGTCGAGGCGCAGATCGCGATTCTGATGGGCGGGCGGGTCGCCGAGGAGCTGACCCAAGACGACATCACGACCGGCGCGGGCAACGACATCGAACGCGCCACCGACATGGCGCGGCGCATGGTCTGCGAGTGGGGCATGTCGGAACTCGGACCGCTGTCGTTCGGTTCTCCGGACGAGCCGGTCTTCCTCGGCCGTGATTTCTCGCATCGTGCCGACTACAGTCAGGACACAGCGGAGAAGATCGATGGACAGGTCTCGACCA
>JBBRUC010000376.1:0-3170 GCA_038248205.1 Thermoanaerobaculia bacterium
CCTCATCGGTCTCATTTCCTCCCGCCGCGAGGCTCTGGTTGAGCCGCTCGAAATCATCATCGGATCCGCATGCCAGTGCCACGATCGCGGCCACCCAGGCGGTCTCGGCCTGAACTCGGCGACCGTCCGACCTGAGCTCGGCAGACACCCTGATCAAATCCGACAGTATCCGTACGGATTCGGAATCGCCGAGCTCGGCGAGCGCGCTGATCCCGATCGCGTAGAAGAGGTCGCCGGCGAGCAGGGCCAGGTCCGGATCGGGTCCGTCGAGCAGCCTCGAAGTCTCGTAATGACAGAGGTAGCCCTCGCGGACGGCTTCGACCACGAAGGCGTAACGGTCCGGACGCGACGCGGTCCGTGGACCGGCCGCGGCCAGCTCTGCGAATCCCGGTCCGGTCGGCGGCGGCGCGGCGACCACGACCAGCGGCGGTCCTTCCTCGGCAATCCGGGCGGCCAGCAGCCGCAGCGCTTCTTCCCCTCGACCTTCCGGACTCATGGCTTCTCTCCGGTTCCGGGCGGACTTCCACCGCCGGCGAGAGCGAATGTCGCGGCCGTCAAAGTGGTCTCGATTGCCTCTTCGTCGTGAGCCAGCGAAACGAACCACGCCTCGAAGCGCGATGGCGGCGGGTAGATCCCGCGGTCGAGAAGCCTACGGCAGAAACTCGCGTAGGCGTCGGCGTCGCTGCTGCGAGCGCCTTCGAAATCGTGAACCGGCTGTTCGCTGAAGAACGGGGTGACGAGTCCGGTCACCGAGTTGACCCGCGGCGGCCTGATGCCTCCCTTGGCGAAAGGCAGTCCGGCGAGACCTTCGGCGAGCATCGCCGTCAGGGCGTCGAGCCGTTCATAGGCGGCGGCGTCGAGCCGTCGCAAAGTGGCCAGTCCGGCGGCGACCGCCAACGGGTTTCCGGAAAGCGTGCCGGCGTGATAGACGTCACCGGCCGGGGCGATCCGCTCCATCAGGCTCCGCGGTCCGCCGAATGCCGCGGCAGGCAGCCCGCCGCCGACGATCTTGCCGAGGATGGTCAGGTCGGGCTTCACGTCGTAAAGCTCCTGAGCGCCGCCGCGGGCCACCCGAAATCCGGTGATCACTTCGTCGAAGACGAGCAACGTGCCGTAGCGGTCGCAGAGCTCACGAAGCAAGTCGAGGTATCCCCCGGCCGGGGGCACCACCCCCATGTTGGCTGGTACCGGCTCGACCAGCAGGGCCGCCACGTCCCCACCTGCCAGCGCCTGCTCAACCGCCTCGCCGTCGTTCCACGGCACGACGGAGGTGTGCTCGGTGACCGCCGGGGGAATGCCCGGACTCGATGCGATCCCGAGGGTCGCCATCCCCGAACCCCCTTCGACGAGCAGCGGGTCGGCGTGGCCGTGATAGGCACCGGCGAACTTGACGATCCTCTCCCGCCCGGTCGCCGCCCTTGCCAGACGCACCGCGCTCATCGCGGCTTCGGTCCCGGAGCTGGTCATCCGGATCATCTCGATCGAAGGCAGACGGGCGGCGATCTCGGCGGCCAGTTCGACCTCTGCCTCGGTCGCCGCACCAAAGCTGGTTCCCCTGGCCGCGGCCTCGGTGACCGCCGCGGTCACCTCGGGGTCGGCGTGGCCGAGAATCATCGGCCCCCAGGAGGAGACCCAGTCGATGTAGGTGCGACCATCCCGTCCTTTTACCCGGCAGCCACTTCCACTTTCGATGAAGATCGGGTCGCGGCCGATCTGCCCCATCGCCCGGACCGGCGAGTTGACCCCCCCGGGGAGCAGCCTCAGCGCGCGTTCGAACAGCTCCCTGTCGCCAGATCGCGCGGTCCACGCTGCGTCGTCCGGCACGACCTCCTCCGAATCAGGTGTCACGACTCAGCCACCGCGCCGCTTCGCGGGCGTAGTAGGTGACGATGAAGTCAGCTCCAGCCCGGCGGATCGAAACCAGCGACTCGAGTGCCGCCGCGCGCTCGTCGATCCAGCCGTTCGCAGCCGCGGCCTTTATCGCGGAGTACTCGCCCGACACCTGGTAGGCGGCGACCGGGACTCCGGCCTCGTCCTTGACCCGGCGGACTACGTCGAGGTAGTAGCCGGCGGGCTTGACCATCACCGCGTCGGCGCCCTCCTCGACGTCGAGTTTCACCTCGCGGACAGCTTCGTCCGCGTTGGCCGGGTCGAGCTGATGGCCGGCGCGGTCGCCCGAAGCCGGCGCCGAATCAGCGGCATCGCGGAAGGGTCCGTAGAAGGCCGAGTGGTACTTGGCGGCATAGGAGAGGATCGCGACGCCGGGGTGCCCTTCTTCGTCGAGCTGGTAGCGGATCGAGCCGACCCGGCCGTCCATCATGTCGCTCGGCGCGACGATGTCGGCCCCGGCCTCGGCGTGAGAGATCGCGACTTTCGAGAGCAGCTCCACGGTCACGTCGTTATCGATCTCGCCATCCCTCACGAAGCCGCAGTGGCCGTGATCGGTATAGGCGCAGAGGCAGACGTCGGTGATCACGACCAGGTCGGGATGGGCCTCCTTCAGTGCCCGCACAGCCATCTGCACCACGCCCTCGTCGTCGAATGCCCCGGAGCCGGCTTCGTCCTTCTCCGAAGTGCTGCCGAAGAGCAGGATCCCGGGCACTCCGGCCGAGACGACCTCGCCGGCGTCTTCGACCAGCTCGGCGATCGAGAGTCGCTCGATCCCGGGGAGCGACTGGATCGGTTCCCTGATCCCGGAACCCGCCACGACGAACATCGGCTGGATCAGGTCTGCGGGGCCGAGTGAGGTTTCGCGGATCAGGCCGCGAAGGGCTTCGGTCCGGCGCAGGCGGCGGAGGCGTGTCGAGGGAAAACTCATCTCCCGCAAGTCTATGGATGCCCGGCTGGACGTCGGTAGTCTCGTCAGCGTGAAGCTTCTGTTCATCGGTGACGTCGTCGGCAGCCCCGGGAGGCATGGCCTCGGCTCGACGATGCCTTCGCTGCGCGAGCGCTTCGAACCCGACCTGATCGTGGTCAACGGCGAGAACTCGGCCGGCGGCATGGGGATAACCTCGAAGACCGCAGAGGAGATCTTCTCGATCGGAGCCGACGTGATCACCCTCGGGGTCCAGGGCGAGGGCTACGTGCGACTTCCGCCGGATCTAGACACCGATCCCGGCAGCTGGTTCTGTTTCGACGAGACCTCTACGCTCGTCGACAACGGCGATGAC
>JBBRUC010000377.1:0-3134 GCA_038248205.1 Thermoanaerobaculia bacterium
GAGGCGGAGCCGCTGCCGCCGGGGGCGGTACCTCGACGTCCGCAGCGCCTTCTTCCGCGGGGCCTCCCTCCTGGCCCGCGGGGGCGGCGACCGCTCCCGGCTCGGGGTCGCGCAGGGTCATCTCTTCGCCCTCTTTCGGGACGTAGAACGACTTCTGCTGAAACCAGGGGAGGGTCATCACGGTCGACCATTTCGGGTCGTAGTCCTTGAACGGCTCGGTGCCGTTGACGAACGCCTCGTCGATCGTTCGGGTGCTCCCTTCGGTCGGGCGAAGGCCTGAGTAGTACTCGACCGGACGTTGGGTGACGCCCGCGGGGACCGCGAAGGTTTCGCCTTTTTCGATCCAGCCGTCGGCGAGGCCCGATTTGACGATCGAGATCCACGAGGGGAGCGAGGCGGTGGCGCCGCTCATGCCCGAGCCGAGCGAGCGCTTGGCGTCGTAGCCGGTCCAGACGAGGATCGTGTAGTTGGGCGTGAAACCGACGAACCAGGCGTCGGAGTAATCGTCGGTCGTGCCGGTCTTGCCGGCCAGGTCGAGCGGCAGATCGTGCGCCGCGTAGGCGGTGCCGTGATCGATCACCCCTTCGAGCATGTGGGTGAGGACGAACGCGACCGCCGGGGCCATCGCACTCTGGGCGTTGGGTACGTGGCTTTCGAGCGTCTGTCCGCCGCGGCTGGCGATCTGTTCGATCAAGTAGGGCTCGACGTGGGTGCCGAGGTTGGCGACCGTCGCGTAGGCGGTCGCCATCTCCAGCGGCGAGATGTCCGCCGAGCCGAGCGCGAGGCTCGGGTAGGGGGGCAACGGCGCCTGAACGCCGCAGCGGCGGGCGAAGTCGATCACCCGCTGGACGCCCACCAGATCCATCAGCTTGACCGTCGCCACGTTCACCGACTGTTCGAGCGCGCGGCGCAGCGTGATGATGCCGTAGTACTTCTTGTAGTAGTTCTTCGGTGTGTAGCTCAGTTTGCCGTCCGCGCCTTTAAACGCGGTCGGCGCGTCGAGCAAGGTGTCGGCCGGCGTCCAGCCGTTCTCGATCGCGGCGCCGTAGACGAACGGCTTGAACGCCGAGCCGACCTGGCGCTTGGCCTGGGTGATCCGGTTGAACTTGTTGCGATCGAAGTCCCAGCCGCCGACCAGGCCGCGGATGGCGCCGGTGCGCGATTCGATCACCACCGCCGCGGATTCCATCTTCGGTTCCTGCTCCAGCACCAACAGCGGTTCCGCGCCTTCCTTCTCGGAAGCCGGGGCTTCGAGGCGAAACCAGGCGACGGCGCCCTTCGGCAGCACGGTGGACGGCGCGGTGCGGCCGGTCCATTCGATGCCCTTTTTGGTCAGCGGATAGATGTTCTCGCCGATCCGCACCCGGGCCGAGGTCTTGTCGCTTTCGAGCACGATCCCCTGGTACCAGCGGTTGAGCTCCGGCGCGCCCTGGCCCCAGGTGGGGCGCGTCTGATCCTCCAGGTCCGTGGCATCGAGCTGGGCGATCGGGCCGCGCCAGCCGCGCCGATGATCGAGCCGGCGCAGGCTTTCGGCGACCGCTTTTTCGGCCGCTGCTTGGATCTTCGGGTCGAGCGTGGTGGTGACGACCAGGCCCTCTTCGTAGAGCGCGGTGGCGCCGTATTTCGCCTCCAGGTACTTGCGGACCTCTTCGGTGAAGTAGGGCGCGGCCTGCTCTTCCGTCCGCCGGGGGGCCAGGCGTAGCGGCTCGGCGAGCGCCTGGTCGTACTGGACTTGGGTCACCGAGCCCTCTTCGAGCATGCCGCGAAGAACCCGGTTGCGCTGCGAGATCACCTTGTCCGGTGTGCGATACGGGCTGTAGCGACTGGGGGCGGGAATGATGCCGATCAGAGTCGCCGCTTCGGCGAGGGAGAGATCTTGGGCCGGCTTCTCGAAGTAGTAGCGCGAGGCGGCCTCGACGCCGTAGTTGCCGTGCCCGAGGTTGACCAGATTCAAGTAGAGCGTCAGCAGCTGTTGCTTGCTGTACTTTTTTTCCAGCTCGACCGAGATCAGCGCCTCTTCTACCTTGCGCCGCCAGGTCTTCTCGCGCGACAGGAACAGCGTGCGGGCAAGCTGCATGGTGATCGTCGAAGCGCCCTCGACGATCCGGCCGGAGCGAAGGTTTTTGAATTCGGCGCGGAGAATGCCCTGGAGGTCGATGCCGCCGTGACTGAAGAAGTTGCGGTCTTCCGAAGCGATCACCGCCCGGCGCAGGACTTCGGGGATCTGCGCCTGGGTGAGCATGATCCGTCGCTCGCGCGCAAAGGTTGCGAACTGCTCGCCCCCCTTGTCGAACAGCTCGGTGACCAGACGCGGCGTGTAGGTCGAGACCTCCTCGACCTGCGGCCGGCGGATCACGGCGGCGATGCCGACGCCCCCCGCCGCGCCGAGCAGCGAGGCCAGGACGAGCGGGGCGAGCCAGCGCAGCAGGCGTTGACCCGGCCGCCGACGTAGGGGGGAACCGAAGGAGGGGCCGATCGTGCGCGGAGGAAGCGGGTCGTAGTCCACGATCAGGCATTATAGAGGTAGCGGGCCGCCAGGCAGCGCCGGGCGGAGCGGGTCGACGCTTTCGTCGCGCTTGCCGCGCTTGGCGGCCCGGTGATAAGAAGTTCCGCGAACCCCAAGATTTTCGTTCGAACTGCCGCGGAGGGTCGTTCATGTCGGAGCCCAACGAGTTTCCACCGCCGCCCTTTTCTCCCGCGCCTTTGGAGCCCTCCGAGCGCTCGGGATGCCGAAAGGGACTGCTGCTCGGGTGCGGCGGGCTGTTTCTGGTGCTCGCGCTGCTGTTGGTCGGAGTGATCGTCAAGGCGCCGGAGATCCTCCGCGGCATGCTCGTTTACCTGGAAGAGGATTACGTCGCCAAGCTCGCGCCGGACGTTCCGGCAGCCGATCGCGAGCGGCTCCATCGTGCGTTCGAAGCCGCCCGAGCCCATCCGCTCAAGAGCCCCGATCCGGCGGCGTTCCAGGCGTTTCAAGAAAAAGTTTTGCAGCTGAGCGGCAAAGAACAACTCTCGCGGGAGGACACGGCCGGGCTCGCAGCGGTGCTCGAACGGCTGGGTGGCCAGCCGCCCGCGGCACCGGAGGCACCGGCGACGCCGAGCCCCGAACCAGCCCCCACGCCACCCAACGCGCCGCC
>JBBRUC010000378.1:0-3057 GCA_038248205.1 Thermoanaerobaculia bacterium
TCCGGGCCGGCCGCTCGCCTATGTCACGGCGGACTCAGGCGACCTGTCGAATCTCGACCTCGAACCGCTCACCAAGGCGTTTCGCATCGGCGACGACCGGAAGTTCGATGAAGATCCCCGCTTCGGCCTGATCGTCCTGTCCGAAATCGCCAGCCGCGCCCTCTCCCCCGCGGTCAACGATCCCGGCACCGCGATCGACATCCTCGGCACCTTCGTCCGCCTGTTCGCGCACTGGAGCCGGCCGGGCGACGAGGACAAAGGGGAGGAGGAATCTCCAGAGCACGACCGCATCGAGGTGCCCGAGCTGGCGCTCCGCGACATGCTCGACGACGCATTCACCGGCATCGCCCGCGACGGGGCGGGCCTGGTAGAAGTTGCCGGCCGCTTGCAAAAGGCACTGGCTGCCCTGGCCGCGATCGGCGATCCGGCGCTCACCGAAGCCGCCCTGCATCACTCCCGAATGGCGTTCGACCGGGCCGATCTGGCGCTGTCGCTCCCCGCGGATCGCGATCGGATTCGAGATTTGGCGGCATTGGTTGAGACCACCCGGGCGGAGATCCCTCCCCGCCCGGGCTTTTGAACTCTAGGCTGCGGCGCCGGTTACCGCGAGTTCTTTTTCGCCGAACAGGCGCTCGGCGGTGATGCCGTGGTCGCGGCAGTCCTGGATCAGCTTGTCCGAGGCGATCATCGGATCGGAATCCGGAGCGTATTCCTTGGCCATGATGTAGCGCAGCCAGGGCTCCATGCCCATCGCGTAGACGTAGGCCTCGCGGCAGTTGAAGCTTTTGACGATCTCGATGCCACGCTCGTAGTTCGAGCCCGACAGGCGGCGCGAGTGATCCATCTTGCGATCGACCGGCTTGGTGATCAGCGGCCCGTAGAGCCAGGAGAGAGGCGCGCCGTCGCACTCCATGCCGAGGAACAGGACGTCGATGTTGCCGACCACCGCCTGGACGTGCTCGTAGATCCGCGGCTCGATGTTGCACGAGTCGGCGGCGAGCATCAGGCTCCCCTGCTCGGTCTTCACCATGTAGGCCATCTTGGTGAGGATGTTCAGATCCGAGTGCTCGCCCAAGAACGGGATGCCGGTGATCGTGCCGCCGTCCATCTCGATCGTTTCCATCTCGTCGATCTCGAAGACGTTCTTGAACCCGACCTTTTGGAGGAACAGCTTGAGCGACGGGTCGGCGAGGTAGCCGCCGCCGTTTCGCGGCACGATGATGTTCTTCACCTTGTGCCGTAGCTGGAGCATCGACTCGAGCAGGATGTGGTCCTGGTGGTTGTGGGTGATGACGACGTAGTCGATCTCGTCCGGCAGGTCGGCGTAGGTGTAGCGCGGCAGGCCCTCGTGCTCGTCGTAGGCGATAACCGGATCGGAGAGGATCGAGAAGCCGGGCGCCTCGACCAGAATGCAGGCGTGGCCGAAGTAGCGGGTGCGCAGCTTGTTGCCCTCGTAGCGCCGATAGGGGGCGGGCTCCTCGGTGGTCAGGAAGGTCCGGAAGCGCTCGTCGTGTTCGTCGGGCAGGCCGAGCATTTCTTTGATGAAACCGAAGGTCTGCGGCGCCCGCTTCATCTTGAACAGCTCGTCGATTGCCGGGCTCATGAACGGAATCCGCAGGCGCACCGTCTCGGGCCCCGCAAGGTTCGGCGTCGAGAGCACGAACGGCCGATCCTGCTCGTTGTCCATCAGGCGCAGCGACAGCTCCTGGAAATCGGTGCGGTAATACTTGCTCGAATAGAGCAGCCGCTCGATCAGCCGGAACGACGGGTTGTTGTTCAGGTCGTAGAGCAGCTCGACGTAACCGCGCAGAGGCTCCGGCACCCGCGGGTAGAGCGGTTCGAGCGAGAAGCCCTTGGCCTCGTTCCGGAGCATCTCGTCGAGCTCTTTGATCGCCTTGGCGAGCACGATCAGGTCGGCCTGCTCGGTCTGCGTCCATTCGACCAGCGCTTTGACGTCGGCGGCCCGGTTCGGCGGATAGTTGACGAACGGCCCCCCAAGCATCGCCGGGTTTTTCACCGCCGCCCAGTGGACCATCGGTGCCTGGACGTACGACTTCATGATCGACAGGTGGCGTTCGAGGACGTTCAACCCGTGGGTGGCCGGCGGCAGCAGGTGCGGCCAGGCATACCAGCTGCCGACCAGCGGCTCGGCCAACACGTTGGGCTTGAGATAGTACTTCTCGCTATTCAATGCAGATTCCTCCAAGGGCGGTCGAGATCGGGGTGTCGGATAGGGCAGGCAAAGAACGGCCTGAGGGCGCAGGCACCCCACCCTTTAAGTGCCGCGACCTGCCGAAGGGGAGACAGGGGGGGCCGCCCCTACCCAGGGTAGCCGATCCGTTCGACCACCAGGACCGGCGGGGCGACCGGCGCGGGACCGATCTCAAAGCAGGCGGCGAAGCGGCCGGCGAGCGCCGGGTCGGCCGTGCGCAGGTAGAGGCGCCCCAGCTCGGCCCCCGCTTCTATACGGTCGCCGAGGCGGCGGCGGACGGCAAGAGCGACACCATGATCGATCGGGTCCCCCGGGCGCGCCCGGCCACCGCCGGCTTCGACCAGCAGCAAGCCGATCTCGCGGGTGCGAACACGGGTCAGCCAACCGGACTCCGCGGCGATCAACGGATGCTCGGCCGGCGCGAGGTCGAGCGTTGGCTTCGCGAGCCATTTCGGGTCGGCCCCTTGCAGTTCGGCCCAGCGGAAGAGAACCTCGCGCGCCGAGCCGTCGTCGAGCGAGCGTTCGAGCGCCGCGCGTGCGACCGGGCGGCCCATCAGCGAACAGGCCTCTTCGGCGAAAACCAGGGTCTCTTCGCGGAGGTCGGCCGGCCCGCCCCCTTCGAGGCACTCGATCGCTTCGAGCACCTCCGCGGCGTTGCCCGCCCAGACTCCCAGCGGCTGGTTCATGTCGGTCACGAACGCGGTCGTCGGGATGCCCAGGTGCGCGAGCGTTCCCGCCAACCGGTTCGCCAGCTCGCGCGCCCGGTCGAGATCAGGCAGGAAGGCGCCCTCCCCTACCTTGACGTCGAACACCACGGCGGCCGGGCCGGCGGCGAGCTTTTTCGA
>JBBRUC010000379.1:0-3048 GCA_038248205.1 Thermoanaerobaculia bacterium
ATCGAAACTCGGCTTCGTGCCGTGATGCTCGATCCGGCCGCGCTAGTTCTTGCCCAGAGAATAGATCCGCAGACTGTCCTCTTCCGGCTCGATCTCGGCGAGCAGGCGGTGGCGCAGAATGCCCCATTGGGTCGGGTCGATTAGGCACTCGAAGACCGAATTCTGGACCCGTTGACCGGAGTCGGGACAGGTTTGCGGACTTTGACGAGGCCCTGGATCGGAGCCCCCCCCGCCTTGCACAATCCGTTATCCTTGGCTTACCAAGGAAATTCACGACATGCGGCCGGTTCCCGATCCGTAAGTACTCTCCACGAAACCTACCCCCTTGCTGATCTTCGGTGCCCTCTTGGTAGGCCTGTCGCTCGGCCTGCTCGGTTCCGGCGGTTCCATCCTCACGGTTCCGATCTTGGTCTATGGGCTCGGCCAAGGAGAAAAAGCGGCGATCGCCGGTTCGCTCGCGATCGTCGCGGGGATCAGCGCGCTCGCGGCGATTCCTTATGCGGTGCAGCGGCAGATCGCTTGGCGGAGTGTGCTGCTTTTCGGCCTGCCGGGGATGGCGGGCGCGTGGATCGGTTCGCGAATCGCGGCGGGGATTTCCGGTTCGGTGCAGCTCGCTCTGTTCGCGGTCGTGATGCTGGTGGCCGCCGGGTTCATGCTCCGGCGGCCGAGCATGATCGCGCCGGCCGATCGAATTCCGCGGCCGGCGTGGAAAGTGGCGATCGACGGCTCCGCGGTCGGGGTGCTCACCGGGTTGGTGGGCGTGGGCGGCGGGTTCTTGATCGTTCCGGCGCTCGTGCTGCTCGGCGGGTTGCCGATGTCGCTCGCGGTGGGCACCAGCCTGGTGATCATCGCGGGCAATGCGACGACCGGCTTCTTCGAGCACCTGGCCACCGTCCGGGCGCTCGGGATCGCGCTGGATTCTCGAACGATCTCGACCTTCATCACCCTCGGGGCGATCGGAGCGCTCGCCGGCCACACGATCGGCCGGCGATTGCCCCAGGCGGCCTTGCGGCGGGTGTTCGCGGTCTTCCTCCTCGCGCTCGGCGCCTACGTGCTCTGGCGGAGCTTGAGCTGAGAAGCTTGCCTGGGTACGACGAACACGAGCGCCCGACAACTCTTTCCGCCCTCCGGTAGACTAGGTCTCCCAGAAGGGGTTGCTTGATGCCTGAAGCTCGCCCGATATCTCTCGCTGACTTCAAGTAGGTTCGGTCTGAGTTCGGAGTAGTCAGCTAGATTAACTACGAAACGATCAATGACACCTGAGCTGGACGCCTTTGGAGGCGGAACCATGGACCTTCTGCTTGAGCGAATCGCCAATGGGCGAACCGACCTGGTCTGGGATTTCGTGACTCAAGGACACGCGGCCACTTCGGTCACCCGGGAAGGTGTCCGGCCCGTTCAATGGTGTGCCTATTACGGCGACGTGAGCGCGATCCGCTATTTGCTCGGCCATGGGGAGTCGCTTGCTCCGTTGGGAGCGAACCTCGGGTTGAACGACGCGGCGTTTCACGGTCACTGGCAGCTTTGCGAGTTCCTGATCGAACAGGGCGCCGAGGTCAACGCCGGGGAGGAGCGAACCGGCGAGACACCGCTGCACTGTGCGCTTTCAAAACCTCACACCGAAGCCTACGACCTCGTCGTCCGCGTTCTGCTACAGCATGGCGCGGACCCCAATCGCGCGACCCGGCCCGCCGTCGAGACGGGTGCCTTCATGCGCGATTGCCGGACTCGCGGCGAGACACCTTTGCATCGCGCCGCCGCGTTCGGTGGCGAGGCAACCCTCGACTTGCTGCTAAAAGCCGGCGCAGACCGGCAGGCAAAAGACATGAACGACGATACGCCGCTTGCCTGGGCCAGTTGGTACACGCGCCCCGATGCCTTGCTGCGGAAGCTCTGCTACGGCACCTACTCGATTCATCCCGACCGGGTTCCTCTGCGCGTTGCACTGCTCGGCAAGCCGTATAAGGCACCTTGACCGCGAAGCGCTCGAGCGGGCTCCGCGATCACCAGGTTCCACCTCGATCGCGCAACGCGTCGACTCAGAGTAACCCAGCGTTCCGCAGCCGGCTCGATGGCTTCGAGAACGCGATGAACTCCGGCGTGAACCGTTCAGGATCCCACGGCCGGCCGATCCGGGTTCTAAAATTTCAACAGGCGCGCAATCTTTTGCGGGGGCCGGGTCGGCCCCGGGTTTTGAGTAGCACACCTACCTGGCTTGGGGCTCCTAGGGTAAAATGAAGACCAATCCAGCACAGGAGAGCGCTCGATGCCGACCGATCTTTTAAAGTCCCTTGTAGGTTCGTGGCAGGGCACCTGCCGCACTTGGTTCGAACCCGAAAAACTCGCTGACGAGTCCGAAGTGAGTGGCACGATTCGGCCGATCCTCGACGGGCGGTTCTTTCGTCACGAGTACGAAGGCATGATGCAGGGCAAGCCAAGGCACGGCGAGGAGACGATCGCGTTCAATTCGGTGACGAAGCGATTTCAGATCTCGTGGTTCGACGATTTCCACATGAATTACGCCCTCATGTTCTCGGAAGGCGAAGCGGCGGAGCGGGGGTTCAGCGTAACCGGGCACTACGAATTCAAGCCGAACGCTCCACGCTGGGGTTGGCGGACGGTTTTTGAGCGGATCGACGAGAACCATCTTACAATCACTGCCTACAACATCACGCCGGACGGACAGGAAGCGAAGGCCGTCGAAACGACGTACACTCGTACGCAAGATTGACCGTGTACGGATCGGCCAAGGCTGGCGGCTAATTGCCGCAGAACTCTACTTGCGACCAGGACATCGTGCTCGGCCTGGGTGAGTCCCCTCAAGGCCTCGTCAAAGTCGTGGGTGGGGTACTGATCGGCAGGCGTGGCGAGAGTTAGACCGATTTGGCGGTCGGCCAGTCTTGCCCATAGGACAATCCACGGAAGGGAAAACGAGCTTGGGGCTTTGTGTCGGAGGCCCGCAAGCCCGCACGGACAGAGTAGTGCCTCCGGCAGGGTGCCGGCGAGGAGAAGCGGTCGCTGGCGCGAGCTACAAACCGACCATCGCCA
>JBBRUC010000380.1:0-2994 GCA_038248205.1 Thermoanaerobaculia bacterium
AGACCGCGCCGGAGGCGGTGACCAGCACGTCCTTGAGGTCGCCCCTCGTGCTCTGGGCACGGAGCCAACGGGCGCCTCCGTCCCGGCTGGCGAAGATCCCGTCGGTGCTGGCGGCATACGCCCGGCGCGGCCGGTTCGAGTCGAACGCCAACGATGCAACCACGGGCGCCGCTCCGCGAAATGCCAGGCCGCGATCCGAGGGTTGCCAAGCGCTCCCGGCCGCGGTCTGGCGCGCCAGTCCCGCGCCACCCCGACCAAACTCGGCACCCGCCGTCGTCGCGACCAGGACGTCTCTTTGCGCCTGGGAGCCTGAGGCCGGGGCGACCGCGATCGCGCTGGCCCCCAGCGCCGCCAGACCCGCCACCGCCGGCTGCCAGCGGACGCCGCCGTCCCGGCTGATCAAGAGGCCCCGCCCGAACACACCGGCGACCGCCTTCCCTTCAACACCCGACGACGCCGCCAGAGTCTGCAGCAGCGGCGTTTGTAGCTGGCGGCGCCACGTCGCACCGGCGTCCGAGGTCCGCCAAAGCTCGCCATGGGCCTGCGGGCCGAAACGGTTCACCGCCACCAAGACCTTCCCCGGCGCATCGGGATCGATCGCGATTGCTGCGATGTCGATCTCGCCGTTCGGTCCGAGCCGAGCGAGCGACGGCCGCCAGTGCGCGCCGCCGTCGAGGCTCTTGAAGACCGTCGCGCCGTCAAGATTGGCGGCGTAGACGTTCGTCGGGGTCTCGGGATCGACGGCGATAGCGACGACGAACACCGCCCGCGGGTTTGCTGACAACCCTTCATTCATCAGAGTCCAGGCGCCGCCGCCGTTTACGGTCTTCAGGACTCCCCCGTTGGTCGCTGCGTAGACCACTTTCGACGCCGATGGGTCGACCGTCAGGTCATGCACGTAGAAACCGGAGTCTAGGGGCGCGGTCGGCTGCCAACTGACGCCGCCGTCGGCGCTGCGCAGGATCGCGTCACGGTTGGTCGCGTAGAGCACCGACGGCGTGGCCGCTGAGCGCGCGAGCAATGCCACGTACGGACCCGCGGCCACCCAGCGCTCCCCTCCCGTCGTGGTTCGGAAGAGTCCGGCACCGGTTGCCGCCAGAAGGGTCTGAGGATCGCGCGGGTCGACGTCGAGATCGCTGATCCGGAGCCGGGTAACGGGCGTTCGGATTCGGAGCAGGCGATGGCCTCGCCAAGCGCCCGCGGCTCCTCTCGACAGGAGGCATACGCAAAAGAAAGTGTGGAGTTTTGGTTTCGACGCGCCCCGGCTCACCCCACCGAAAATGCCATTGGCGCTCCGCTTGAGCGAGGGGATTAAGCTCCGCTGCGCGCAGTAGCTCGTATGGATGGCTTGCGCGCCGCCGTGCCCAGTGCGCTTTCAGCCCATTTGTTCAGTAGCCCGCACGGCTTGATCGGACAGGGTGCCCTCCGATACGCTCCGCGTTGGGCAAAGCTGACCGGTCGCGAGCCCCCTCGGGAAAGCTATGACAAGACACCCCGCACGCGCCGTCGCCCTGCTGCTGATCGGCTCCACCCTCACCGGCTGCCTGGGTTGGCGACCGGACTGGCGACCGGTAGGAGCGGCAGGCGCGGCGACCCGCGCGACGCAAAGCGCTTCAGACTCCGATCTGACCCGGGCCCGCGAGGCGTCGGAGCGCGCCTTGGATGCCGACGGCCTAAAGCGCGCCATCTCCGAATACGAGAAGGTGTTGGCCGCAGAACCGCAGAGCTACGACGCGCTCGTCGCCCTCGCGGATCATTCGATCCTGTTGGCGACCGCCTACACCGAAAAGCGCGGAGCCAAGCGCGCTCTCTACCGGCGGGCGATGCTTCTCGCCGAGCGGGCGATGTACACCAACGCCGATTTCCGCCGATTGGCGGAGGGCGGCGCCCGCCCTTGGGAAGCGAGCGGCACCCTCAACCGACGCGAGTTGGGCGCCATGATGGCCTGGATGACCGCCCTGCTCTACACCTTCAAGGAGTGCATGTCCGGGCCGGTCCGGGTGATCAACGTGCGCTGGATCACCCATCTCGACCCGATGCTCGACCGCATGGAGCAGCTCGACGAGCGCTGGGCCGATGGCGCCGTCCCTTTCACTCGCGCCTTCTACTACTTCGTCCTCCCGCCGAGCCTCGGCGGCGACCGCAAGCTCGCGGCACAATCCTTTGCGCGCGCCGTCGAGATGGGGCCGAATCGCCTGGTCCACCGCTGGGGGCGGGCAAGGTTTTTCTACGTCCTGACCCAAGACCGCGAAGGTTTCTTCTCGGACCTGGAGTGGGTTTCGACCCGCGACCCGGAAGCCTTCTCCGATGGGCAACCTTGGAAGGCCTACCTGCAGCGCGACGCGAAGCGGTTGCTGGGGCAAACGGATCGCCTCTTCGGACCGCGCCGGAACTGAAAGTAGATCGCGATCGAGGGCCGGAGTCCACCGGGATCTGGCCCCCGCGGCCGCCGCGGTTGAGGACGTTTATCCGGAAACTTGGATTTTGCGGCACCGACCTCAAGTTCATAGAGCACGAGAACGGGGATCGAGATGAGATGCGGAGGCAAAAGCTCGACACGGCTCCGAACCCGCCCGCGCCCCTTGAATAGCTGGATGATCGTGTTGGTGTCGAGGGTGAACCCTCAGAAAGATTCCCGAGGGAGATCTTCGGGCAGCCCGGCTCGGATCTCATCCAGGCTGGGGAAGTCGTCGTCTCCCCACGATCCGAATAGATCTCTCACCGCCACAGGCCACGTAGAGGAGGTTCGCTCCCGAATGAGAATTGTCATCGGCGGCCTCCAGCTCGTCGTTTCGAGTTTACGCGCCCCGGAAACGGAAAGACAACCTCGGGGTCTGGGAGAGACAAGGCCTCGTCAAAGTCCTTAGCCGCGTCAGCCCTCACCCCCGACCCCTCTCCCCAAGGGAGAGGGGAGCAAAGACAGGTTGATTTTGCTGTTCTCCCCTCTCCCGAAACGGGATAGGGGTCGGGGGTGAGGGCTGGTGCGGCAAGCCA
>JBBRUC010000381.1:0-2951 GCA_038248205.1 Thermoanaerobaculia bacterium
AAGCGGTGTCAGGGACCCGCCCCGGCCTCGCGTTCACTCGAAAACCGGCGCTCGAACGGATCACGGTCGACTTGGAGAGCCGGCCGGCGGTGATCACCTCGGTCGAGCCGTGGGCCTGGCGGGGGAAGATTCCGGAAGGGGGGCGGCTCCATCTGGGGGTCCAGGCGCTACCCCTCGGCTGGCAGGTGGCGAAGACCCTGGAAGTCGTGGTCGAGGTCGAAGCCGACGCGAGCCGCGAAGTGGTCGCGGTGGGCCGACGGGCGAAGAGCGACGCTCCGCGCTGGCTCGACGTCGAAGCCGATCTGTCGCGCTGGGCGGGGGAGGAGGTCGCACTGACGGTGCGCCCGACGCTCGTCGGCCTGCTCGCCCAGGACCGTTCGGGTCCGCTGCTCGCCTGGAGTCCCGCGCGGCTCTCTTCGGCCGAACCGAGCGAGCTGGCGCGGCCCGGAGATGCGCGGCCGAACGTCGTGTTCATCCTGATCGACACGCTGCGCGCCGACCACCTGACCCCTTACGGCTATCGGCGCGACACGTCTCCTCAGATCGCCCATTGGTTGGCGGAGAAAGGGACGACGGTCGAGACCGCCTACAGTCAGGCGCCCTGGACGCTGCCGTCGCTCGCGGCGATCATGAGCGGGCGCTATCCGGGTGAGTTCCTCGGCGATCCCGTGTCGTCGTTCGCGTTGCCTTCGAGCGTTCCGTCGATCGCCGAACGGTTCGCCGTCTCGGGGTATGCCACGGCCGCGTTCATCGGCAACCCGACCCTTCATCCAGGCAACGGCTTCGCCCGGGGCTTCGGCACGTTCTACACCCCGCCGGCCGATCCGGAATCGATGCGCCTCCACGGCGGCGGGCTCACCGATCGCGCGCTGCCGTGGCTCGCGGCCCATGCCGGCGGTTCGGAGCGGCCCTTCTTTCTCTACGTTCACTACATCGACCCGCACGACCCTTACGACTCGCCGGAGCTGGTGAACGGCGTGTCCGCTTTCGATCCCGACTACCACGGCAAGATCGGCGTCGATTGGATTCACGGCATCTATACCGGCAAATTACAGCTCGACGATCCGGCGCGGGACCTGGCGCATATCGAGGCGCTCTACGACAGCGAAATCCATTACGCCGACGCGCAGGTCGGCCGGCTTCTCGAAGCCCTGCCGCCCGAGGTGCTCGCCAACACTTTGATCGTGGTGACCGCGGATCATGGCGAGGAGCTGCTCGACCATGGCGGCTGGAAGCACGGCCAGACACTCTATAACGAGCAGATCCACGTGCCGTTGTTCTTCCGTTGGGACGGCAAAATCCCTGCGGGCAAGCGCCTGCCCGGTGTCGTGCGGTTGCTCGATCTGGCGCCGACCTTCGCCGCGGCGACCGGCGCCCAGGCCGATCCGGCCTGGGATGGTGTCGATCTCCTGCCGGCGCTCGAAGGCCGCGGTCCAGTGCCGCGCCTTCCCGCCTTCGCGCAGCACCTCGCGAGCGGGCCGCTACGGGTCGCCACGATCCTCGATCGGACGAAACGGATTCGCTTCAATCGATCGCAGCCTTTCGCGCCCGAGGATGAACTCCAGGCGCACCTCTGGACCCTCGACCTGGGCCGGATGCCGACCGACGAGCTGTTCGACCTGGCCTCCGATCCGCGCGAGCGGCAGAACTTGATCCCTGATTCGGGGGCGGAGAAATCGCCCGAAAGCAGGGTGCTCCCCCCGATCGATGCGCTACTTTCCTCGCAGCTCGACGAGGTGTTGCGCGGCCTCCGGGTGGCCGTTCGGCCCTGCCCGGCGGGCGCGCGGCTCGGTGGTAGCATCTCGTTCGAACGAACGCCGGAGAATGTGATGCCGCTGTTCCTCGCGCCGGGGGATCGGGTGGAGATCGCGGGTTCTACGGTTCGCTTCGACGTGGCGTGCGAGCCGAGCGTCCGGCGGCTCAAAGGGTTCCTGGTCCGCGGAGAGACCGGTGCGCCGCTCGCAATCGTTGGGCGAATCGACGGTACGCCCCTGGCGCCGGGCGAGATTCGAATTGGCGACGGCGCGCCGTATGCTGTGGGACCGGTCTCGGCCGCGGGGCTCGGAGCGCGGCGCTTCCCGCTCACGGCACCCGGCGGCAGCCTTTGGCTCTGGCGCCGCGGGGACGTCGGCCGGGTTCTTCCCGCCACATCGGCCGCGAGCGAGGAGACCGAAAAGAGCTTGCGGGCTCTGGGGTACATTCAGTGACCTCCCAAAACTTTCTCTCATCCCCCGGAATCTGCGAGCGGGTCACCGCGGCGAGCGCGCTCGCGATCGCCCCGCATCCCGACGACGAGGTCTTAGGGCCTGGCGGCCTGCTCGCCCAGCTCGCCGCCTCGGGTGCCGCCGTGCGGGTGCTGTTTCTCTCGGACGGCGGAGGCGGGGTCGAAAGCGTTGGAGATCGCGACGCGTATCGGGAACGTCGGCGGCGAGAGTCGGCGCGGGCGGTTGAGATCCTCGGACTTTCGGGTTGCGACTCGCTCGGTCTGCCGGATGGCGCCCTCGCCGACCATCTCGGCTCGATCGCCACGGGGATCTTCCGCGCGCTGCTCTCCCAACGGCCGGAGCTGC
The DNA here is from genome assembly GCA_038248205.1 of Thermoanaerobaculia bacterium. Lineage (GTDB taxonomy): Bacteria > Acidobacteriota > Thermoanaerobaculia > Multivoradales > UBA5704 > DASYKS01. The sequence goes on from JBBRUC010000381.1 coordinate 2,571, forward strand.
TGCTCGTCCCGTCGCCGCTCGAAGCGAGCGCCGACCACCGCGCGGCGTTTGCGGCGCTTCATCGCCTGCTCGCACCGCTTCGGCCGGAGGGCGAGACGGCTGAGGATTTCGTTGCGCTCGCCGGCTTGCGGATTCTCGCGTACGAGGTGAACCGGCCGCTGTTGCCCGACCTGCTGGTCGACGTCTCAGGGCAGGCCGAGGTGCTCGAACGGGCATTTGCCGCCCACGCGAGCCAAGCGGAGCGGCATCCCTATTGGAACGCGGCGCTCGGCCTGCGCCGCCACCGGACGCTGTCGCTGCCGCCGGGTGTCGAACTCGCCGAGGCGTATCGCCGGTTGAGCGTCGACGACTTCCGCACCCGGAGCGCCGCGCAACTGATTC
>JBBRUC010000382.1:0-2895 GCA_038248205.1 Thermoanaerobaculia bacterium
CGCCCCGATAGCTCAGCTGGATAGAGCGACTCCCTCCTAAGGAGTAGGCCGCTGGTTCGAATCCAGCTCGGGGTACTCGAATCGCGGGACCGGCAACCATCTGTTCTGGCAAGCATCGGGCCCGCCGGGGGGTGCGGACCGCCGCCGGTTTCGGTGGAGAAGCGGCGCGCAGGCGTTCTGGCAGGCATCGGGCCCGGCGGGGGGTGCGGATACTTGCCAGTTGCCCTCGGTGCGCCGGGAGATGTGCCCGCACGTGACTCGGGTGAGCTGGGCCTGAGCCTAATAGCGCAGCAGGGCGAGCACGCCTTCGGCCTCAGCCAGGGCCGGGACCTCTTCGACCGAAGCCGAGCTGACGTGAGCGCCTGTGCGCAGGGCGATCTCTACCGCGGCCTCGCGGGCGGTCTCCTCGCCGGCGTCGGTGACAGCCTCGCGGACGCCGTCGGAGAGGTCGCCGTCCTCGAACTCGTAGAACGGATCCATGATCACGTGGCTGACCCGGCCCTCGATCAGGGCGGCCACGACCTGGTCGGGACCGCCGGCCCCGCGGTCTCCGGCCTTGATCCGCTCGAGAGCGTGATCGGCGAACTCGTTGACCTGATCGCGCCAGGCCTGGCGCATCTGTTCGTCGAGGTGGTGGGCGACGTCCGGCGCGGTGGCGTCGATCAGGTTGATCGGCACGACGCAGACCACGCGGTCGTGAAGTTCCTGCGGCAGGGCTTCCATGAATTCGGTGCCCAGGTCGCGGTCGGCGGCGACAAGTATCCGCTCCAGTTTCAGATCCTTGGTGCTTTCGGCGATCGCCTTGGCGGCATCCTTGATGAAGCGGCTGCGCCAGGCGTGGACGCGGTCCTCATAAGAGTCGACGTGGCTGGCGCTGTGCTGGGTACGCCCGCTTCCGCCTGGTCCGCGGTACTGGCGCCAGTCGCCAAGTTCGAGGTTGTAGACCGATGACTCGAGGTCGTTGACCACACCGTCTTCCCAGTCGAGCAGGCGGATCTGATCCTGGCTGAGCAGGACGAGCCCGGTGCGCTGGCCGCGGTCGAGCAGGTCCATGGCCGGCCAGATGACGGCGCCGTTCTCGAAGACGACGAAGTCGTCACGAAGCGGTATCTGGAAGGTATGGAAGATGTCGATGCTGCCGTCGGCGCTGAGGAAAAGGGCGACGCTGCGGCCGCGCTCGTGGGCCGAAGCCCTGGTCAGCCGGTCCTCGGCCTCCTTGCTCAGACGGCGGATCGCCTCGGTCGCCTCGTGGTCGCCTTCGACCTGGGCGGCGGCGTCACGGAGACCGTTGCGCAGCGCTACCAGCCAGCCGGGCGTATCGCTGACGTTGGACGGGTCCCGGGGGTCGGTCCGGCAGAAAACGGAAAGAACCGGTCCGTCGGTTTCGCGGTCGATCAGGTCACGGAAGATGTCCATCATCTGGGAGCTCATTGCCGGGGATCCAATCAGACGCGCGCGTCCGACCCCTTCTCGCCTGCGGCGGGTCCGGACTCGGCAGCGCCGTCGCCTTCCGGCTCGACCTCTTCGATGTCGTAGAGGCTCTCCCGGGCGACCTCACGGCCGCGCTGGCTCCAGAGGTGGATGTCTAGGTAATGGTCGTCGCCATAGTTCTTCAGGGCGTCGGGCGCGATCAAGGTAAAGCGGTCCTCGAAGAGTGGATCCTGGTCGACCGCCATGCCGTCGATTTCGGCGGTGACGGCATAGGAGTCACGGACCAGCGAGCGGCCCCAGACCAGGGTGATGTCGGCGGTGCGGCCCTGCTCGCCTTCCCACTTTCCGATCACTTCATCGCCGAGGTCGATCGTCCAGTCGGGATTGTCGGCGGCGATCACGTCGGTGAAGTCGACCGACGCGGTGAAGTCCTTCGGGTCGCCCCCCACCGGCTGAACGAAGCTGACGAAGCCGAAGAACTCGATCTCGACCGGCTCGTCGCCGCCCTCACCGTCTTCGTCTTTCATCACGGCTTCGCTTTTGCCACTGGCCGGGATCCAGACCCGGCCGCTCCAGGCGCGCTCGGGAAACCAGGTGATCTCCTCCGGCGGAGCGGTGCCTTCGGGAAGGTCTTCGATCTCCGCGCAGGCGTCGCGAAAGACGGTCGAGAGCCGCTCGGCGAAGCGTCCGTGGGGGATGCCGTGCTGCGACGCATCGGCGATGAATCGCGGGATGGGACGGTTTTCGATGGTCATGGCCCGGACCTTACGCGATCGCTTCGCGAAGTTTCGCCGCGGCGGTTTCAGGCGGTACGACGTTGATGTCGACGCCGGTGGCCATCTCGAAAGACGAAGTCGGCTCGAGCCGCGGGGCGAGGTCAAGGTGCCAATGGAAGTGCTCGACTCCGCGCGGGGCAGTCTTGACCCAGAGGTTGAGCTGGAGGGACCCTTCGAGAAGTGAATCGAGTGCCGTCACCGCACGGTGGAGCATCGACGCGCCACCTTTGTCGCTTTCAAAGCTGGGCTCGGCGCGCCGCGGGATCAGACGCATCTCGAAGGGGAACCGTGAGGCCCAGGGACAGATCAGCGCGACCTCCTCGTCGATCGCGACCAGGCGGTCCCCCCGGCGGATCTCTTCGCGAAGGACCTCCCCGAGCAGGCTGGCTCCGGCGGTGCGCTCGCGGTAGGAGTTGAACCGCTCACGCTCGCGGGCTACCGCAGCGGGAACGAACGGTGCGGCACCAACCTGGGCGTGGCTGTGCTCGATCGAGGCACCGGAGGCCGGCCCCTGATTGAGGATCAGCTGGACGTAAGGCTGATCGGCGTGGGCCCGCATGCGCTCGCGCCAGCCCGCCACGGCGGCGGCGAGCTCGTCCTCATCCAGTTCAGACAGTGAGCTGACGTGCCGCGGTGAGTTGACCACGACCTCATGCCGGCCGATCGCGGGCCGGGAGGCGAACATGTC
>JBBRUC010000383.1:0-2877 GCA_038248205.1 Thermoanaerobaculia bacterium
AGCAGTACTTCCAAAATACCGCCGGAGGAGTAGTAGACTCTACGAATGAAAGGGAGAGCGACTCTCCTCCTGGGCGCCGTTCTCGTCGTTGGCTTCCTCGTCGGCCGATGCACCGGAAACCCCCGTATCGTGGTCCGAAGCATCTCGCCGAGTGGTCAGAGAGTGGCAGAAGTGCGATCGAGATTGGCACTCGATCCGCCTGCGCAATCTTTGTGGGTTCAACCGGAAAGAAAGAAGCGGTTCGAGAAGGTGGCTGATCTCGGCGCTGATCTAGATTGGTGCGACCGTATCGTGTGGAGCCCTGACGGCAAACGAGTTGCCTTCCTGATTCGAGGACTACGGCTCGATGTCTACTCGTTTGAAGCAGGACAAGTATCCAACATTCCTTTGATCAAGGCGGATGGTTATCCAGGGTCCCTAGAAGCGCAGCAGGTTGTATTTGGACCGGACGGCCGGACGATCAGTTTTCGTTCTTGCAAGAGAGATTCCGATCAATGTGGCCGGATCGAAACGGTCGCCCTGGGATCTTGAGCGGGAGCGCGTCCCTACGCCGGAAACCCCCGTCCGCGGCCGGCGAAATAAAGAGGGCGGCCCGCGGTCGCGGGCCGCCCTGGGGGCGGGTGGACCTACGGGTTTGACCTAGGCCGCGAGGGCAGTTTCGGTGAGGGTGACGGCGGCCGCCTTGGCCGCTTCATCTTCCGCCTTCTTCTTGAGCGTGCGCCGGCCCCGCCGCGAGTTGTCCTCCGGGTTGATCCCGTAGGTGGCGAGCACCGGATTGGCGAAGCCGATGTGCGCGGCGACCAGGGCGGAGAGGCGCCGGTGGATCTGGACGCCTCGAACCGCGAACTCCCGGCGAGCCTGCACCGCCACGCGCAGGTTGCCTCGCTGCGCTTCCACGGCGCCGTGAGCCGGCCGCAGATTGGCGAGGAGCGTCTTCATCTCGTCGAAAATGTCGGCGATCCCGGGATACTTCGCGACATCCGGTTCCAGGTTGTCGACCGTGGTCTGGAACGCATCGATCTTGTCGGAGTACGAGTTGGCTTTCATCGGTTTGAATCCTCCACGTCAGGGGTTGGTAATTCCGGGCGCGATCGCGGTCGGCCCGGCGGTTTGGTCCCTTTCCTGCCCGAAACGGCGCCGTAGAGCCGTTATCGGCGGCGGATAGCGAATTCGCGGCGGCGTAAAGCGGCTTCCTGGCTCGGATCGCCGCTCTACGCTCCAGGAAGTCGCTTTCTCGCCCTGGGAAGCGGCTATCCGCTGTGGATAGCCGCTTCCTGGCTCGGATAGCGATTTCTCGGCCGCGTAAAGCGGCTATCGCTCACGGATAGCCGCTATACGCTGGAGAGTTCACACGACGGGTCCCGCATTTCTCCCGCCGCTTCGGCAATTCCAGAGCCGGCTCGGCAAGCCGCTTGCCCCGTTCACGCCGCCATCGCGGACGGCGTTTGCTGCCAGTCGGACGCGCCGAGCGCTCGTGCGGCCGACAGGTCGGCGTTGGTGACGCCGCCGGCTCCGCCGAGGCGGACGATCACCAGGTTTTCGCGCACCGACAGCTCGACCACCGACCCCTCCTCGCGGCAGGTCGAGAGGACGAACGGCACGAACCGGTCGGTCTCGCCCTCGGCGGCGAGGCGGAAGAAGGCCTCCACCCGCTGGCGCGGCGGAGTGAGCGACCAGCCGGGCAGGGTGGTGAGGGCGAGCTGGATCCTTTCGGCCTTGAGCTGGGTCGGCGGCTGCTCGGTGGTAAGGACGCGGCGGGGTGACTTCTTGGTGGCCATAGGGAACATCTCCTTGTCGATCGACCGCGGCGGGATGCCGTGGTCTAGGTACCCTTGTACAGAAACAAATCCGAGAAATCGAGCTTTTAGGCCCGAAAACATAAATTTGTCCGTCAAGGACATAGAAATCGAGGAGGAATCCCGGTTGGAGGCCTATTTTGAGAGGTTTTGAGAGGTTTTAAGGGGTCCAGGGGCACCGTTCTATCCTGTTTCGAGAAGCTCGCAAACATGGTTGCGTGATAGAAGGGCCCAAACATGCCCCGTTTTGGGCCCTGAGATGCACTCTTATGCTGTAGGGCACCTTGCACCGAAAGGATCGATCGTATGCGCTCGGCAAATATCCAAGAATCCGACGTCGACAATGCAGATACCCAGGTAGCGGCGGACTCAAAAGCTCCGGAGGGGCGCCTACGCCTCGCGCTCGAAGCCTTTCTGGCGCGGGAGTCTCGCGCCCAAGGCCCCGAGGGGGAGTGGCGCGAAGGCCTCTGGTTTCCCTCGCCCGGCGAGCGTCGGCCCTGCTGTGAGGGCCTTCAGCCGACCCTGGCGAACAAGCAGGCGCTGGAGAGCCATTGCCGATCTGCCGTCCACGTGGCGGCGCTGTTCGAGGTGCCGGTGCTCGAACTCCGGCGAGCTCTGCGGAAAGCCCGGTATTCCCAGGAGGAAGGCCCCGGCCAGGGCGCCGGTTCGGCTCCGAAGTCGATGACCAACACCGAGCGCCTGGCCCGAGTCAGTCGGGCGGCACGATCGGAAGCCTTTGCGGCCCTTCGGCGGGACGCTCAAGAAGGGGGCGGGATTCTGCGCCAGCTATCGGGCCTCGACGAGGACTCCTCGGTGGCAGAGCTGGCGCCGCTCTTTGAGAGCGCCGGGCAGCTCCTGGAGCGCCTGGTCGTCAACCTGGAAAATGCGGTCCAGTTGGAGATGGTCTATCGGGTCTCTGCCGTGGCCGTTGACCGGTTGCGGTCGCTAGAACGGTAGGTCCGGCGCTACGGGTTGGCCCAGGCCCGGCGGGCAGGCTTCCGGTCCTCGCGGAAGATCTTGGCGACGATCGCGTTTTCGATCTCCCAGCGCGCCGCGCAGAGCAGCGACCGGAGGAAGAACG
>JBBRUC010000384.1:0-2842 GCA_038248205.1 Thermoanaerobaculia bacterium
CGCGGTGACGTCCACTACTTCGACCTCGCCGGCGCCCAGGGCCTCGACCCGGGCCAGGGTCAGCAGCGACTGGGTCAGACGGCTCATGCGCTCGGCGTCGGCAGAGAGCCGGTTTAGGAAGTGGTCGCGGGCGTCGGGATCGTCCTTTGCCCCGGACTGCAGCACCTCGATCGCCCCCGAGATGCCGGCCAGCGGGTTGCGCAGCTCGTGGGCCGCGTTGCTGACGAAGTCGCGCTCGGCGAACTCCTTGCGCATCTCCTCGGTCCGGTCGCGGACGACCACCAGAACCGCGTCTTCGTCGGGCAGGGAGCGGGCCTGCATCGCGTAGGCGCGGTCGCCGATCCGCAGGGCGGGATGGGCCGAGAAGCCCTCGGCCTCGGCCCGCTTGATCTGCGGCATCATCGCGTCCGGCGGCAGCCCGCCGCGGTCGAGCAGCACGGTCGCGGCCGAATTGTAGAAGCGGATCGGGCCTTCGTTGTCGACCACCATGACCGCGTCGTTGAGGCCGTCGAAGATCGCTGTCAGCTTGTCGCGATCGGCGGTCAGCACGCCGAAGTTCTCCTTGAGCGAGGAGCGCATCGAGTCGAGCGAGCGGGCCAGGTCGCCGATCTCGTCCCGGCCGCCGACCGGCAGCGGCACGTCGAAGTTGCCGGAGGCGATCGAGTCGGCGTTGGACGCGATGCGCTTCAGCCGGACCGTGATCAGCGAGGCGATCCCGACCCCGAGCAGAGTCCCGAAGATGATCGCGAAGCCGGCCGCGCGCAGGCTTTCGGAGCGCAGGGTGTCGAGGGCGCCGCGGAGGACCACCGGCTGGGAGTAGCGGCCGACAACCGCCCCGATCAACTCGCCGTCGGTGAAGACCGGAGCGCCGACCAGGGTGACCTCTTCGTTTTCGAGCTCCCTCGAACTGCGAATGCCCAAGAGCGCCGTGTCCTGGACGTCTTCGAAGGCCGGGTTGTCGAGGATCGAGCGGATCTGTGTTTCGTCGGTGCCGACCTCCCCGGTCGGTGAAAAGAACCAGGCGGCGAAGCCTTCGCCGTTGGCCGCCTGGATCTCGGCTTCGATGTCCGTGTTCGGGTTAGATACGCGGTCGGCCAGGCGGATGGTCCGACCGACCGCAAGCTCGGTCGAGCGCTCGGAGAGCAGGTCCCGGCTCGAACTGGTGACCGAAGTCAGCATGATCGCGACCGTGAGAATGGCAACCACTGTGAAGCCGGCGGCCAGCCAGAGTCTCATCCCGATATGGCGCAGCCGGCGGCGCTGGGGGCGGTTTCTCATACTGGAGGCACCCTAGAGGACGGCGACAGCAGCGTTCACGGCAGACCGGGAACCACCCGGCGGACGGGAATCGTCCACAATCGACCTGTGAAGACGCTGGTTTTCATCCCGGCATGGAACGAAGAGAGCTCGATCGAGGCGGTGATCGCCGATGCGCGCGAACAGCTGCCCGACGCCCACCTGCTGGTGATCGACGATGGTTCGAGCGACCGCACAGCCGCCCGGGCCCGGCAGGCCGGCGCGATGGTCGCTTCGCTGCCCTTCAACCAGGGGGTCGGTGCGGCCCACCAGACCGGCTACATCTTCGCCCTGGCCCACGGCTACGAGGTCTGCGGGCAGCTCGACGGCGACGGCCAGCATCCGGCGGCCGAACTCGCCCGTCTGGTTGCCGCGGTCGAGGACGGCGAGGCGGACCTGGTCGTCGGATCGAGGTTCGCCGAAGCTTCCGGGTACCGCGCCTCGCCGGCCAGGAGGACCGGCCAGCGGCTGTTCAGCCTGCTCGTCTCGAGCGCGACCCGGCAGACCTTCACCGATACGACCAGCGGCATGCGTGCCCTGAGCCACCGGGCGATGACCCTGTTCGCCAGGAGGTACTCGTCGGAGTTCGCCGAAGTCGAGTCGCTCCAGCAGGCGGTCAGGGCCGGGCTCGTGGTCGAAGAGATGCCGGTCGAGATGCTGGCCAGGGCCGAGGGTCATTCCTTCATCACCCCGCTGGTCTCGGCCTTCTACATATTCAAGACGCTGGTCGTTCTCCTGGTCGGGCAGCTGCGGCCGCGCAAGGCCACGCCGAAGGGCAGGCGATGAGCTTTCTGCTGGCCGCGACCGAGCCGGTGGTGAGGCTCACCCCGCAGACGCGCATCATCGCCGCGGTCCTGGCGATCGCCTTCATGATCTGGATCCTCGACCTGATCCGTCGCGACCGCCTGCTGGAGCGCTACAGCATCGTCTGGTTCCTGCTCGGCCTGGCGATGCTGGCCGGCGCCGCTTTCCCCGTGCTGCTGGAGCTGATCGCCCGGGCGATGGGCGTGCGCGACGCGACCATCGCCCTGTTCTCGGTGGTGCTGCTGATTCTGCTCGGTCTGGCCCTCAACTTCAGCGTGATTGCCTCGCGACAGGCGAAGCAGATCACCCGGCTGGCTCAGCAGAGCGCGATCGAGACGATCGAGCAGCCGGGCGAGCGGGAATCGACCAAGCCCGAACAGCCCGGCTGAATCGGGTTGAGCCGGCGGGTTTCGGACGGGCCCGGCGGAAAAGCGCTCAGGCGGGGTTGAACAGTCGCACCAGACGGAAGCAGAGCGCCTCCAGCGCAAGTTCCTCGCTGACGTTCAGCTCAAGGCGGCGCCGGGTGTCGTTGATCAAGCCGACCGCATCCCGAGCGGCCGCCACCCTGATCCCGTCGGCCTGGTCGCGCAGGACGCCGACCCGATCGGCGTTGTAGAGCACCTCTTCGGCTCCGGCCGCCGCCGCCGCCCAGTCGCGCGCCCAGGATGCGGCCAGCGAGAGTGAGAGCACGAGCACCCCGGTCCGGGCCCGCCGCCTGGCACGGGCGATCGCGTCTTCGGTC
>JBBRUC010000385.1:0-2821 GCA_038248205.1 Thermoanaerobaculia bacterium
CCGGAAAAGAGTGCGTCTGTCAGTTCCGCAGGGGGATCTGCGACCAGTCCTGCGTGCGGGACATGCTCGATACCCCGTTCTACATCGCCTGCCTGCGGCTTAAGGGCCGAAGCTGTCTGGTTGTCGGCGGCGGTGAGGTCGGTCTCGAGAAGACCGAGGGCATCCTCGCCTGCGGCGGCGACGCGGTGGTGATCTCACCCGAGGCCCACCCGGCGCTGGAAGAGCTGGCCGCCGAAAGCTCGATTCAGTGGCATCGTCGCGAGTACTCCGGGCCGGCAGATCTCGAAGGCAGGTTCCTGGCAATCGCCGCCACCGACGACTCCGAGGTCAACATCAAGGTCTACGAAGACGCCGAGCAGCGGGCGATGCTGGTCAACGTCGCCGACGTTCCGCCACTCTGCAACTTCATCCTGCCGGCGATCGTGCGCAGCGGTCCGCTGGCGATCGCGATCTCGACCGCCGGCGCCTCCCCCGCTCTGGCCAAGCGCATGAAGCGCGAGATCGGCGAGCTCTACGGCGAAGACTTCGCCCGGCTGGCGGTGATCCTCAACCAGGTTCGCGGCTGGGCCAAAGGCACGCTGCCGACCTACCACGACCGCCGCGACTTCTTCGAAGGCATAGTCAATGGCGAGCCCGACCCGATCGAGCTGCTGCGCTCCGGCCGGGAGGGCGAGCTGCTCGAACTGATCGAGGCCGCCAAGGCGGACGCTGCCGCCGGAGTCGGCGCTTGAGCAACCTGGTGAGCGGGCCGCTGCCCGTAACGCTCGAGTCGCTCGGCTGGACCCCCGCCGAGCAGCTCGAGTGGGATTCGGCCGAACGGCCGGAGCGTGTGCCGGCCCGGGTGTCCGGCCTCCACCGCGACCACATCGTCGACCTGATGACCACGGGCGGGCCACTCCAGGGCCGCCCGGCCGGCCGCATGCTCCAGGGCCGCACCGACCAGGCGGCGATGCCGACGGTCGGCGACTGGGTCGAGGCCGACGAGGGCGGCACGGTCCACGAGATCCTGCCGCGCCGGACCAGGTTGGCCCGCCGCTCGCCGGCCGACCGCGACCGGATCCAGGTCCTGGCCGCGAACGTCGACGTGGTGATCGTGCTCAGCTCACTTAACAAGGACCATGAGATCGAGCGGCTCAGCCGCATGGTCGCGATGGCCGAGGCTTCCGGTGCGAGGACCGTGGTCGCGCTCTCGAAGTCGGACCTGGTCGAGGATGCCGACCCAGCCGTGGAAGAAACGCGCGAGCGCTTCCCGAACCTCGAAGTCTTCGCCTTCAGCTCTGAGACGCTGAAGGGCCTCGACCGCCTGCGCGAGAGCCTCACCCCGACCGAGACCGTCGTCCTGCTCGGCTCGTCCGGCGTCGGCAAGTCGACCCTGGCCAACACCCTGCTCGGCTACGAGCGCCAGGTGACGGCGGAGATCCGGGGCAAGGACGACCGCGGTCGCCACGCGACCACCAGCCGCGAGATGCTCGGCCTGCCCTGCGGAACACTCATGATCGACACTCCCGGCCTGCGCGCCCCCGGACTCGTGGTCGAAGAGCCCGCCGACGATCGAGCCGAAGAGATCGAGCGGCTGTCGCAGTACTGCAAGTTCCGCGACTGCGGTCACGACAGCGAGCCCGGCTGCGCGGTGATCGCCGCGATCGAAGCCGGCGACCTGCCACCGGCCTGAGCCGGCGACTGCCGGCCGGCCTCGAACCGGCGGGCCGGCCCTCGACCCGGTTTCAGCCAGTGGCCTGCAGGAACCCGGTCAACAGGCGGGCGACGGTGGCCGGATCGTCGATGAACGGCCAGTGGCCGGAGCCGGGCAGGATCTGGATCTCGGCCGAAGGGAAGGCCTCCTTCTGGCGCTCGGCCAGCGAGACCGGCAGGTAGGCGTCGGATGCTCCCCAGATGACCAGGGCCGGGATGTCGGCCGCGGCCAACGGCGGAACCAGCAGCCTTGAAGTCTTGCCGATCTTCTTCGCATCGCGGTAGAGGCGGATGACCGCCGCCTTGGTCCGGCGATCGAAGTTCGCGTACATCTCGTCGACGAAGTCGGAGGGCAGGCCGCGAGGCTCGGGCCCGCTGATCAGGCGGCGGAAAACGGGCTTGGTGATGACGGCGTTGATCAGCCCGCCGAGGCCCGGGGTCTGCCACAGCCTCGCCATCCGGTGCCACTTGTAGTCGAGCAGAACGCCGGTGCCGATAAGCGCCACGGCGGTGACTCGCTCGGGGTTGCCGGCCGCCCAGGTCAGGCCGATCGGGCCGCCGAAATCATGTAGGACCAGCCTGGCGCTGGTGATACCGAGGGTCTCCAGGGCCTCGCCGACAAAGTCGGCGTATTCCTCAACGGTGTTGCCGAAGCCGGGCTCGGCGACGGACTGGCCGAAGTCGGGCAGGTCGAAAGCCACCGCCCGTCCGAATGAACCAGCCTCCTCGACCAACGCGGTCCAGTCGGAGGCCGAGCCCGGATTGCCATGGATGAATACGACAGCCTCGGAAGCCTGGTGTGGGCCGGCCTGGAGCAGCCGGGTAGAGGCGCCGCCGACCGGGATCGAGCTCCACTCGAGCGGCTCGGCCGGTTCGGTTACGCCCAGGCTCACAGGGCGAAGAAGGCGATCGCGGCGAAGTGTGTAGCCGCCGCACCGATGACCAGGAGGTGGAAAACCTCGTGATAGCCGAAGTAGGTCGGGTTCGGATCGGGCCGCTGGGTCGCATAGACGACCGCGCCGACCGTGTAGAGGATGCCGCCGGTGGCGATCAGCAGTCCGGCGAAGATCCCGGCCGTTCCGACGATGTGGGGAAAGGCAATGGCGCCGATCCAGCCCACTGTCAGGTA
>JBBRUC010000386.1:0-2790 GCA_038248205.1 Thermoanaerobaculia bacterium
CGAGATCGCCCGGCGCGACTACGATGCGGCGGTCGCCGCGGCGGCCGCCACCAAGGCCTCGAAGAACGCCGCGGAGGCGACGGTAAACGAGGCGGAGCGGGGGATCGACGCGGCGCGCGCCGCGCTAACCGATGCGCGCACCGCGCCGCAGCAGAACGAGATGGCAAGCGCCCGCGCCGACTCCTCCGACGCGCGCATCGCCCAGGCCCGAAGCGCCCTGCGCAAAGCCGAACTCGACCTCGAATACTGCTCGATCAAGGCGCCGGTCGACGGCGTAGTGACCCGGAAGTCGGTCGAGCCGGGGCAGGTGGTGGCGGCGGGCCAGCCGCTCCTGTCGCTGGTCTCGCTCGACCAGGTCTGGGTGGTGGCCAACTTCAAGGAGAGTCAGCTCGCCCGGCTGCGGGTTGGCCAGAAGGTCGAGATCGAGGTCGATGCTTACGGCGGCAAGACCTGGCCCGGCCACATCGAGTCGATCTCCGCGGCCACCGGCTCGCGCTTCAGCCTGCTGCCGCCGGAGAATGCGACCGGCAATTTCGTCAAGGTCGTCCAGCGCATCCCGGTCCGGATCGCGATCGATCGGGACTCGACCGGCGAGCCGCGCCTGCGCCCCGGCATGTCGGCCGTGCCGACCGTCTTCGTGCGCTAAGACGCCGATGGAGTCTCCCGCTCCAGCGGCCGCCTCCGGCGCGGCCGAAGTGTCGAACGTTCCGAACGCACCCGGCGCGCCGGAAGGGGCGCCGATCCCGTCGGTCAACCCTTGGATCGTCGCGATCTCCGTGATGCTCGCGACGTTCATGGAGGTTCTGGACACGACGGTGGTCAACGTCTCCCTGCCGCATATCGCGGGGAGCCTGTCGTCGTCGATCGACGAGGCCACCTGGGCGCTCACCTCCTATCTGGTCGCTAACGCGATCGTCTTGCCGATGACCGGTTGGCTCGCCGGCCGCTTCGGTCGCAAGCGCCTGCTCCTGCTTTCGGTCGGCGGCTTTACGATCGCCTCGTTTCTGTGCGGCTTCGCGCCGACGCTGCCGATGCTGATCTTTTTTCGCGTCGTCCAAGGGCTGACCGGCGGCTGTCTTCAACCGCTCTCGCAGGCGGTGCTGCTCGAAACCTTTCCGTCCGAGTCGCGCGGCAAGGCGATGGCGTTTTGGGGTTTGGGCATCGTGGTCGCGCCGATCATCGGCCCGGTCTTGGGCGGTTGGCTCACCGACAACACGTCGTGGCGCTGGGTCTTCTACATCAACGTGCCGGTCGGCCTGCTGGCCCTCTTGCTGATCCAGCTCTACATCCACGATCCGTCGTACCTGCGGCGCGCCAAAGCGAAGATCGACTACTGGGGATTGGGTTTCCTCGCGCTCGGCGTCGGCGCGCTGCAAATCGTGCTCGACAAGGGGCAGGAGGACGATTGGTTCTCCTCCGACCTGATCACCGCGCTCGGTGTCGCGGCGGCGGTCGGTCTGATCGCGTTCATCATCCGCGAGCTGATGACCTCGACCCCGATCGTCGACCTGCGGGCGCTGAAAAACCGCACCTATGCGACCGGCGTCCTGCTGATGACGGTGATGGGCTTCGGCCTCTACGGCTCGCTCGTGCTGGTGCCGATCTTCCTTCAGTCGCTCCTGCGCTACCCTGCGTACCAGGCGGGCTTCGCGATGGCGCCTCGGGGGATCGGCTCGTTCCTCGCGATGCCGATCGTGGGGTTGATCTTGAATCGCGTCGGCGCCAAGCGGTTGCTGATGGCCGGCTTTTATTTAGCCGCGGTCACTCTCTTCTGGCACGGCACGCTCAGCCTCGATGCGGGGTATTGGGACATCTTCTGGCCGCAGTTCGTCCAGGGCGTCTCGCTCGGCCTGTTGTTCGTGCCGCTCACGGCCGCTGCGATGAGCCCGATCGCCAAGGAGAAGATGGGCAACGCGACGAGCATCTTCAACCTGATGCGAAACATCGGCGGGTCGATGGGAATCGCCACCGCGACGACGCTCCTGGCGCGCCGGCAGCAGGTCCATTTCTCGGTCTTGGGTGGCCACGTCGATCCGTTCGACCCTCCAACGCGGGCTTTCCTTGACGGATTGAAACGCGCCTACCAGGCGGCGGGCGCCGACCCGGTGACGGCGGCGCAGCGCGCGATGGCCGCGGTGACCGGCATGGTCCAACGCCAAGCCGCCATGCTCTCCTTCGTCGACGCCTTCCGCACCCTCGGCTGGGCCTTCGTCCTCGCCGCACCGCTCGTCTTCCTGATGAAAGCCCCCAAGAAAGGCGGCGACGCCCCGATGGTTCACTAACGGCGGGGGAGGTTCCTCGGCGGCGCTGGAGTCGCGGCTGGCCGTCACGACTCAGCTCAGCGCGCAGCCCTCTGTCGGACGGCGCGCCGGGCCTGAGTTCTGAACGCGGACCTCTGTTCAGTTCAGCGAAGGCAGAGTGGGGCCGCGGCGATCTCGACGGGGATCTTCGCCTGCGGAGCCCTCTCCACCCGCCGGTCTCCGGGTTGCGTGCCGGCATCGACCGCGAGGAGGAGGCACCGGCAAACCCAAGAGTCCGGCCCAACGGGCCGAGAGAACCCAGCCCAGGGCTGAGGCCGAAGGCCGATGCCCTGGGGCAAGGATCTCCTAGCTCCTAGCGGCCTGAAAGGCCGCGAGAACCTAAGGTCGACAGATCTTCAGACTCCGTGCGTTCCTGGAAGTCTATGAAATCGAATTCGACGAGCGCTACGTGGGCGGAAGCACTCGCGGCCTTTCAGGCCGCCTTTCCGTAGGGTTTTTCAACCCAGGGCATCGGCCTTCGGCCTCAGCC
>JBBRUC010000387.1:0-2788 GCA_038248205.1 Thermoanaerobaculia bacterium
CCTCATCCCCGGCTTCAGGTTGCGCGCCCTGATGGCCACCCGCCGGATTCGCTACGGTGAAACGGCCAGCTATGGCGACGTCGCCATCATGGCCGGCAGCCCCGGTGCGGCCCGGGCCGTGGGCACGGCGATGTCGAGCAGCCCGATCTCCCTGATCATTCCCTGTCACCGGGTCATCCGGGGCGACGGTTCGATCGGAGGCTACGGAAACGGGGCCGCCGGAACCCACCTCAAGCAGCGGCTCCTCGACCTCGAGCGCGATTCCGCGCCGACACCTCCAGCTACCTGAGCCTAGAGAAAATCGACGATCCAGAACCGATACTTGCGCAGGAAGTCCGTCGGACAATCTCTGACCAGCAGGGCCGATTTATGGAGACTTCCTGCGGGCACGTTGACGTAATCGTGGTCGAGGAAGCGGCGCGAGGTCTGGGCGCGAACCAGACGGCGGCAGAGCCCTGTGCCAATCACGCCCGCCGCGCGAAAAGTTTCGAAAGCCCTCACCGCGGGACCAGAATCACTCGTTTTCGCCGCTTCCAGACCGGCTAGTTTGACCCCGTCGATGCTCAAGTCGGCGACGTAGTTCTGAACCCGCCCCACCGCCCGCTCGAGTGCCTGCGCGCGGTTGTAAGCGTCGAGATCCGAACCGGTTTCGTAGGCCTTCTTGAGGAGGTCGATCTCGAAGCCGTCCCCAAACGCCCCCATCGCATTTCAAGGGCAAGAAACTGCCTCGGGAAGTCCTCGAGGTGATTGCCGATCGACTTGCGCCAGCGCCTCGATTCCGCCTTTCGGGGCGCCGTCGTCACTGACCCAACAGACGGTCGATTCCAGCCAACGCGGACTTGACCTGCGCAGACCGTTCCCCCTCGGCTCTACGGGTCAGATCCTTCTCGTTCGCCTTCAATGCGGGCCAGCGACCGTCCCGATCGACAATCACCCTGCCTTCGCCGATCGCGTTGACCAGAAGATCCGGGTTGGCTTCGGCCGTCGTCAGATCAAGGAGGTCAATCTCTCTTCCGGAAAGCCGACCCAGCTTGATCGCAAGATCAATCTGCCGGTCGAAGGAAGAATCCCGCATCTCGACTAGGATGTCGAGGTCGCTGTCCTTCGAGTCGTCACCCCGAGCCGCCGAACCAAATAGCAGTGCGAAGCGAACGTTGTGCTCGGTCCGAAGCGCTTCCCGCAGCTTTGCGAGCATCGGCCAAGAGGCCCTGACAAAGCGCATCTCGCCGGCGCTGATCTGGAGCTTCCGGGGCGAGATCCGCTCGGCCCGCAAGGCGCCGTCATTCACCGCCCGCCGGAGAGTCCGCTCACTCGTTCCGACCTCTCCAGCGAGTATCTCAAGTACCGTCATGTGTCCATTATATCGGGTTTGTCTGTCCGTTAGAAGCGAACGTTTTGATCGGTACGAAGCGCCCCCCGCAGCTTCGCACGCGTGGCCGGGAGGCCCTCACGAAGCGCTTCTCATCGGTGCTCTTCTGAGGCTTCCCGGAAGAGGCTCGCTCGGCCCGCCGGTTCCTTCGTTGACTGCCCACCGCAAAGTGTGCTCACTCGCCCCGACCTTTCCAGCGAGTACGTCAAGCGCTGTCGTGTGTCCACTAGAAAGACTCATACATCCGTTACAGCGAGCGGCGATGGGGGGTTCAAGGCCCCGGAACGGCAACCTACGGCTGGAATCGGTAGAGGTAGCTGTCGAAGTTCCCTTCGAGGTCGGTGTCACCAGCGCTGACAAGGAGGCCGTGGGGCGAACTTGCCACCGCGATGATGCCGGATCCGAACTTCGTCCCGAATAGCCCATTATCGGCGAAGGAGCGGTCAATCGATCCGTCGAGGTTCAGCCTGGTCGTTACCAGGTTGGGTCCGAGACCCCCGGACAGTCCCATCGCAACCACCGGCTTTCCATCTGACCCCATGGTCAGGTCCCATTGATAGATCCCCTGGGGAGGGTAAGCGATCGCGTCAAACACTTGCCCGAGCTTTGCCGGGCACAAGTACTTCACCCCGTCGCCACCGAACCCCTTGCGCATCAGGCCGGCCCAGTTGAACGAATACACCCGGGCGCATCCGGTTGGCAGCTCACCAGTGGAGTCTCCAGCGCTCACTCCGAAGGCTGCAAGCCTTCCGCTTGCGTCAGTTGTCAGCTTCGAAGCCCATGGCAGACGAAGGAAACGCTTCCCTTTGGCAAAGCGGCGATCGAGCTTGCCCTTGGGGGTCAAGGCGATCGCCGAGGTGCCTTTGGAGTTGTTTCGAAGGACGATGATGCGGCCTCCAGGGGTGACCTCGAGAGCCCGGAAGTAGACACCGGAGGAATCAAGGCCCTTGAAGAGCATCCGGCCGCGCTTACCAAAGG
This sequence comes from Thermoanaerobaculia bacterium, assembly GCA_038248205.1. GTDB lineage: Bacteria > Acidobacteriota > Thermoanaerobaculia > Multivoradales > UBA5704 > DASYKS01. Next base: position 2,348 of record JBBRUC010000387.1, read on the forward strand.
AGCGATCGAGCTTCCCGTTTGTCAGGTAGCGCGTCACGTAACCGTAAACCACCCGCTCCCCTTTTACCTTCTTCCAGAGCCCTCCTGAAGCCAGTATGCGGCCTTTGGCATCGACTTCGACGTCGCTGAGATGGCGGTCGGGGGCCCGATAAACAATCTTACGATTCAGGACCGAGCCTCCGTCACCGAAGGTGGGATCAAGTCCGCCGTCTTCGGTGATTCTCGTGAGCAGGGGCCGCGGTCCATAGCTGCCGGCGGCCAATACTTTGCCGTCCTCTTGGATTGCGAGTGACGGGGTGTAGGGCTTGCCGCCGATCTTGAGCAGACTGGGGGCGGCTATCGCATAGCCGAATTCGCCGAACGACCAGTCATAGGCTCCATCCGCAGCCACTCTCGATATCGCCGCTCGAACGTTCACGGCGAATACCGTTTGGTCGCCGA
>JBBRUC010000388.1:0-2765 GCA_038248205.1 Thermoanaerobaculia bacterium
CGCCAGGCGCTTGGTGATCTTCTTCGCCATCGCCTCGAACGCCGCGCGGCCCGCCGCCGCCGCGCGCGCCACCGGGTCGCGGCCCAGGGCGGCGAAGCCGACCGCCTCCGGAGCGCGCCGCGCGGCCCCCTGGGGCGGTGCCGCGGCGAGCGCCCCGAGCAGCTTCGCCAGCGGGTCGCGCCGCGCCCAGAACGCCCAGGCAGGCACCGCGCGCCGATGCCACTCGGCGGCGATCGCATAGAGGCTTTGGGTCAGGCGTCGGCTCGACCCCGGTTCACCCCCCGGCTCGGCGCGGCCGGCGCGCAGGTGGGCGAGGAAATCGAACGCCTCTTCCGCGTCCGGCGTCTCGGTCCAGGTGGTCGCGATGTAGCGTCCGCCATGGTCGTCGCTGCCGCCGGTAAAGCTCTTGTCCCACGGCCGTAAGCCCCAGGGTTCCAACCGGTGGCGGGTCGCGAGGTCGAAGATCGCCTCGGGCGTGAGGCTCTCGAGGATGCGCCGCACCAGGGCGTTTTCCCCCGCGTCGTGAATGCCGTTGATCGCTTCGAACCGGTCGAACAGGACGAGCAGTTTTTCAACGTGCGAAACCGTCAGCCGCTCGTTCACCCGAAACAGCGGATGGGCGACCGAACAGAGGACCCCTTCGCCGCGCAGATAGTCGCGCAGTTCGTAGAGATTGCCGCGCAGGCGGTCGATTTCCCGGAACTGCCCCTCGGTGATCCCCAGCGTGAGCAGGTGGATCTGGCAACCGTCCTCCGGGAACGCGGCCGTCACTTCGCAGGAGAGAAACGTCCCGGGCAGGTGGGCGATCTCCAAGGCGCCGTCGATCGTGTCGTGATCCGAGATGGTGACGAAATCCATCCCCCGCGCGCGCGCCGTCCGATAGAGATCGAGCGGCTCGGTGTAGCTCTCGGCGGCGGCCACCCGGCGCAACAGCCATTCCGTCGGGCGGTTCGAGTGCTTGCTGTGGACGTGCAGGTCGACGCGTGCTGGCACGTTTCGGTTCCTCCCGGGTCGTTGGGGCTCTAGGGCCACTCGGAAAACGCTATGCCGCCGAGGACGCCGGAGCGTGGCGCGGCCGTGGCGTTCGGGTGAACTCGTCAGAGGTTCCTTGAACTTCGGGGTATGGTTTGCCCGCCAGCCCGTGGCGGCAGGGGAATGGGCCGCGACCGAACGAACCGTCCTGCGCGCCGTGCGCGAAGCGGTAGAGGCGCCGCGCGGCGCCGCCCGCGACCCCCACGGTCTGGGATCCGGGCGTGGTGGTGACGGCCAAGCGGGCGGGGTGAGGCGGGGGCTTCGACTACGCTGGGCTTCGACTACGCTCAGCCACCGGGCCGCGGCTAGGCTCGCGGCCGCAGTTTTTCGACTTCGCTCAGGCGGTGCCGTTCCCTGAGCGAAGTCGAAGGGAACTCCCGAGGCTCAGCAGGTATACGGGCAAGCCCAGTATTTGATCGAGCCAAATTGGGTGCACGTGCAAACGTAGGAGTACCCACAGACATCTTTGCACCCTTGGGTTGCGCCCACGCTGGTGCAGCTCGTGCCGGTCAGGTTCTCGCAGGAAATCGGCGGCTTCACCATGAGATTGAGGAACGGCACAGTTCCGTCGATCGCCGTCGCTTGGATCGAAGCCTCCGCCGAATCGACAATGGCCGGGGCGGCCGCGGCGGCCGGCAGGGACAGGGCGAGCATCGCGAAGCCGAGCACGAGTACTAGTTTCATTCGAGATCTCCTCTTCCGGTTGGCGCCGACCGCGCGGGCCGGCGCAAGGGTTGTTACCCAATCGTAGGAGGGTTTGAAGCTATTTGAAAGTGTATATTCTGGTTTACGCTGCTGAATCTGCGGCGGATGCAAGCAGCGTGTGCCACGCTGAGCCGTCCGCCGCCCAACGACTTCGGCTCTTCGCGCGTACACTCCTTCCGGAGGCTTACCTCAAATGATCACACAAACCGCCCGCCCAATGACCGTCACCCTGCTCGCCGTCTTTCTGTGGGCGCTGCCCTCTTGGGCGCAGCCGGCGCTGACCTTCGAACCCGCACCGACCGTCCGCGGCCTTGCGGCCGGTGCTCGGGTGGCCTGGGTGGGCATCGGACGCGTCTCGGTCGATAGTGGGATCGAAGTTCGCCGGTATTCCGGGGTGGAGCAGGATCTCGACGGCGACGGGGTGATCGCCTTGCCCTTGGAAGATGCCGTGCCGCCCCGGTCGGTTTGGATCGCGGTGGTCCTCGAATCGGGGGCCGCCCTGGCCGGGACGCCGGAGGAGTTTCCCAACCAACCCGCCGATCTCGGGCTCGCCCTCTCCCCAGGTCGCTCGCCCTCTGAGGTGGGAGTAGCCCTGGAACGTGCACAGGGCCTCTTGGTCCGACCGGGGGCCGCTCCGGCCGGCTTCGCCTGGGCGTTCGCGGCGACCGACGGTTCGCTGGGGGACGCGGGAGAAGAGGGGGATGGCGCCGTACTCCTCGCCGCCGACAGCTTTGTTCCGCTCGCCGAGGCCCAGGATCTCGAAGTACCCCGTTCGGGAGATGTTGCCGTGGCGATCGATGCCTTGACGCTTTCTTATCAAATCCAGACCTTGGTCGCGTCGGAGTGAATCCAATGAAATCATCTCGCCGGCTTTTCCGCTGCTCCCTCGCATTGATTTTTACCCTTTCCGCCCTCCCGGCTCTGGCACAGCAGCATTCCGCGGTCGAGCGGGGATTCCGGCCCGAGAAATCGTTCCAGATCGGGGACGTCGATCACGTCAACCTCCTGAACGGCAATCTCGCGGTGAC
>JBBRUC010000389.1:0-2750 GCA_038248205.1 Thermoanaerobaculia bacterium
GCTTGACTCCGAGCCGCACCGCGAGGTCGTTGGTCGATGCGGTCTCCGGGCCCCATCCGGTCAGCGAGTAGATCGCCTTGGCGTAATCCTCGACCGCGGCCGTCGGCAGGGTCGCAGGGGAGGCGTCGTCAGTTGTGCTTCCCGAACTCATATTTTGAGTCTAGACTGAATTCAGGATCCGGCCCGGGCCAGGGAGGCGATCAGCATGGCTTCTCCCTCGGCACCTGCGGCCATCTCTTCAAGGTCGGTGACCAGGTCCGGATCGGCACAGAAGCCGAAGCAGAGCCGATCATCGACCGACAGCACCGCGATCCTCAGCGCGTGGTGGTGCCCGATCTCGACCACCGAGTGGATCGTCTCGACCGGCGCCCCCTGGATCGTGACCCGACTGCGCGGCCCCTTGACGTTCGAGACGCTGAGAGCGAAGCGTCGCGGGCTCGCTTCGACCCGGCTGAGCAGGTGACCGAGGCGCTTTGACTTGCCAGAGACGCGGCGCAGGATCTGGTCGAGCTCTTCGGCGTCGTGGTCTTCCTTGCGCTCGCCGGTGGCCTTGGTGATCTCGCGCAGTCGCTGCAGCGGGTCGGGCTCCCCGAGCGGCAGCGGCACCGAGAAGTAGGAGTCGCGGTTGGCGAGGCCGTCGTCGCCGTGGTGGAGGTTGACCGGCACCTTGACCCGCAGAGATTCGGCCCGGACCGAGTCGTGGAGGTCCATCCAGCGGCGCAGCGCCCCGGCGACCACAGCCAGGACCGCATCGTTCAACGTCGCTCCGGCCAGGGACTTCGCCGAGTCGTGAAGCTCGGCCAGCGAGACGGTCGCGAAGGACACGGTGCGGGCGCCGCCGGGATCGCCGTCGAAAGGCGAGGTCGAGGCAGAGCGGGCGAACTCCCGCTGGTAGAGGCCGAGCAGATGACGGCGCCGACGCTCGTGGTCTTCGTGGGACGCGACATCGGTCCCGCCTCCGCCTCCGCCCGGGCGCTCGCTAACAGCCCCTTCGCCGGCTTCGCTGCGGTCCCAGAGAATCTGGCGGGCCAGTCGCATCGCCGTCGACCCGTCGGCCATCACGTGGTGGATCCGCCAGATCAGGGCGGTACCGCCGTCGCTCATCGGGGCGACGTCGATTCGCCAGAGCGGCAGGGCCCGGTCGAGCTTCTCTTCCAGTAGGGCCGCCGTTGCCCGACGGATATCGTCGCCGCTGATCTCTTCGCCGTTGGCGAGGACGGCGATGTGGCGGTCGAGGTCGAAGTCCGGATCACTGACCCAGCAGGGCGCACCCGGCTCGCCGCCGAGCTTGCGGGTCAGCTCCGGCGCCGATCCGATGCGCGCGGTGACAGCCTGCTTCAGCTGCCCGGCAGTCACCCCCGGCTCGGCAACCCGGATCACCTTGACCATATGGCCGGCGACGTTCGGCCCCTCCAGATCGAGGATCGCGCGATCCTCTGCCGTCAGCGGGATGCTCTCGTCCATCATTCGACCGGGAATGGAGACGCAGATCGCCCGCGCTCTCAGTCGCCCGTCAGCTCTGCGACGCTCGTGGCGATGATGTGCGCCTGTGCAATCGATGGCGTGCCGGCGCCGGATTTATCGCAGAACAGCGAGATCGTGCCGGGCTCCTCCAGCGTCGCGGCCGCAGACATCGAGAGCGGCAACATGTCACCGCTGCCGACAGTGAAGTTCTGAGCCGCGTCGTTCTCCATGGAACAGATCAGCGTGTTCTTTACTCCGCCGCCCCCGATCACGTTTGCCCGCGCCGCGAGAACGTAACTACCCGGCGGGAGCACCTGAGTGGTCACGACGGGCGTGAAATCGCCGGACACTTCGAACAGCGGGCCGTCCGTTTCGCGGGCCGAATACCAGGCGTCGCCGGCCAGCTGTCCGGGGGCGAAATCGTCCCGAAGCAGCGAGCCGTCCCTGACCTTGGCTGAGTTGACAGCGTCAACTCCGAGCTTCCCGGCCCTCACCGCCCCCCGTTTCAGTTTGCCCGAACCCACGGCCTTCTGCTTCAGCTTCGCCGTGGTCACCGCCTTCTTCTTGATCTGCGCCGTGCCGACCGAGTTCCTTGGGATCTTGATCGCTGCGTAGCTGACGCCGCCGAGGGCGACGGCGAGGGCTAGCAAAGAGATGACGAGTGAAGGAGTTATTCGTTCGCGCATGTACTAGGCATAGACCAGCCGGGCAGTGCTGTCAACCCGACAGCGCAACATCGGGAGGCCCGACCTCAGAAAGAGCGACGAAACGAGCGCAGGCGAAGCGAGTTCGTGACCACGAATATCGAACTCATCGCCATCGCCGCCCCGGCCAGGATGGGGTTCAGGCGGCCGGTCATCGCCACCGGGATCAGGACGATGTTGTACATGAAGGCGAAGACCAGGTTCTGCTTGATCGTCTTCAGCGTGGCCCGGCTCAGCCGGATCGCCTCGACGGTTCCCCGCGGGTCTCCGGAAATCAGGGTCAGGTCGCTGGCTTCGATCGCCACGTCCGAGCCGGTGCCGATCGCGATCCCGAGGTCGGACTGGGCCAGGGCGGGGGAGTCGTTGACACCGTCTCCGACCATCGCCACGGTTCGACCCGCCGACTGCTGGTCGCGGACCGCATCGACCTTCTCCGAGGGCAGCACCTCCGCTACGACCTTCGCGATGCCGACCTTCGCGGCGACCGCCTCGGCAGTGGTCCGGTTGTCACCGGTCAACAGGACGGGCTCCAGCCCGAGCGCCTGAAGCTCGCGCACAGCCTCGGCGCTTTCCTGCTTGACC
>JBBRUC010000390.1:0-2720 GCA_038248205.1 Thermoanaerobaculia bacterium
CGTTCGAACAAACGGCAATCCCGGCGGGAAGCTCCCATCGGGGAACCGAGCCAGCCGGTCGCCGGCCCGTAGGTACTCCGCCGCTTCTCGAAAAGCCCTGACGAACCAGGCGTAGGCGATCTTGATCTCGGTACGAACCCGGAAAGCTCTGATAGTGCAGGGCTCACCCAGATGTCAAAAGATCTGGACAGGTGCAAAATCTTTTGCAGGGGGTCAAACACGGGCGGAGCCCCGCCGCAGGTCAGAGTGGCACCTATCTGGAGCGACTCGGAGATCACCAGCCAGGGGAACCAAAGCCCGAGCACGCCGCGCGACGCCGGGATCGGCCAGTGGAGGACGTAGATCTGGGACGCCCGCGCCAGATGCTCCGCCCAGTGCCCGAGCACGACGACCATGAAGATCTGGAGCGCCCGCTCGTGCCACTCGGCATTGAGACGATCGAGGAAAGGACGGGCGTCGTCTCGGGACGAAGTCGCTCTCGCGGCGGTCAACTCCATAGCTGGTTTCCTCCGAACTCTCTGATCGAGCGGGTCGATTGCGGGGTCTTCTAGTTCACGCAGGTATACCCATAGCCGGAGCAGCACCCGGTTCCCGTGCAGGTGCCGGTGCCGGTGCCGGTGCCGGTGATCATGTTCTTTTGGATCACCCCGGTGTTGTTCTTCGAGCGGAAGTGGCCGACACCGTCGGAATCGCCGCCGCCGGTATTGAAACGGCTCCAATCGGTAAAATCGTAGTCGTACTGGATCGCCGTCGAGCCCCGGCCGACGTTCAGCTGGGCTTTGACGTTCGAATAGCTGTCGAATTTCGACGTGTCGCCGCAACCCGTGTAGTACGAGGTGGTGGAACAGGCGATCTGATCGTTATATCCGGCGCGCAGCGAAAAGAACTGCGTGCTCTTGCCGCCGCTTTGGTCGGGCTGTGATAATTCAGCTGCGGCGCGCCGCGCTCGGAGCTCGACAGCCAGGTGAGGCCGAACAGCTCGCAATCGTTATAGCCCGCGGCCTTGAACTCGTCGTAGACCGAGGCGACCCCAGTCGATGACGGATAGTCCCAATTCTTCGCCTCGTCCCCATTGCCATGCAGAAAGACGATCGGCGTGTGGATCGCCGTACAGCCGCCGCCGCCGAAGCCGCCGTTCGGCACATTGGACGGACTGAAACCGCCGGCGAACTGATTCGCCCCTCCAGTGTAGGTCAGGCCTGAAGCCGATCCTGCGATCAGCAAGGCTGACGCGGGCACGAGAAACCGTGGTTTCATACATTCTCCTCCATCCATGGGTAGTGAGCTACAGGGGGCCAATCGGGACTGGTTCGTAAAACGAACCTGCTGCGCTATCTCGCGGGTTCGCGTTTTACCGAGGCGACCCGCTCGGCACTCGAAGGGCTGATGGAGGGGCACGTCCCCAGGAATTACAAACTGAACTTAACGCTTTTCTTTAAGCTGCCGTTGTCCTATGATTCTCACAGGACAACTGGAGGCCGACCAGCCTCGCAACGGAGCGGAGAGGAGTCACGACATGGAGAGAAGATCCCGCAAACTCGCCCTGAGCCGAGAGACCCTTCGGGCACTCAACCCAGAGACGATGACGCCGATCATCGGCGGCTTGACCGAGACCGACCCGCGAGTCTGCACCTCTCAATGCACTGCCTTTGGGAGCTGCGCTACCGAGTGCGCGCCATGCTCCAAGTGGTGCACCCGGCAGACGACCTGCCTTTAGCCGAACCCTTCGACGCCGCACGTCCTACGCCGGGCGTGCGGCAACATCAACCCCACGCCGCCACGACCACCCGGTTCCGCCCCAGCTTCTTCGCTTCGTAGCAGGCCTCATCCGCCCGCCGGACAAGCTCGGCGGGGTCGCAGGGAAAGCGCGAGGTGGCGACCGCTCCGAGGCTCGCGGTGGTGGCCAACTCCCCCCCGCCGGGCAACGCCGCCAGCGGTTCTCGTTCGAGCGCCCGGCGAACGCGTTCGGCGACCTCGCCGATTTCCTCGATGTGGGTGTGGGCCATCAAGACCACGAATTCTTCGCCGTCCCAGCGGAACAGCAGGTCGGTTTCTCGCAGCGCCGACTCGATGCGCCGGGCGGCGCGGGCGAGGGCCAAATCGCCGGCCTCGTGGCCGTAGCGGTTGTTCAGTTCCTTGAAGAGGTCGAGGTCGAGAAAGAGCAAGCCGAGTCCCAAACCCAAGCGACGGCTGCGTTCGGCCTCTCGGGTGATGGCACCGGAAAACGAGCGCCGGTTGTTGCAGCCGGTGAGGCCGTCGACCAGCGCCTCCCGGCGCTGGCGCTCGCCCAAGGTATCGAGCGCGGTGGAGAAGATTCCGGTCGCGAAGATCAGAGCGGTCGAGCGCAGGCCCATCGCGAGGACGTTCTCGCGCAGCTTCGGCAGCAGCAGATCTCCGGTCGCCGTCCGGGCGTCGAGCGCGACTTCGATCGAGCCGAGCGCTTGGTGAACGCCCAGGAAAACCACCAGCCCGAGCACGGCGAACGCCGAGACGGCGAGTCCCGCGCTATGCGACGCTCCACCCTGTCGGAACGCGGGACCGCACCAACCAGTAAGGGGGCGCAACGATCTGATGATTTTTGGATTTTCGCGCCCGGCCCGTCTACCTCGCCGGGCTGATTGCCAACCGGCCCGTTCGAACAAACGGCAATCCCGGCGGGAAGCTCCCATCGGGGAACCGAGCCAGCCGGTCGCCGGCCCGTAGGTACTCCGCCGCTTCTC
>JBBRUC010000391.1:0-2603 GCA_038248205.1 Thermoanaerobaculia bacterium
GCAGCTCGGCCGCCACCTCACGCGCCGAGCCGATCCGCTGGTCGCGGTCTTTTTCGAGCATCCGCAGGAGCAGCGCTTCCAGCCGCTCGGGCACCGCGCGCAGGGCCGAGACCGGCGGCGGCTCCTGGTGGAGGATCTTGTAGACCAGGGTGGTGAGCGTCTCGCCGTCGAACGGGCGCTTGCCCGAGAGCAGCTCGTAGAGCACGACGCCGAGCGAGAAGACATCGCTCCGGCCGTCGAGGTCGTCGCCGCGGATCTGCTCCGGCGACAGGTACTGGGGGCTGCCCATCACCGAGCCGGCGATCGTCAGCTCGGCGCTCTGGCCGCCCATCTTCGCGATGCCGAAGTCGGTGACCTTCACCTGGTTGGCCGCGTCGATCAGGATGTTGCTCGGCTTGACGTCGCGGTGGACGACGTCGTGGTCGTGCGCGTAGGCGAGCGCCTCGGCGGCCTGGCGGGTCCAGCGCAGCACGTCGGAGATCGACAGCGCCGGCCCGGACTCCAGCCGGTTCGCCAGATCCGCCCCTTCGACGTACTCGAACGCCAAGAAGACCAGCCCCTCCGCTTCGCCGGCATCGAACAGGGTGACGATGTTCGGATGGAGCATCCGGCCCGCCGCGCGCGCCTCGCGCAGCAGGCGCTTCTTCCGGTCCTCGACCTCGGATTCGCGCCCGCTCAAGCGAACGGTCTTGATCGCCAGCTTCCGATCGATGTGCGGATCGTCGGCCAGGTAGACCTCTCCCATCGCCCCGGCGCCCAAGAACTTGTCGATCTTGTAGCGGCCGACCATCGTGCCGCTCGCGAGGTTGCTCATGCGGGAGTTTTCGCCTCTGGTAGATGCATCGGCCGCGGCGGTCAGCCCCGACCGGCCCACCGGCCCGGTCGGTCTGAAGCACCAAGGCTTCTGCGGAACCGCGGAATGATAGCAGGGCGGGCGACAGCGGTCCCCTCGAACGGGGGCTTCCCTAAAGAAGACCAAAGCTGTCATATTTGGCGTCGCGGGCTGGAATCCGAGAGATATCCCCCTCCCGCGATGCTTTGATGCCTGCCCACGCCACGCTTTCGCCGGAGCTTCTGGCTCCCCCCGCCATCCTCCACTCCGAGGCGGTCGATCCGCTTTCACGGATCGGCAATACCCCTCTGTTCGATCTGTCGCGCCTGGTCGGACGGCCTGAGGTGTCTCTCTATGCCAAAGCGGAGCTGTGCAACCCCGGCGGTTCGGTCAAGGACCGGCCGGCACTCGCGATGATCGTGGCAGCAGAACGCCGGGGGGAGTTTGGAGCCGGGCGGCGATTGTTGGATGCCACCTCGGGCAACACCGGCATCGCTTACGCGATGATCGGCGCCGCGCGCGGTATTCCGGTCACCCTCTGCCTGCCGGACAGCGCGAGCCCGGAGCGGAAACGCATCTTGCGTGCCTACGGCGCTGAGATTCGGATCACCGATCCGCTCGAAGGGAGCGACGGCGCGATCCGGCAAGCACGTCGCTTGGTGGCCGAGGAGCCGGAGCGCTGGGCGTACCTCGACCAGTATTCGAACCCCGAGAACTGGCGCGCCCACTTTCTGACGACCGGTCCCGAAATCTGGCGGCAGACCGACGGCCGGATCAGCCACTTCGTCACCGGACTCGGCACCAGCGGCACCTTCATGGGTGTCGGGCGATTCTTGCGCAATCAGGCTCCCAACGTCCGGCGGATCTCGATCGAGCCGGACGGGCCGTTCCACGGGATCGAAGGGATGAAGCACATGGCCTCGGCCCTTGTGCCGGCGATCTACGATCCGACCCTCGCCCACGAGGCGCGCGAGATCTCGACCGAGGCGGCCCACGCCATGGTGAAGCGCCTGGCGCGGGAGATGGGCCTGCTGGTCGGCGTGTCGGCCGGCGGCAACGTGGCGGCCTCGTTGGCGCTCGCCGAAGAGATCGAGAACGGCACGATCGTTACCGTTCTGTGCGACGGGGCCGACAAGTACCTGACCGAGGCGTTTTGGGAGGAAGAGATTTGAGCCCGCAACCTTCTTCGACCCTGATCCTCTCCGCCGCGGATCGCGAGACGATCAAACGCCATCTGGAGGCGGGCTATCCCGACGAGGCCTGCGGCGTGATGATCGGACGGGAGTTGCCGGGGACACCGGGCGCGTCCGGGCAAGGTGTCGGCAGCTCGGCCTGTACGGAAGTCGTTCGCTTGGTCCTTGCCGACAACGCGCGCGAGGACAGTCGCCACAATCGGTACGTGATTCCGCCCGAGGCGGTGCTCGCTGCGGAGAAGGCGGCGCGCGCCGAGGGGCTCGGGGTGATCGGCTATTTTCATTCCCACCCCGACCACCCGGCACGGCCGAGCGAATTCGATCGCGAGCACGCTTGGCCGGGCCTGTCCTACCTGATCGTTTCCATCCGCGGCGGAAAATCCGAAGACGTGCGAAGCTGGCGCCTCTCCGACGACCGCGAGCGTTTCGACGAAGAGACCATCGAGTTGACCTGAGGAGACCCGCAGTGGCTGCGACAATTCACATTCCTACACCGCTCCGCCGGTTCACCGGAGAGAAGGGCGAACTCCAAGTCGAAGGTGCAACCGTCGGCGACGCGCTGCGCGATCTGGTCCGCC
>JBBRUC010000392.1:0-2581 GCA_038248205.1 Thermoanaerobaculia bacterium
ACAGTCGTCCGCCTTGGCGACCGGCGCCCCCGCCGCCGCCTCGGGCGCCAAGTACGATGCGATGTCCGGATCGGCGATGCCACCCACCTCGCGCAGGCCGCTGGCGATCTCGAAGCCGAGCAGGCGGGTCTCTCCCTCGTTCGAGACCATCGCCAGGTGCGGCACGACGAACCCATGGAGCACCCGTTGGTCGCCCACCCGGCTCTCGCTCGCCACCGCGAGGGCGAGCGCCAAACGCTCGGCGATCAGCAGGGCATGATCGGTCGGGATCGGCGACATCCGCCGCTCGGTCTGGGCGAAGATCGTCGCCAGGTTCTTGCCCGAGATGTAGTCGTAGGCGACGTAGGGCTGGTTACGCACCCGGCCGACGTCCACCCCGTTGCCAATGTTCGGGCTGCGCAGGGCGGCTTGGATCGCCGCACCGTTACTCAGCTTGGGCCAGAGCTTGCCGCCGTCGATCCCCTTGCCGTTGAGCACCCTGAGCAGCGAAACCTGCTCCAACCCCCGAGCGCCCACCTTCGCGGCGCGAAACGTCTCGCCGAGCGCGTCCTCGGATAGCTTCTTGAGCAGCAGGTAGCTGCCAAATTCCTCCGGGATGTTCATCGACCTCTCCTCAAGCTGCCGTCGGGTGGAACCCCCGCTCGGCCAATTTAGAGCCCGCGAATCTCGGCGCAAAGCCCCCTGTCGGCTAATTTTCCCGACTTTGATATACCAGGCCCCGAGGGCTGTCAACCGACAGACCCAGGGGTTTTCCGGTCGCCGAAAGCGCTTTCCTTGGCGGGCCGAGGGTTTTTCGCGTCGCCGAGCGGGTCGCGTCGTCACCGCGGATGGCCTCTACCCAACGAGATAGCCTTCTCGCGCGTACACTCCCTTCGGAGGCTCACTTCCAATGACTCAACACACCGCCCACCCTCTGACCGTCACCCTACTCGCCGTCTTTCTGTGGGCTCTGCCTTCTTTGGCGCAGCCGGCGCTGACCTTCGAACCGACACCGACCGTCCGCGGCCTTGCGGCCGGGGCTCGGGTTGCCTGGGTGGGCCTCGGACGCGTCTCGGTCGATAGCGGGATCGAAGTCCGCCGGTATTCCGGGGTGGACCAGGATCTCGATGGCGACGGAGTGATCGCCTTGCCTCTGGAAGATGCCGTGCCGCCCCGGTCGGTTTGGATCGCGATCGTCCTCGAATCGGGGGCCGCCCTGGCCGGGACGCCGGAAGGGTTTCCCAACCAACCCGCCGATCTCGGGCTCGCACTCTCCCCGGGTCGCTCGCCCTCTGAGGTGGGAGTAGCCCTGGAACGTGCGCAGGGCCTGCTGGTCCGACCGGGGGCCGCTTCGGCCGCCTCCGCCTGGGCGTTCGCGGCGACCGACGGTTCGCTGGGTGACGCGGGAGAGGAGGGGGATGGCGCCGTTCTCCTCGCCGTCGACAGCTTCGTTCCGCTTGCCGAAGCCCAGGGCCTCGAAGTGCCCCGTCCAGGAGACGTGGCCGTTGCCATTGATGCCTTGACGCTTTCTTATCAAATCCAGACCTTGGTCGCGTCGGAGTGATTCACATGACGTTCTCTCGCCGATTTTTGCTGTCCCTCGCCTCAATTTTCACGCTTTCTGCCCTCCCGGCTCTGGCACAGCAGCATTCCGCGGTCGAGCGGGGATTCCGGCCCGAGAAATCGTTCCAGATCGGGGACGTCGATCACGTCAACCTCCTGAACGGCAATCTCGCGGTGACGATCCCGATCGGCTCGTCGTACGAGACCGGCGGCGGCTTCAGCTACGGCTTGACGCTCGTCTACAACTCCAACATTTGGGATTTCGAAGAGATCACCGAGCCACCCGCCGTGGGTCAGACCATGGCGTTTCCTCAGCGGTTGGCCAACGCGGGGCTCGGCTGGCAGCTGACGCTGGGGCAGTTGCTCTCGGCCACGAATCCGATCAACACCACCGCCAATCTGTGGAACTACATCGCGCCCGACGGGTCGGAGCATTCTTTTTACGAAACTCTTCTGCCGGGCCAGGCCACCACCGCCGGCCGCCTTTATTCGCGCGATTTGAGCTATCTCCGCCTGGTGGCCGGCAGCCCGATCACGTGGGACGGTCTCTCGAACCTGCCGACCGAGCGGGTCGAGATGGCCGACGGCGAAAAGCGCACGTTCGCCCGGTATGGCACCGAGGACTGGCGGCTGATCAAGATCGAAGATCCGTTCGGCAACTACCTCACGATCGAATACCACCAGGTGGCGGTATGTGGCGACTGCTGGGTGCTGAGCGACAATTATGGTCGCGTTCACAAAGTAACTTTTCAGACCTTCGGCGCGCAGCCGGCCCGGGCGGTCTCTTCGGTCGAACTCTCCGGCGGCCGGACCTATTCGTTCGCCTACACGACGCCCACGATCTCGCGCGGCTGCCCGAACTATCCGGGCACCTCGGTCAAAGTGCCCCTCCTCGGATCGGTGACCCAGCCGGATGGCTCGCGTTGGACGATGACCTACAACCAGGAACTCGTGACGCCGGATCCCTGTTCGTTGCAAGCGGGTCGTCTGATCTCCCTCGAAGTGCCGACCAAGGGCCGAATCGACTGGACGTACGGCC
>JBBRUC010000393.1:0-2504 GCA_038248205.1 Thermoanaerobaculia bacterium
AAGACCCCACAAAAGGCGGCCTGAAAGGCCGCGAGAGCTTTCAGGCTCAAACGTAGCGCTCGTCAAATTCGTTTTTCTAGGCCTACGCACGGATTCTGCGGATCTGTCGACCTTAGGTTCTCGCGGCCTTTCAGGCCGCTAGGAGGTGGTGATCCTTGACCCAGGGCATCGGCCTTCGGCCTCAGCCCTGGGCTGGGTTCTCCCGGCCCGTTGGGCCGGACGGGCCGCCGGGGGCACCCATCTCCCGGGCAGTGGAAGGCGGAGGGGACGGGGGGGACGAGCGCTGAGGCGGCAAGCCGCTTCCGACTTTGAAGAGACCGTGCGCGCGGATCTGAGACGGCTCTCGCTGCACGGAACCCGTGCTATCTTGACGTTGACCTGGGGGAGTGAAAATGAAGCGACTGAACGTAACCTTGGCGGTTGAGGAAGACCTGCTGCGCGATGCCCGCGCCGTCGCCGCTCGGCAACATACGTCGGTCAATGAAATGGTGCGCCTGTACCTCAAAGAATTGGTGAGTCAGGAGAACCGGCGTCGGGTCGCGTTCGAGCGCATCCAGCACCTCTTGGAACAACCGAAGGTCCACCTCGGGGGCCCGTTGCCTAGCAGAGAAGCGCTTCATGAGCGCTGAGCTTGCGGCCTTCGTGGACACCAACGTGCTCGTATATGCCGTCAGCGACGACGAGCCGGAAAAGCAAAGAAGAGCGCGGCAAATCGTCGCGCGCGGCTTTGCGGAGGGCTGCTACGCGATTAGCACCCAGGTCATGCTGGAACTCTACGTGAATATCACCAAAAAGGCACGGATCGGACTTTCGCCTTCGGAGGCGTTCGAGTACGTTCGCGCGCTGGCCCAATGGCCGGTCGTCGAGATGACTCCCGAAATCGTCTTGGCAGCCCTCGGCTTGGCCGAGCGCTCGATGATTTCACCCTGGGATGCCGCAATTCTGGAAGCCGCGAGGCAGGCGGGATGTACGCGTGTTCTCTCCGAGGATCTCGGAGACGGCCAAGGCTATAGCGGCATTACGGTCGAAAACCCTTTCACGGGGTAGGCGGGCGAAAGGGCTGAGGTCGGAATACTTTCTTCCGCCTCCGGGCGGTCGAGAAAACTTGGGCGGAGGCAAGCTCCGCCCCTACGGCAGACGCCAGGCGGCAGGGAACCTACTCCGCCGCGATCAGCTCGGCGCGGGAGAAGAAGAATGAGGTCTCGATGGCGGCGTTCTCGGCCGAATCGCTGCCGTGGATCGCGTTGGCTTCGATCGAGGTGCCGAAGAGGTTGCGGATGGTTCCCTGCGCGGCTTTCGCGACGTCGGTAGCACCCATTACTTCGCGCAGGTAGGCGACGGCGTTTTCGCGAGCTAGCGCGATCGGCATCACCGGGCCGCCGGTCATGAACTCGACCAGGCTGCCGTAGAACGGGCGCTCTTTGTGGACTTCGTAGAACGCCTGCGCCTGCGCCTGGGTCAAGCGGAGCATCTTGATTCCGAGGATCTGGAAGCCTTCCTTCTGAAGGTGGGCGATCATGTTGCCGGCGTTACCCGCGGCGACGCTGTCGGGCTTCAAGATCGTAAGGGTCGTTTCCATCGTCTTCTCCCTACTGCAAAGATAAGCCGGCTTGCCGCCGGCTCTATCGTTAGAGGATCTCTCGAATTTACGAGGAGATTGTTTCGATTGCGCCCTGGGCGCCGCGCACGAGATAGACGGTGCCCACCACTTCTACCCCTTCGGGGCCCAGCAACACGGCGGCGCCGGAAGGAATACCCAATCCCCAGGTGACACCCGGCGCTTCGAGCAGCTTGCGCAAGCGCCGGTCGTGACCGGGATCGAAATTCGGCTCGACCACCCCTTCGGGCAACCAGCCGAGCCCGGGGATCAAGGCGCCCCCCGCGATGCTGCGCACGTAGGCGCCGACGGCCTGCGCCGCCGCGGCGATCGCGACCACCACTCCCCCGTCGCGCAGCTTCGCCGCGAGCGCCTCGGCAGCAGGCGTTCCGACGATCGCTTCGAGCAGATGATCAGCGACCCCGCCGCCCAGGTACACGGCTCCGACGTCGCGAATGCGTTCGGCGTTCTTGCCCCGCCGTCCGTCGCGCGCGCGATAGATCGGGATCGTCTCGGCCGTCCGCTCGAACTCTTCGAGCAGGTATTCGGCGAAGTGGCGACCGTAATCTTCCGAGCCGCTCGCCGCCGGAACGAAGCCGACGGTCGAGCCTTCCGGCGTCTCGTCGAGCCACGCCTGATCCGCCTCGGCGGTCTCGCCGAAGCTGAACTCGCCACCGCCCAAGAGAGCGAGTGTGCCGGTGAAGCTCGGGTCTCGAACCAAGTGCCCGATTCGCAATTCGTCATTCATTGTCAGCGGCCATCGTAGGGGCGGGGCGTTGCACCCCCCACGGGGGACAAGGACCCCCCGGCGGGGGCAAGCTCCCCCCCAACCCGCCAAAGAAAAAAAAACACCAAACAGACTTGGGAACCCGCCGGGCAAAGGAGCAAACCCGGCAAACAACACTGG
>JBBRUC010000394.1:0-2496 GCA_038248205.1 Thermoanaerobaculia bacterium
ACTTCTTCTCGCACCGCCGCGACGGCGGAAGGACCGGTCGGCAGGCGGGCATCGCCTGGCTCGATTGAGTAAGTTGCCGCCATCCGCGGACTTCGCAGGCACTGACCGGAACGGTGCAGAAGGCAGCGAGCACCCACAAACTCCCCGTAATTGACCATAATCCTGAAGGATTCGTTGCTGAAGGCACGAAACACCGCTTACCTATGGCACTAAGAGACTCCTGGCACCGCACTCTCGTCTACTTCGGCCTCGCCGAAGAAGACCACCACGACTCAGACTACGACGAGTTCGACGACGAGTACCTCGACGAGGGTGAGGATTACGAACCCCGGCGCGAGCGCGGCCGCGGGCGGGAGGCCAACGTGAGGCGGTTGCCGACCAGTCGCCGCCGAAGCCACGACGAGATCGACGACATCTTCGCTGACGACGGACCCGCCCCGCGCTCCCGTACAAGGAATCTCCGGCCGGTTGACGACGAGGACGATGACGTACAGGTCCACCTGGTAATCCCGCGCAACTTTAACGACGCTCAGCAGGTCGCCGACCAGTTCAAACGCAAGGTGCCGGTAATCCTCAACCTTCAGACCACCGACCACGAGCTCTCGAAGCGCCTGATCGACTTCGCCTCCGGCCTCACCTACGCAATGGACGGCGGCATGCAGCGGATTGCCGAGAAGGTATTCCTGCTCACTCCGCGCAACGTCGAGGTTTCGGCCGAAGAAAAAGCCCGCCTGATCGACAAGGGCTTCTTCAACCAGTCCTGATCCGGCGAGCGCCTGGCGCTTCTTACTCCCGGGTAAGCTCCGCAGCATGATCGTAGGTTTCATCGGTTCCGGAAACATGGCTGCGGCTATGGCGCGTGGCTGGGCATCCGGCGCGGGAGGGCCATCGGGCATGCTGTTCACCGACTCGGGCTCGGGACGTGCGACTGCCCTGGCCGAAGAAGTTGGCGGCACAGCCGTCAAGTCGAATATCGACCTGGTCACCGCGAGCGACTTCGTCGTACTGGCGATGAAGCCGCACTCGCTGGTCGAGGTGGCGGAGGTCCTGCCGGAGCCCAAGGCTGTTCTTTCGCTGCTCGGGGCAACCAGACTTTCCACGCTGACCGCCACCTTTCCCGAATCGGCCGTGCTGCGGTTGATGCCGAACCTCGCGGTCGAGGTCAACCGCGGCGTGATCTGCGTCGCTCACGACCTGCCGACCGACAACAAGCTCGTGATCGCCGCCCGCTCCCTGCTCGATCCGCTCGGTCTGGTGACCGAGCTCGACGACGAACTGATGGATGCAGCGACAGCGGTGATGGGCTGTGCGCCGGCCTACTTCGCTGCCGCGGCGGCGGCAGTATCCGGTGTTGGAACTGCCGAGGGCCTTCACGCCGACATCTCCAATGCGATGGTTGCCGAAGCCCTGGCCGGCACTGCGGCGCTGCTCGGGCATCGGACTCCGTTCGAGATTCAGGTTGCCGTCGCATCTCCCGGTGGCAGCACCGAAGCCGGGCTCGAAGCGCTGGAGAAGGCCGGCGGCGCCGATGCCTTTCGCGGGGCGGCCGAAGCATCGCTGCGCAGGATGCGCAACCAGTGATCTTGTCGGTTCTGCTTCTTGCGATCTCCCGAGGCGACGTGGCCAGCTACGTCAGCGCCCTTTTCACGGTTTACATAGTGCTGATCTTCATCCGCATTCTCAGCTCCTGGATTCCGCGAATGCCGCAGAACACGGCCCTGCTCGCCGTAGTCAGGTTTGCGCAGCAGACAACCGATCCTTACCTCAACGTGTTCAGGCGAGTCCTGCCCCCGGTCGGCGGCAGCGGCCTGGCGATAGACCTCAGTCCGATGATCGGTCTCTTCCTGCTGCTGATCGGGCAGACGATCGTCGTCGGGGCGATAAACGGTTGATTCGAAAGAGGGTTCTTTACTCCGTGGGGATCGTGGCTGCCTGCGTGATCCTGGTGGATCAGATCACCAAAGCGCTGGTCACCGAGTCGATCTCGCGCGGCGAGCAGATCGAGGTGATCGGCCCGCTCAAGTTCACCCTGACCTTCAACGACGGAATAGCCTTCGGCCTGGCCGGCGGCGGTGGAATCCTGGTGATTGCGCTGAGCATGGTGGCGCTGGTCGCTTTGGGGGCCTTTATCGCGTCGGCACCCGACCGGCTCGGAACCTGGCTGGCCGGCGGGCTGATCCTCGGCGGAGCCTTGGGCAATCTGCTCGACAGGGTGAGGCTCGGGCATGTGACCGACTTCATCCTGCTCCCTGGCTGGCCGGCATTCAACATCGCCGATGCAGCGATCACGGTCGGGGTGGTGCTGCTCGCCTGGACCGTGATCCGACACGACGACTCTGGATCGAAGCAGAGTGCCGAAGACAACGGCGAGATTCGAGACGATGCGCGTGACGGGGAACCGGGGACCACGAGCGATGTCCGCTGAAGAGCCGGAGTCGTACCGGATCGTCTTCGGGGACGAGCACCTTGCGGTGGTGGACAAATCTGCGGATCTGG
>JBBRUC010000395.1:0-2496 GCA_038248205.1 Thermoanaerobaculia bacterium
GACTCCATCGACACCGCAGCAAAGCTGGCCCGACGGTTCTGGCACGAGAAAGGACACGAGGGGCGCCACCACCTGATCAGCCGGGTCCATGGCTACCACGGCACCCATGGCTTCGGGACGAGCCTCGCCGGCATACCCCCGAACCGGGCTGCGGTAGGCGACCTGGTCGAAGACGTTTCGGTCGTCGCCTACGACGAAGCGGATGAACTTCGGGCCGAGATCGAGAGGGTCGGTGCCGAGAAGGTCGCGGCCTTCTTCCTCGAGCCGGTGGTCGGAGCGGGAGGCGTTTATCCGCCGCCCGACGGATACATCGAGGAGGTCGCCGCGATCTGCCGCGAGAACGGCGTGCTGCTGGTGGTCGACGCAGTGATCTGCGCCTTCGGCCGGCTCGGCACCTGGTACGGCATCGAGCGCTGGCCCGGCGTCGTGCCAGACATGATCACTTTCGCCAAAGGAGTCACCAGCGGCTACCTGCCACTCGGCGGCGTCGTGATCTCACCGGAGATCGCCGCTCCGTTCTGGGACGAGCCCGACGCCCCGCCTTTCCGCCACGGCGCCACTTACGCCGGCCACGCAACCTGCTGCGCGGCGGCATTGGAGAACATCCGCATTCTCGACGAAGAGGACCTGTTGCCGAGGGGCCAGGACCTCGAAGGCGAACTTCTCGAACAGATGGAGCGCTCGGCCGGGCTTCAGGCCACCGCCGAAGTCCGGGGCGGCAAAGGGTTGATGGCCGCGCTCGAGCTGGCCCCCGAGCTAATGGACGAGGACGCCGGCGCCCCGGTCAGGCTGGCGATGTCGATGCGCGAGCGCGGCGTGCTCGCCAGGCCACTCGGCCGCGGCGTCGCCGTCTCACCGCCGCTGACGGTCGAAGCCGATCACCTCAAGATGATCGGCGACGCCCTGGCCGAGTCGGTCCAAACCCTGAGCTGAAACTCTGTGCCGGTGCGTCGTCTGCTCATTCTTGCCTGCGCGGTCGTCTTCCTGGACGTGACCTTTTTTGCGGTCCTGACTCCGATCCTGCCGGACTACAAGTCCGACCTCCGCCTGAGCGAGGGCGAGGCCGGCCTGCTCGCCGGGGCCTTCGCCGCCGGCACGCTCGTATTCGCCCTCCCCGCCGGCTGGCTGGCGGCCCGGGTCGGCCCGCGCCGGACGATGATCGCCGGACTGGTCGGCATCGGCATCTTCAGCCCGGTCTTCGGCTTTGCCGACAGCATCTATCTGCTCGATGCCAGCCGTTTCATGCAGGGCGCCTCCGGCGCGCTGATGTGGGCCGGGTCGGTGAGCTGGGTCGTATCGGCATCGCCAAAGTCCAGGCGCGGGGAAATGATCGGCGCTGTCATCGCCGCTGCGGTGGTGGGTGAGCTGCTGGGTGCCCCGATCGGCGCTCTGGCTCACGAAATCGGGACCGAACCCGTCTTCGCCACGGTCTTCTTCGCGGCGGCCGTCCTGATCGCTGTCGCGGCGAGCATCCCGGACGCAACCGAGGTTCCCCGTCAGCCGGTCCGCGAGGCGTTCGAGGTGGTCAGGCGCTCCAATGTGCCCCGGCTCGTTCTGGTGCTCGCCGGACCCTCCCTGGCTTTCGGTTTTCTGGTCGTGGTCGCGCCGCTCAAGATGGATGATCTCGGCGCGAGTCCCTGGCTGATCGCCGCCGCCTTCGCGGTCGGCTCGGCGGTCGAAGCCGTGGCCGGGCCGTGGATCGGACGGGTCAGCGACCGGATCGGCCGGGTCGGCCCCTACCTGATTGGCCTCGCGGTGATGGCGGTCGCGATCACGGCCATCGGGATCTTCGATGTCCTGTCGCTGTTGGCAGCCGCGGTCGTGACCTGCGCCTTCGGCGCCGGACTCTCCTTTACCCCGGCCAGCACTCTTGTCACCGACGCGGCCACCTCGTCCGGTCTCAACCAGGGTTACGCCTCGGGGGCGGCGAACGTCGCCTGGGGAGGCGGCCAGATGGTGGGGGCGGTCGGCGGCGGCGTCCTCGCCGGAGCCGCCGGATTCCTGCTGCCGGCGCTGGTCACCGTCGCGATCCTGGGTGGCGTGTCGCTGGTCGCCCGGGGCATCGTGCAGCCGATGGCCTCCGAGATCGCGGATTAATTGGTCGGGGTGGCTTTCACGCGGAAAGAGGGACAGGGCGGGAGCTGGGTCAACTGGGCCGGCAACCAGCGCTGCGTGCCAAGGGAGATTCTGCGCCCCTTCGGCCGGCCCGAGCTTCAGCAGCAGGTGGCGGCCGCCACGGCGGCAGGCCGCAAAGTCACGGTGCCCGGCTCCGGCCACTCCTTCAACGCGGCCGCGCTTGGGGAGGATGTGATGATCGACGTAGCCCACCTGTCGGGAGTGCTTGACGCCGACCTCCCGACCGGCCTGGTCAAGGTCGGGGGCGGCACCGTGCTGGCCGACCTCAACCGCGAACTCGACCGGCTCGGACTGGCGATGGCCAACCTTGGCGACATCGACCAGCAGACGATCGCAGGCGCTATCTCCACCGGCACCCAC
>JBBRUC010000396.1:0-2482 GCA_038248205.1 Thermoanaerobaculia bacterium
ACCAGGCGATCGACGCCCATGCCGCGAAATTCGAGGTGGGTGTGCCGCGACAATAGATACGTCTGATAGCGCCGCATTCCCTGCTCGAGATCGACCGCCGGCGCGACGGCGGCCAGCTCGCCGACGAAGGTCTGAAAATTGAAGATGATCGTCTGGGCGTTGAACTGGTCGCGCGCAGAAGCCCTTCCTTGGGTCGTCGCGCTGGCGGCGGAACCGCTCCCCTGGTTCTGTGCGACTGCGCTGTCGGTGGCCGAGGCCACCTGGAGTCCGCCGAGGAGATTCGCGAGATCGGCGGTGAGAACCTCATCCTTCGCGAGCAGCCGCGCAAGCCGGCCGGAGAGGTCCCGCCTGAAATCGGCGCTCTCCGGCTCGGCCGCCAGATCTTCGGCGATCTCCGTAGCCGCGGGGCTCGCTAGGATCGTGCCGCCGACGCGACCCCAGAGTTCCTTGCCCTTCTCCCAGACGTCCTTGCCGATCTCCTTCGCCACGGAGCCACCGATCGCTCCTGCCGTGCCGAGGAGAAACGGCAACGCCGGAGCCAGGGCTTCAACCACCTGGGAAGCGAGGGTGGGGAGATTCATCGCGGCGCGCCTCCTTCGAAAAGCGGGGACGCGCGAAAGCTATCAGAGTTTACGCGGTAGCTCCGACGTGCCACCATCGCCTACGAGCCTCTCTACGCTACCGTCACCTCATCGCACAGATACACATCCTGGATCGCCTGCAGCAGCGCGGCGCCTTCGGCCATCGGGCGCTGGAAGGCCTTGCGGCCGGAGATCAGGCCGCTGGCGGCTGCCCGCTTGTTGATCACCGCGGTACGTACCGCCTGGGCGAGGTCGGCGGCGCCGTGGGATTCTCCTCCGGAGTTGATCAGGCCGATGCGGCCGAGGTAGCAGTTGGCCACCTGCCAGCGGTTCCAGTCGATCGGATGGTCCTTGACCAGCTCGCCGTAGATCTTCGGGCTGGTCTTGCCGAAACCGATCGCGGGAAAGCCGCCGTTCAACGTCGCGAGCTTCTGCTTGATGATGTCGGTCTGGATCGTCACGCCCAGGTGGTTCGCCTGGCCGGTCAGGTCGGCGGCGGTGTGATAATCCTTGCCGTCCTTGAGCTTGAAGGCGTTGTTCCGCGTGTAACACCAGAGGACAGTCGCGAGCCCCAGCTCGTGGGCATGCCGGAACGCTTCGGCGATCTCGACGATCTCGCGCGAGGCGTCCTCCGAGCCGAAGTAAATCGTCGCGCCGACCGCCGCCGCGCCCATCTCCCACGCCTGCTCGACCGAGCCGAAGAGGATCTGCTCCGCTTTGTTGGGGTAAGTGAGCAGCTCGTTGTGGTTGATCTTGGCGATGAACGGGATCTTGTGCGCGTACTTCCTTGAGACGGCGCCGAGCACCCCGACGGTCGAGGCGACCGCGTTGCAGCCCCCTTCGATCGCGAGCTTGACGATGTTTTCCGGCTCCAAATAAATCGGGTTCGGCGCGAACGAAGCCGCCGCCGAGTGCTCGATCCCTTGGTCGACCGGCAAGATCGACAGGTATCCGGTGTGGGCAAGCCGGCCGGTGCCGTAGAGCCGGCCGAGGTTTACGAGCACCTGCGGCTTCCGATCCGAGAGCGCGAACGCGCGGTCGATGTAATCGGGGCCGGGGAGGGTCAGCATCTCTTTCGGGATGCCCTGACAGGTAAAGGAGAGAAGGTCGTCCGCGTCGGCCCCTAGGTGGCCCACGATGCTGTCGATTGTCTGCGAGCTCATGCGTTCCTCGTTTGAGAAAGTGATCCGTTCAACCGGAAGAGACATCATCCTACCGCGAGGCGGCCGGCCTCTCCACCGCCAACCAAACCGCCCGAGACACCGCCGCGATCGCGGCATTCGCCTCTTCCTCGCTCGGATACCCTTCGGTCAGCACCACCAGCACGTAGGGCGCCCGGCCTTCGGGGAAGACGATCGCCGCGTCATGGTGGACGCCCGTGATGTCGCCGGTCTTGTTCGCCACCCGGGTGCCGGGAGGGAGGCCCGCCGGAATCTTCTCCTTGAACTCCTGGCCTTCAAGGATCTCGATCATCGCGGCGCTCGCGGCCGGAGAGACCGCCTTCTTCTCGGCGATCGCGCGCAGGATCACCGCCAGATCGAAGGCGGTCGTCGAGTTGATCAACCCGGCGTCGAACGCCTTTTGATCCTCCACCCCGCGCAGAACCTCAATGTCTTTCGCCCCGAGCATCCTCATCTCGGCGGTCACCCGCTTTGGATCGAGCCGCTCGATCAGCAGGTTCGTCGCCAGATTCGAGCTGCGCTGGATCATCCGGCGCGCCAGTTCGCCCAGGGGCCGGCTCTCCCCCACCGCAGCGTAGAGGTCGGGATCGCCGTCCTCTTCTCGATGAAGGGTGAACGGCGAGCCGTCCACCAGGCTCTTGAACTGGTTGCGCACGGGGACCAAGCGGTCGAGCGTCAGCTCCCCGCGATCGATCGCCCGGAACAGCTCGACCAGCACCG
>JBBRUC010000397.1:0-2451 GCA_038248205.1 Thermoanaerobaculia bacterium
CGAGCTGCACCGCGCGCGGCCGGCCGTAGTCGACCAGATGGTCGAGGGCGGCGCGCACGGTTCGCCCGGTGTAGAGGACGTCATCGCAAAGCACCAGCACCGCCCCGTCGATAGGCGGCAGGTGGGTCTCTTTGACCAACGGATGCTGGCCGATGGTCGAGAGATCGTCGCGGTACAGCGTGATATCGAGGATGCCGATGGGCACCGGGTGCCCTTCCATCCGGCCGATCTCGGCGGCGAGCGCCTCGGCGAGCGGCACTCCGCGCGTGCGGATGCCGATCAGGAGGAGGTCCGCCACCCCCCGATTGCGCTCGACGATCTCGCCAGCCATCCGACGGATGATCCGCGCCATTTCGGGCGCAGCGAGGATCGTGGCTTTCGGCGTGAGCTTATTCTGCATGTGTCGGAACCCGGCGGAGGATATGGCGGGAAGGGGGAGGAGGTCAAACGGAGCTGCCCCTCCCCAGCCCCTCCCCGGGCGCCACTACCCTGGGATCGCCGGACTGACGATAGAATCCCGGCTTCTGCAATCAGGCGGAGTTTGCGCAGCGCAAAAGTTCGCCCTAGAGGGAGATGCACAGCAGATGACCACGCCACCGACGGAGCCGGCCTCGGCGCTCGGCCGATTTTTTAAGTCCAATCGGCGGGAAATTCAATTTCTCGTCCTGTTCGCGCTGATTTTGGGCGCGAGTTTCGCGCTCATCTCGGTCAACTGGGTCAACGACCATGTGATCGAGCCGTTCACCGGCGGCATCGCCACCGCGAGCGCCGGGGTGCTCCAACTGGTCGGTCAGCCGGTGACGCAGCAGGGGACGCTAATCCAAGGGAAGCGCTTCTCGGTCAACATCAAGAACGGCTGCAACGGGGTGGAGGCGATGCTGATCTTCCTCGCCGCGGTGCTCGCCTTCCCCGCGCCTTGGAAATCGAAGCTTGCGGGCTTGGTTCTCGGGATCGTCGCGATCCAGTTGGTCAATCTGATCCGCGTGGTCGCCCTCTATCTGACCGGGGTCTATTTTCCCAAGGTGTTCAACGCCTCGCACACCGTGATCTGGCAGACCATCGTGATCTTGGCGAGCGTCCTGCTCTGGATCTTTTGGGCGAACCGCCTGCCGCGCCCCGAGCCGCCGGGCGCCAGCGCCGCCTAGAGCTTTCTGTCGATGACCGACGCGCCGGCCGATCCGCGCTCTTCGCCCACCAGCCCACGCATGCGCGGGCTGGTGCGGAACCTGCTGCTTCTGATCGTCCCGGTCGCGATCGTCTGGTATCTCGTCACCCCCCTCTACAATCGCTTGTTGCTGGGCGGAGCGCAGAGCTTGCTGCACTGGACCGAGAGCCCGGACGTGACGAACCTGCTGCCACGCGACGGCCAATCGGCGTTCATCCAGCGGCGCGACTTTCCGCCGTCGAAGAGCCTGGTCCACGGCTTCCAGCTGACCGACGTGCATTTTCACCTGATCCTCGTCGCCACGCTGTTTCTCGCCATCCCGGGCGTCTCCTGGCGCCGCCGCCTGGAGAATCTCGCCTGGGCGATCGGGATCACGGTCTTCTTCGACATTCTGCTGGTCTTCCTGATCGTCAAATCCGAGTACGCGACGGGTCTCGGTGCCTGGAGCGCCGCCCATTACGGCGCCTTCGCGCAAAACGCCTACGGCCTGCTCAAACATCTGATGGACCTGCCGTTCAAACTCGGCCTGCCGTTCGTGCTCTGGGCCGCGTTCTATATGGGCGACCTGCGCGGCGACCGGGTCGAACCGCTTGCGGCCCCGGTCCCTCGCATCCCTCCGCCGCCGCGCGGCAGGAGGAAGCACCGGTGAGCGAAGCGATGACTGCAAACCACGCCACCCATGCGATCGTCCGACCGGTTTCCCGGTCCCTCGCCCACTGTGAACTGTCGTTCCGTGATCGCGAGCCGATCGACCTCCCGAAAGCCGCCGAGCAGCACCGTGCCTACGCCGCCGCGCTCGAAGCGGCGGGCCTCACGGTCGAATGGCTCCCCGAGCTGCCCGACCAGCCCGACGCGGTGTTCGTCGAGGATCCGATCGTCGTCCTCGACGAGATCGCGATCGTCGGCCGGCCGGGAGCGGCAAGCCGAGAGGGCGAGGTCGAGAGCGTCGCCGAAGCGGTCGGCCGCCATCGGCCGCTGGTCCAACTCCCCCCCGAAGCCCGGCTCGAAGGGGGCGACGTGATGCTCGTCGGCAAGACGCTTTACGTCGGCCGCTCCGCGCGAACCAACGCCGCAGCCCACGAAGCGCTGGCCGAGATGCTCCGCCCGTTCGGCTACACCGTGGTGCCGGTCGGCCTCAACGACTGCCTGCACCTCAAAACCGGCGTCACCTACGCGGGGAACGATTGCTTCCTGGCAAACCCCGCGTGGGTAGACATCTCCGCGCTCCAAGGAGCCGAGATCGTCTCGCAACCAGTCGACGAGCCCTGGGCCGCGAATACGCTGAC
>JBBRUC010000398.1:0-2444 GCA_038248205.1 Thermoanaerobaculia bacterium
ACAGCAAGCAGCCTCCGCTCAAGGAGGGCCTCAACTACGTGAAGATGCGCGACGGTGTGGAGATCGCGATGACCGTCAGGCTTCCGGTCGGCAAGACGATCAACGACGGCCCGTTCCCCACGGTCATAGAACACTCGGGCTATGCGGCGGCGGCGCCCGGCAACCTGCTCTCCTCGTTGTTCGGCGGTGGCAACGATCCGCTCGCACCCGCTTCTTCGACCGTGATCGGTGGCGCTCTCGCGCCGCTGCTCGGTTACGCCTCGGTCAGCATGCAGATGCGCGGCAGCGGTTGTTCCGGCGGCGCCTACGACCTTTTCGGCCTGCCGACGACTTACGACGGCTACGACGCGATCGAAACGATCGCCGCCCAGGACTGGTCAATGGACAAGGTCGGGCTCGCCGGGATCTCCTACTCGGGAATCAGCCAGATGTTCATGGCCGGAACCCGCCCGCCGCATCTCGCCGCGATCGCTCCGATGTCGATTACGACCGACATCTATCGCGGCACCGGCTACCCCGGCGGCATCTTCAACTCTGGCTTCGCCCTCTCCTGGATCACCGAGCGGGTGGACGATGCCAAGCCCGCACCCGAGGGTGGACAGCTATGGGCGCGCGAACTGGTCAACCAGGGTGATACCCAGTGCCTGGAGAACCAGAAGCTGCGTCTGCAGACGATCGACGTATTCGACCTGATCGAGACCAGCCCGGATCGCCGGCCGCTGATCTTCAACCAGCGCTCGCCGGGCAACTGGATGAAGCGCATCCAGGTTCCGGTATTCCTCACCGGCCAGTACCAGGACGAGCAGACCGGGGGCAACTTCCCGACTGCGCTTCCCAACCTGGACCGCAACAGGAACGTCTGGGTGAGCATGCAGAACGGTGTACACACCGACTCGATCAGCCCCAGCACGATCACCCAGTGGGTCGAATTCATGGACATCGTCATCGCCCAGCGCGTGCCGGAAGTGCCCGCACTCTTTGTCGGACCCGGCAGCCCCTTCGGAGCCCTTCTGGGTGGCAGGGCGGATCCGATCGAACAGTCTGAATACGTCGGATTGCCGGATGTGGCGTCGGCGGAGAAGGCTTTCCGCAAGGACAATCCGCGGATCCGGCTGCTGATGGACAACGGTGCCGGCCCGAGCGGCCCCGGTGGTCTCGGGGCTACCTGGGAGATCGATTCGAACTCCTGGCCCCCGAAGAACGTCAAGCCCCGCACCTGGTACCTCGATGACGGCGGAAGCCTGAATTCGAAGCAGCCGTCAGGGCGGTCGACCGAGCAGTACACGGCCGACCCGGCGGCAAGGCCTTCGACCAACCTGGCCAGCGGCGGAGTCAATCCCCCGCAGCCCGACTTCAACTGGGCACCGGTGGCCGATGGCAAGGGCCTCGGTTTCACCAGTTCCGCCCTGGCCCGCGACACGGTGATCGCCGGCGGCTCGAGCCTGACCGCCTGGCTCAAGTCCTCTGCCCCGGACACCGACCTGCAGGTGAGCCTGTCGGAGATCCGCCCGGACGGCAAGGAGACTTACGTCCAGACGGGCTGGCTGAGGGCCTCTCATCGCAAGCTCAAGAAGAACGGGCGCGACCCGCTGGACATCGTTCCGACCCACCTCAAGCGCGATATGAAGGCTCTGCCTTCGGGCAAGTTCGCCAAGGTCAGGGTGCCGATCTTCCCGGTCACTCACGCCTTCCGCGCGGGATCGAAAATCCGGGTCACAATCATGGCGCCCGGTGGCGACCGCTCGGAATGGGAGTTCAGTACGATCGACGACGGCTCGGCACAGAACACGATCCAGATCGGTGGCAGGCGTCCGGCATCACTAACCCTGCCGGTGCTGAAGGGGACGGATGCCAACGGCACCCCGCTTCCGGACGCCGGCTCGCTTCGGGCCCAGCCGACCCGCGAGTACGAGACAGCTTCCAACGGCGGCTGATTTCCAGTCGTGGCCCGGCTCCGGTCGAGTCCGGGGTCGGGGTACGGCTGCCTCCGCGTTTGCGACCGTCTGGCCCGGGGTACTGACCTGCCATGGCTGACACAGATGACATCGTGAAGTACTTAGATCGACTCATGAACGACGAAAAGTTCCAGGAGAGGCTGGCAAAGTCGGCCTCCTCGGGGAAGTCCGCAGTACGGCGGGCCAAACGCAAGAAAAGCGCGGCGAAGGCAGCGGGTGACCCACGAATCCGGCGGCAACTTTTGGCCGCCCTGTCTTCCGCCAGCGAAGCAGTCGAGGCGCTCAACCGGCCGAAGAAGAAGCCGAAGCGCCGATGGATCAAGCGGATTCTTGTGCTGGGCGTTCTCGGCTCCGGGGTCTATCTTGCCACCAATGAAGCGGCCCGAAGCCAACTTATGCAGGCGGTCGGGCTCGATTCCGAAGAATCCTTGAACTCGGCCGGCTAGGAAACCCCGGAGCCCCTTGATAGTGTCACCTACAGTCAAGTGG
>JBBRUC010000399.1:0-2422 GCA_038248205.1 Thermoanaerobaculia bacterium
CCCAACCCCTCTCCCAAAGGGAGAGGGGAGAACAACTCTCTCATCGTTTTGTTTTTCTCCCCTCTCCCTTTGGGAGAGGGGCCGGGGGTGAGGGCTGCCTCCGCGCCCGTCGCTCCAACACCGCGATGACTCCCGCCGGATTGCCAAGGATCTCCTCGTTTGCGAAACGGATGACCGTGTATCCGTGTTCGCGCAGGTAGGCGTCGCGGTTCGAATCGCTCGCCACCTGTTTTGGTTCCTGGTGGATGCCGCCATCCACCTCGATCGCCAGGTGAGAATCGGAGCAAAGGAAATCGATCACGAACGTCCCCACTGCCACTTGCCGTCGAAACTTGAGGCCATGGCATTGCCGGTTACGCAGCAACCCCCAGAGTGCGATCTCCGCCGGGGTCTGCCGCCGCCGAAGATCACGGGCGATCTCCGTCATGCGGTTTCGGGTTTTCATGGGAAAAGTCTATAGCTGAAGGCCTGAAGTTTCTCAGCCCTCACCCCCGGCCCCTCTCCCTTTGGGAGAGGGGTTTGGCGGTGAGGGTCGACTAAAAAAAGGGCGAGCCCGCGAGGGCTCGCCCTTTCGCTTTTTGGGTCGAGAAGCCGGCCGCTTACCGCGCTTCCGCGAAGTACTCGTGCGTGTCGGCGTTGTCGATCGCTTTGGTGGGGTTCGAGATCGCGAGGCTCTTGCAGGCGGACTGGCCGTAGGCCCAGTCGTCGGTGCTTGCGACGACCGTGAAGTGGCTGGTCTCGTGGACCAGGGTGCCGCCCTTCGAGTCGGTGCCGGTGAGGGGGGCCGACCAGAAGGCGTTGCACAGGTGGATCTTGTACGGCTGGCTCGGGTAGACGTAGGCGTACGCGTTGTCCGTGCAGTCGCAGTAGAAGGTCACGGTCTTGGTGGTGAAGACGTTGTAGATGGTGTTGTAGTGGGTGTTGACCGTGCTGTAGCGCGACGAGTTGTAGGTGCCGAACCAGGTGGTCCAGGCGGTGCCGGTCGTGCCCGCGTTGGTAAAAGCTTTCGCCTTCTGCGCCATCGTCTGGGCGGCGCTCAGGGCGGAGACCAGGGTGGTCTGGCGCGAGCTGGAGCAGCTCACATAGCTCGGCGTGAGGTAGCGGCCCGCGGCGTCGGCTTCCAGCTCCGCTTGGGCGAGGAAATCGACGAAGTCGGAACGGTCGCGTTCGATCGCGATCGATACGGCGTTCGAGGCGGCCCGGGTGTTCGCTGCGTCGGTTCGCAGGCGGAAGGTGTACTCGCCGGTGCGGGAGATGTCGTAGGCGCCCGACAGCTCGACTTTCGCCCGGATGAAACCGCCCGCGGGAATGGTCACGAGATCCTCACGCGTGGGGGTGGCCCACTTGGTGAGCCGTCCGATGTAGGCGACCGCCTGGCCGTCGCGCTGGACGTCGAACAGGTTGGCGTAGATCCCGCGCACGGGGGTCTGCCAGTAGGGAAGCGCGATCGCCTTTTCCGAGTTGTTGCGGAGCGTCACCCGGAGGGAGACGTCCTCGTGCGCGCCGATCGAGGTGCGATCGGCGAAAAGCCGGCTGGTCAGGCCGTTTTCTGCCGCTGCCGCCGTGAGGGTGCCAGCCGCAAAAACGGCCGTTGCTACAATAAGGTACTTGGCTCCGCGATTCACTCCGACCTCCTTCCTCCCATTGGGGAGGCAAACATGACGCCGCATCATGCGGCGTTGTCGGTGATGTTGGGGATGCTGCTTTTAGGTACCGCCGGGCTTTTAAGCGGCGGGAGTTTACGGACGCGCCTTGGGGGTGTCAATCGATAACTTCGGTTACCGATCCGGCTCAACCGGCCTGTTGCCAGAACAGCAAAGCAGCCATCGCGAGACCGATCGAAACGACCGCGATGCGCGCCCGCTCGCGGCCGATGTGGCGGGCGAAGCGGGCACCGCCGTAGCCGCCGAGGATCGCCGACGGGACCATCAACAACGCGACCGGCCAGACCACGGCACCGCGCACCACGAACAGCGTCGCGGCGACCAGATTGATGCACAGGTTGAAGAAGTTCTTGAGGCCGTTCATCGCGTGGATGTCCGAGAGGCCGAGAAACCCGAGCAGCGCAAGCATCAGGATGCCGATGCCGGCGCCGAAGTAACCCCCATAGATGGCGATCGCCAGCTGTGCCGCCACAGCGGTCGCCAGCCGGCCGGCCGGCAAGCTTCTGCTGTCGAGGAGAGCGTCCGCGCTCGCCGTGCCGGTTGCCCGGCTGTTGTCGCGCGCCAACCGCCGTCGCGCCCAGACCCCCTGTAGCAGAAACAAGCCGGTCGCGAGCAGCACCAACCAGGGCGCCAGGCGGGCGAACAGCTTTTCGGGGGTCGAAAGCAGAAGCAACGATCCGCCCGCGCCGCCGATCAGGCTGGGCAGGAACAGCGTCCGCAGCCACGCGGCGTGGCTGCGCACCTCGCGCCGGTAGCCG
>JBBRUC010000400.1:0-2420 GCA_038248205.1 Thermoanaerobaculia bacterium
AGGACGCAACGTCCTGAAGAACTCGCACCGCGGTCCCACGTTTGAGGAAGTCACCTTGAAGGTGAGCTTGACTTGTATCGACCGTGAAGCCGCGTGTGGCCGGGGTCGAATCAATGTTGCCGGTCGGGTTTGAACATGCTCGCGTGCGGGCATGAAACTACGCAATAGCCATAGTCAGCGGGCAGCAACCACGACCAGGGGGAATACATCATGGAAGCCGCGGCGACACGCAGTGAGCAGGAGAGCGAAAACGACCACGGATGGGGCAATCCGGGGAGATCGGGGCCGATCTGGGGGGTGCTGCGGATCGCGATAGGCTGGATCTTCTTCTGGGCATTCCTCGACAAGCTGCTGGCGCTCGGCTTCGCCAGCGGTCGCGATCCCGAGACGGGCAGCATCGACTTCTTCGGCGATGCGGCATGGATCAACGGCGGATCGCCGACCGAGGGGTTCCTCAGCTTCGGGCTGAGCACCAAGGAGCCGTTCACGAGCATCTATTCCGAGTTCGCCGGGCAGGGCTGGGTCGATTGGATCTACATGCTCTCGATGGCCCTGATCGGAATAGCTTTGATCCTTGGGATCTCTACCCGACTCGCAGCCATCGGCGGCGCGATCTGGATGGTCCTGTTCTATACCGCAGCCGCGATCTGGCCCGAGAACAATCCCTTCCTCGACGAACATGTGATCGAGGCGATCGTCCTGATCGGGATCGCCTATGTGGGCGCCGGGCGCTACCTGGGTCTCGGCCGCTGGTGGGACGGGCTCGGCTTCGTCCAGAGATTCCCCTGGCTTCGTTGATCAGGTGCGGCCGGGCGCAGCTCAGCCTGTCCACGCGCCTGAGTAGCGCCGGCTGCGACGGGCAGTAGCACGGCTGTGGCAATTGCAGCCGAATCGGTCTCTGACGGCTCTAGGAGGAACGCTTGGCGGCGTGGCGGCGTGCGTAGAGCTTTTCCTGGATTGTCATTGCCCCGGGATGGTCTTCACCGGGCCACGGGGTCAGCAGCAACAGCAGCCGGGCGTCGCTGACTGCGGCGACCGCGTGCCGCTCCGCCGGAGCAAACTGGACCACGAGGCCGGTGCCCCCGGTCATGCTTTGACCGGTGGCGCTGGAGACCTCGATCTCGCCGTTTAGAACGACCACCCAGGCCCGCTCGTGGACCTGGTGGTCGCCGAGTTCTTCGCCGGCTGCCAGATCGAGTGCGATCGCACGCGCCGAGTCGGTTGTCGAGAGGATCTCCGGCAATCGGGGTTCAAGTTTCAGCGACCTGACATCCCAGCTTTCCACGTGTTTTCCTCTCCATCACTTCGGCGTGTACTGCGAAGAGGCTATCCCACTCCTCCTGTTCCAGCCGAACGGGTCAGTCTTCGTCCGGCAACAGCGACTAGAGGGAAACATCGCTGGCTCGCAGGCCGGCTTCCACGAGTCGATCCCGACTACATCAGATATCACCGCGAACGCGCCCGACTGGATTCGAACCAGTGACCACTGTGGCAGAGGAATGCCTCCTCGGCCATGTCGTACTGATATCGATTTCCCTCATGGCCCGGCTAGGGGGGTGAGCACGTCTACGGCTTCGGTCTGAAAGCCGGTACCGAGCCGGGCGATCAGCCGGGCCGGAGTACCGTGAGAGTTGAATACCGGTCCGTTGCCCAGGTTGACCAGAGCACCACCGGCCCTGATCTGTTCCGCCGACCGATAGCGGACAGCGAGCGTAACGGGCGACGAAAGAGATCTGACATGGCCCCGATTGTTCATGATCACCAAGTACCTGGGGTTAGACTCGAACAGCCAACTACCCCAAGGGGGAACGCTTGCCATCACCAATCGACAAAGCCATTGACCAACTCGAAGATTCAGTCAAGAAGATTCGAGAGCTTTCTGTAAACGAGTCGAAGGCAGTTCAGAAAGCAGTGCAGGAGTCCTCCGAAACCGCCAAGTCAAGAGTCGAGAAGGACTACGCCGCGGCCAGGAAGCGCCTGTTGAAGGAAGCAAAGGACGCCGAGAAGTCGGTCAGGGAAGCGATCACCGGGATCGAGAAGGCATTCGCGGATCTCAATCCCGTCAAACGGACATCCAAACCGGCAGCGAAGAAGAAGCCGGCGGCCAAGAAACCGGCAGCGAAGAAGAAGCCGGCGGCCAAGAAGAAGCCGGCGGCCAAAAAGACAGCCACAAAGGCTGCGACGAAGTCAACCCGGAAGCCTGCCGCGAAAAAGGCGAGCAGAAAGCCGGCCGCGAAGAAGAAGCCGGCCGCGAAAAAGTCGACCAAGTAGGTAGGAGGGCCGACCATCGAAAAGCTCCTGCCGATGCGATATGATGTCTTCATATGAGCCGCCTGCTTTCTGTTTCAGTCCCTGACGATCTCGCTGACGAGATCGAATCCCTGGCCGAAGCCTCGGGTCGGACCAAGTCCGAGCTGGTC
>JBBRUC010000401.1:0-2396 GCA_038248205.1 Thermoanaerobaculia bacterium
GCCACGGCCTTGCCCGCCGCTTCGCTGACGATGTTCGGAACGCCGGGCATTTCGCGCCCGCTGGAAGCCGATCCGCCGAGCTGCTTGATCCTCGCTGCGACCTTGCGCTTGTGCTCGCGCGTCTCCTTCAGGTGCTGCCGGAGGCGCTTCTCATAGGAGGGCTTCTTGGTCAGCGAGATATGGGCCCCCAGGTCGGCCTCCAGCTCCGCCTCCTTCGTATGCGCCTCGTTCAGCCATTGGACCAGCTTGGTGTCTCGTTCGTTCAACGTCTTCTCAGCCATTTCGGTCTACCTCGCTCTTTGGAGATGTTCTTTTGCCCGCGGATTCCCTGCCCTACCCGCGACACCCGCCGGCTACACAAGATCGGCTGCAGAGCTTTGAAAGCAAGGGCAACGGGTAGGCCCCGTCAGTGGAGAACCGAGGAGCATCGATCACCCCCTACCGCAACGGCCCCTACCTGATCCGAGGCGACTTCAAGCTGCTCGACCAGGAGGGGAACGAGATTCCGACCTCCCGGAAGACCGTCGCACTCTGCCGATGCGGGCGCTCCAGGATGCGACCGTTTTGCGATGGCACCCACAAGGTCGCCGGCTTCGTCGCCGAGGGCGGCCCCGAGGGTTCTCCCCAATCCCCCGGCCGCGAGGCTCAGGAACCCATCGGACCCTGAGTGCCGCCGGCCAGAAGGGAGCTTTCTCCGCCCTCCCAGCAGGAAAGCAGCCGGCAGGCGAAGGCATTCTCGAGGTGCAGAAGGCACCGGGCCCCAAAGATGATGTCCCGGGTGAGCTCCGGTTCGGCCACCGCGAGGCCTTGCGCGAGATCGTAGGCGGCGATGTTCTCGTGCACCGCGTCCGCCTCCACGTGCTCGTCGTAGAAATCCGTGGCGTCCCCGTCGAACCCCAGCCGGCGCAGGGCGTCGCCATAGCGTCGGTTCGGAATCGACGAGGTCATCTCGAACATCGCCAGATGGCCGATGATCGCCCCCCTCCAGCGGCCGTGGAAGCCGAAAAGTGACATCAGGTTGACCGTCGCCAAAGTCGTACCCGGCAACCGCCCGAGGTAGGCCCCGGGTGTGGGATCGAGTCCGAGCGCCATCATCGTCTTCGCGAACAGGACCGAGTGCATCCGCTCAGCGCTACCGCCGCCGTACTCGTCGGATTGCACTTCGAGCAGCGCCGATTTGGGGCCGCCGTGGAGCCTGGGAATCGCCCAGCTGTGCGGGTCTGCCTCCTTCAGTTGATAGGCAGAGCGATGGATGACGAATTCGCAGAACTGCTGAGGATCGGCTCGACCTCCAAGGAAGCGCGCCAGCGAGGGTGCCTGATCCTCGGCGGCGAGTCCGAAGAGCAGGTCACCGATCTCCGAGGGGGGGCTGTCCCGCACCCCCACCGCAGCCTTCAGACCGGCGAGGAATGCCGCCTCCAGCCGCCCTCTGAGCTCCAGCAGGCCAGGATCCCATTCGTACTCGCGATCCACGCCGGGCAGGCCGCCGTAGAAAAGCTCGTAGCAGAGGTAAAGAGCCAGCTGAAGGTCGTCGTCGGCGAGGGCCGCGTCCGGGTTGACGCCGACCATCATCGGTTCTCCGCCGTGCCATTCTCCCTCGGCTGCGCGGCGAGGCCGTGAGATCCGCTCGATCACGGCCCCGCTCAGCGGCCCTCTCGCAGGAGGCAGCATGGTCGGCCCACCGGCCTCCAGCGACGGCGCTGCGATGGCGGACATGGGAAATCGATCCCCGCAACGGGGAGAGCTCAAACCGGGCAGCGTGTCCGGTGCCCAGCGGCGGGCAGCGTGAACCCTGATCGCCCGGGAGCAAAAGGCCCGGCCCGCGCGGCACGTTTACGGATGGAGGGAAGAGGAGGTGTCGGAAAGCCATGATCAAGTTCAAGACATTGCTGCAGCCACTCGACCGCCATCTGGCGGCCGTGCTGCGCTTCGCCGCGCACACCACGAGGCGCACCCTGGCGCTGCCCGTTCAGCAGGACGTGAAGCGGTCGGCCGCGCGGATCACCCATCTGCATTCCTGAGTCGCCCTCCGGCCCCGCGCGGCCGGGCGTAGAGTGAGGCCACCCTTGTCTGAGAGCCCTAGATACGGTGAATTGGAGATCGACACCGAGCTCCAGCCGGCGTCGATCGTCATCCGCGTGCTCGGAGAGGTCGACCTCTCGAACGCAGACCAGATCGACGAAGCGATCGAATCGGCGAGCGGGGAGAAGCCGCCACGATCGATCATCGTCGATCTCAGCGGCCTGGAGTTCATCGATTCAACCGGGCTGAGTGTCCTGGTCGAGGCGACCCGGCGCTCCAGGGAGAACGGCAGCCGGCTCCAAGTGCGCGGTGCGAAGGGACAGGTACGCAGAATCCTCGAAATCTCCGGCGTCCATGATTGGTTTCTGCTGGAA
>JBBRUC010000402.1:0-2392 GCA_038248205.1 Thermoanaerobaculia bacterium
CCTTCGTACACGCCGCAGTTGCCGCCGATCAGGACCTCGTCTTCGATGATCACCGGGCTCGCTCCCACGGGTTCGAGGACGCCGCCCAATTGCGCGGCGGCGGAGAGGTGAACCCGGGCGCCTACTTGGGCGCAGCTGCCGACCAGGGCATGCGAATCGATCAGCGTCCCTTCGCCCACGTAGGCGCCGACGTTGACGTACATGGGGGGCATGCAGACGACGCCCCGGGCGACGTGGCTGCCCGATCGGATGCCCGAACCTCCGGGAACGATACGCACTCCCGATCCGACCGGAAAGCGTTGGAGCGGGTAGGTGTCT
This sequence comes from Thermoanaerobaculia bacterium, assembly GCA_038248205.1. GTDB lineage: Bacteria > Acidobacteriota > Thermoanaerobaculia > Multivoradales > UBA5704 > DASYKS01. The sequence goes on from JBBRUC010000402.1 coordinate 319, forward strand.
TTGTCGTAGAACGGCAGACCCTTGCCGGCGTGCGGAACCCCCACCGATTGGTCGATGATCGCGCCGAGCCGGAAACCGAGCAGGATGCCGCGTTTGACCCAAGGGTTCACCCGCCAGCCGGTGGGGCTCAGAGGATCGGGTTCGGCGGCTCGCGCCACCCCCGTTTCGAGCGCCGCTAGAAACCGCGCGAACAGTTCGCGGTGCGCACGGGAAGACTGGGCCGGCGGTTCGGCGAACAACCGATCGATCGCGGGAGCGAGATCCAAATCGACGGCCCTCGGAGCGCCCGCCGTGGTCACCGGTCCGCCTCGATGGCGGGCGCCTCCTGCGCGATCAGACCGAGGCCTAGCAGGACCTTCTCGATCCGCTTGCGGCTTTCCGGCCGTGGCGGCACCATCGGCAGGCGGAAGACCGGCTCCAGGTGGCCCATGATCGCGAGCGCGGTCTTGACCGGCCCGGGATTCGACTCGATGAAGTTCACCTCCATCAGGTCGTGCAACCGGCGGTGTACTTCGCGCGCCGAGGCGAAGTCGCCTTCGAGGCCGAGCGACGCGAGTCGCGCCATGCCGGCCGGAACCTCGTTGCCGGCGACCGAGATCACGCCGACGCCGCCGAGCGACAGGATCGGCAGGGTGAGCACGTCGTCGCCGGAGAGCACCGTGAAGCCGTCCGGTGCCGCCTGAAGGATTGCCGCCACCTGGGCCAGATTGCCGGACGCCTCCTTGACCGCGACCACGCTGTCGATCTGGGCGATCCGCGCCGTGATCTTGGCGTCCATGTTGGTGCCCGTCCGGCTCGGTACGTTGTAGAGCACGATCGGTAGCTTCGAGGCCTTGGCGATCGCCTTGTAGTGTTCGAACAGCCCCTCGGGGGTCGGGCGGTTGTAGGCCGGCGTCGCCGAAAGCAGCCCTTGCGCGCCGAGCGCCTCGATCTCCTTGGCCAAGCGGGCGACCTCGCGCGTGTCGTTGCCGCCGCAGCCGGCCAGCACGGGAACCTCGCCGTTGGCCTCTTCGAGCACGACTTCGATCATTCGCAACAGCTCGCGCCGCGAAAGCGTCGGATTCTCGCCCGTCGTACCGCAGGGAACCAGAAAATGGATCCCGTCCTCGATCTGGCGGTTCACCAGGCGGCGTAGCGCGTCTTCGTCGAGGCCGAGATCGGCCTTGAACGGGGTCACCAGCGCCGTACCGCAACCGCGGAAGATCGCGTCGGGAAGAGGACGGGGGGCTAGAGCGGTGGAGATCGGATCGGACATCGTGTTTCCCTCACGCGGACCCCGGCGTCGCCGCGCGGACCGCTCAAATGGTGCCTTGGAAACCGGGCTTACGGATGTGGCGAGCGGGCTCGATGCTCGATCAGGATCGTATCAGCCTCCGACTCGAAGCCGATCGTCGGGTTGCCGGGGACCTGCCGGGGATCGCCCCTCATCAAGTGGTTCGGTCAGCAGCTCGCGATGGAGGCGGGCGACGACTTGCTCGATCTCCTGCTCGTCGGCGAACAGGCGTACCGCCGGAGCGCCTCCCTCTTCGCTCGACGGAACGAGGCGGGCCGAACGCCCGGCGGCGGCGAGAGCGCGGGAGACCAGGTCCGAGCCGTCGACCAGATCTTCCGAGATCAGCGACACCACTGCGCGGCCGGGGAGGATCTCCAGCCGGATCTCTCGCGGCAGTGCCGCCAAGACTTCGGCCAGATGATCGGCGGAATCGAGCGCCAGGTCGATCGTGTCGTTCGCCTCGCCGAGCGGCAAGAGCGCCGGCCGAACCCGTTCGACCGCGGCGGCGACGGCCGGGCGGAGGGCGTCGAGCGAGGAGCCGGGGAGCGGGTGGATGGAGAGCAGGTGCGAATTGCGCCGGCAGGCGATCGATTTGATCGTCGGGTTCGGGGAAGTCGTCCCGGCTGGGGGGTAACCGTCACCGATCAGAGTGCTCCGTTCTTCCGCCCCCTCCGGGCGGAGCGACGAGAGAATGCGGATCGGCACCCGGCTCCTGCGCGCGGGGTCGAGGGTGCCGGGGTGCGGCTTCTTCGAGCCGGAATGGGCCAGCTCTCGGGCTTCGGAAAACGACAGGGTCGCGAC
>JBBRUC010000403.1:0-2391 GCA_038248205.1 Thermoanaerobaculia bacterium
ACGGGCGCGGGCGGGCCGGGGGCGCGAACGCCGCCGGCCCGCCCGCTCGGAGTCACGGGGAGGGAGATGCCCGCGGCTAGGCGGGTACTTCCTCCCCCTCCCCCTCGTGGGCTTGGAGGACGTCCTCTCCGCCCTCGCCGGTGCGGATGCGGATCGCCTCCTCCACCGGGATGACGAAGATCTTGCCGTCGCCGACGTCCCCGGTGCGCGCGTGCTTGAGGATGGTCTCGACCACCAGACCCTTGTCCTTATCGTCGACCACGACCTCGATCTTCAGCTTCGGCCGAACGTTGACCGTGAGCGTCGAACCGCGGTAGTGCTCGACTATTCCCTTCTGGCGGCCCGAGCCCTTGGCCTCGAGGATCGACAGTGAGGGGAACCCCTTGTCGAGCAACTCGGTCCTGATTGGCTCGAACGCCTCGTGGCGGATGAACGCCTCGATCTTCTTCATCGTGATCGCTCCTTACGCCTGTGTCGGATTGTCGGCCGCCATCGTGGTCGCCGCGGCAGGTGCCCCGGCGCCCGGCGTTGGAGCACGGGCGTGCGGCGGACCGCCCGGATACTCCGGCTCCGGAATGAACTGTTCCGGGTATCCGTACATCCCGTGCTCTGAGATGTCCAGGCCGGCGTCCTCCTCGGCCTCGCTGACCCGCAGCCCGTAGGTCTTCTTGATCAGCCAGAACGTTGCGAAGCTGAGACAGAAGACGAAGGTGAACGCGATCAGGAAACCGCTCACCTGGGCGACGAGCTGGGCGAAGGAGCCCGAGTACCAGAGCCCTCCGTTTGGGTCGCCGAAGCCGTTGTACTGGGCCAGCCTCGGCGCGGTGAAGATCCCGCACGAGATCGTCCCCCAGATACCGGCCATGCCGTGGGCCGAGAGGGCACCGACCGGGTCGTCGATGTACTTGTCGACCCAGTAGACCCCGAGCACGACGATCACTCCGGCCACCGCGCCGATGATCGGCGCCGCCCACAGCTCGACGTAGCCGGATGGGGCGGTGATCGCCACCAGGGCGGCGATCGCGCCGTTGCCGGCCATGCCGATGTCGATCGCCTTCGTTTTCGCGTAGGCGGTCGCGACCGCGCTCAGCACTCCGGCCGCGGCGGCCATGTTGGTGATGATCAGGATCTCCGCGAAGCGGCCGTCGCCCGCGTTCAGGGTCGAGCCGGGGTTGAACCCGAACCAGCCGAGCCAGAGGATCAGCACCCCGAGCCCGAACAGCGGCATGTTGTGCCCTGGGATCGCCCGCGGCTTGCCATCGGGCCCGTACTTGCCCTTTCTCGGGCCGAGCAGCAGCAATGCCGCCAGCGCCCCGGTCGCACCGATCAGGTGGACCGCGGTCGAGCCCGCGAAGTCCTGCATCCCGGTGATCCCGGTGCCGAGCCAGTCACCGACCTGGAGGAAGCCGCCACCGAAGACCCAGTGGGCGCCGATCGGGTAGATGATCGTCGAGAAGACGATCGCGTAGATGATGTAGACGCCGAACTTGATCCGCTCCAGCGTCGTCCCCCAGACGATCGCCAGCGAGACGGCGCAGAAGACGAACTGGAAGAACCACTTCGACTCGATCGTCGCGTTGGAGAGATCCATCACCGGGAAGCTCGGGTGAAAGACCTGGGTCCCGTCCTGGATCTGGGTCCAGGGACCGAGGTTGGAGAAGAAGAACCCGCCGTCGTGCCCGATCACGCTGCCCAGCGGGCCGCCGAAGGCGAAGGCGAATCCGATCGCCCACCATCCCAGCGCCGCGATCGAGAAGTTGGTGAGGATCTTGGCGATGATCGTCCCCGCGTTCTTGCCGCGGGAGAAGCCGATCTCCAAAAAGGCGAAGCCGGCCTGCATGAACATCACCAGGCAGGAGGCGAAGATCACCCACATCGTGTTGGTCCCGATCGAGGGGTCGAGCTTCCCGTTGATTGCCTTGACCAGGTCGGTCGAGTCGGCGAGGGCAGAGCTGGGGACGAGCAACAGCACTGCCAAGGCGCCAAGCGGGATAGCCGCCAGGTACTTCCTCTTCATTGCATCCTCCTAGCCCGCCGGAGACCCGCCCCGGCGGTCGCGGTTGCTGATGCGCTCAAGGTAGGCGCGGCCCGCGCCCCCGTGTTTGGACAGCTGGCGCAAATCCCTTCGAATGCTTTCTCACCGATGTCGGGGCCGTGCCTGGGCGCGCCCGCCGGGGAGTCGGTCTAGGTGGCGAGACGGATCGTGGCAAGCGCCGCGCGGGCGTTTCGCCTCGCGGCGGCGTGGCCGAGGCGACCGCCGGGAAGCTCGACGACGAAAGCGTCGCTGCGCCCGAAGTGGCGCTCCTGCCACTTCACCGCGGTGCCGGGAAGGCGCTCGCCGCGACAGCGTTTCAACGGCACCCCGCTTCGCTCGGAGTCGTGGCGCTCGAG
>JBBRUC010000404.1:0-2345 GCA_038248205.1 Thermoanaerobaculia bacterium
GGCCTGAACGGCCGCGAGAACCTAAGGTCGACAGATCCGCAGACTCCGTGCGTTCCTGGAGGCCTACAAAAACGAATTTGACGAGCGCTGCGTGTGAGCCTTAACGCACTCGCGGCCTTTCAGGCCGCCATTCTGTGGGGTTTTTTCAACCCAGGGCATCGGCCTTCGGCCTCAGCCCTGGGCTGGATTCTCCCGGCCCGTTGGGCCGGACGCCATGCGGTTCCGAAACACGGCTTCCGGCTGCGGAACTGCGATCTTCGCTGCCGCAAGCGGCACCCGGGCTGCGAAAGCGGCTTGCCGCGCCGAGAGCGCCGGTTCGTTCGCGGCAAGCGCTCAGACCGGGTCGCTGTGGACGAACACCTTCGCCGGAGCGAGTTCGTGCTCGATCCGACGCAAAACGCGCACGGTTCGATCGTGCGCCTCTTCGAATGTCGCTTCGCGCGGAATCTCCAGATGGAGATCGATGAAGCGCTGGCCGCCGCTCTTGCGGGTCTTCAAATCGTGCATCCCCCGGACGTGCGGCTGGAACGACTCGACGATCGCGCGGACGCGCTCCAGATCCTCCTCGGGCAGCCCGCGGTCCGACAGATCGGACATCGCTTCGAGCACAAGCTTCGCCGCGGTGCGAAAGACGAGGCCCGCGACACCCAAGGCGACCAGCGGATCGGCCTGCGCCCAGCCGGTGCCTTGGACGATCAGCAGGGCGATCAGCGCCGCGCCGTTGGTCCAGAAATCGGTCGCGTAATGCAGCGCGTCGGCGGCGAGCGCCGGGCTGCCGGTCCGTACCGCCGCGCGGCGCAACCAGGCCGCGACCGCGACGCTCACGCCGAGGGCCACGACCAGCACCAGCGCGCCCCAGCCGAGCTTTTCGGGCGCGGAGCCCGAGATCAGGCGCCGGACGCTCGCCACCACGAGTCCGCCTGCCGCGACCGCGAGGAACAGACCTTGGCCGAGGGCGGCGAGGTTCTCGAACCGGCCGTGGCCGTAGGCATGATCCTCGTCCGGCGGTCGAGCCGCCCGGCGCATGACGAAGTAGTTGGCGGTCGAAATGAAGACGTCGATCAGCGAATCGAGCGCGGCGGCGCCCAGGGCGAGCGAGCCGGTCGACAGCGCCGCCGCGCCTTTGAGTACGGTAAGGAACGCCGCCGCCGCAATCGCCACCAGCGGCGCGCCGCGGCCGGAGAGCTGATCGTCGACCCCGCTGTCCGGCGGCGGGCCGCCGGCTTCAGCCACCCGCTTTCCCCAGCAGAACCTTCGCTTCGGCGATCGGCGAAGCGTCTTCGACCGCTCGCTCGGCCGACGGCTTTTGCGCCGCGAGGCGCTTCAAGATCGCGACGGCCTCGGGCTTGGCCGCCGAGCGGTATTGCAGCAGCGCGTCGGCCAGATAGAGCTGGTTGTACGGGTTCTGCGGCGCGATGGCGACCGCCTTCTTCAAATGTTCGATCGCCAGATCCCGGTCGACCCAACCGGTGATGAACGGCACCTTCGGAGCGAGCGTATGCAGCCGGCCGAGCAGGCGGTGCCCGCCGGCCTCCTCGAACCGCTCATCGCCCGCGAGCACGATCTCGCCATAACGCCGCACCTTGTCGCCCACCCCCTGGCGCGCCGCCGCCAGCTTGCCGAACGCATCGCCCCAGAGCCCCCAATCGACGGCTCCCCACAGGAAGACATAGCCCGCCTCGGGCACCCCGGCGAGCGCCTTGGCCGCCGCGGCCGGGGTCATCGCGTCAAACTTCGCCCGGCCGCCGACTCGCTTGCCCAACTCGCCGATCGCCGCCTCGACGACTTCCTTCCCCCGGCCGAACGCCGCCTGCTTCGCCGCCGAAGTCGTGGCCACGTACTCGCCCTTGAAGTGCAAAGCGCGCAGCAGCTTCCAGGACGCTTCCAGCTGCCCGGGCTTCGCCTTCAAGGCCTTCTCATACCCCGCGATCGCCTGATCGATCGGCCCGGCGACCGCGCGGGCGCCTTTCGCCCCTTCCGCCCGCCGGGCAAACGCGGCGTCCCCTTCCGCGATCGCCTCGGCCTGGGCGAGCAGGGGAGCGGTGGAAAGAAGGAGGGTGAGGGCGAACGGGAGAGAGCGCAGGAGGGGGCGGCGAGATATCGCAGTCGAGCTGTTCATGGGCCGATTCTTTCACGGCGAGCAGCGGGCGGCGCCCCTCTCCCGGTCGGGTGGTCGTGCGGTTGGGAAAAGGAGGTGGGGGTGAGGGCTGAACCGGCTCGCCGCCTCCTCCGAGCCGTCGAGGTGCTGCACCCTCTCTGACACGGATGAGGCTCGGCTCCCTCAACGTGTAGGCGCGTAGGGGCGGGGCGTTCCACCCCCCACCGGGGGAAGCGACGCCCCCGCC
>JBBRUC010000405.1:0-2244 GCA_038248205.1 Thermoanaerobaculia bacterium
ACATGCGTGGCGGGCAGGGCACGGATGAGTACTCCGGGGGCGACGGGGTCAGTATCGACACAGTCAGCTTCGAGGACGCTGTGTCGCCAGGATTTAGCGGTGCCGCCGGTCTTGATCTGCCGCTTGTCTTCCCGGGCATTCAAAGCGAAGAGCGAGGTGTCCTGATTGATTTGCCTAGAACCAAGCTCAAATACGTGAACACTCCAGCTGAGGAGCCTTGGCCGAATCCGATAGCCGACAACGGTGAGGCAAGACTGGGCGGGGCTCGAGACTTTCTCTGTGTCCGAGATGCAGAGAAGCTATGCATGGTCGAAACAGTCGGAGACATCGAGCGCTTCATCGGCTCAGCCTTCTCAGACAAAATGGTCGGCACTGATGGGGCGGAAACTCTGATCGGCGGCGCCGGAGGCGATTCGATCGACGGCGGCGGCGGTATCGACTTCCTCTACGGTGGTCCGGGAAACGACGAAATCGACGGAGCGGGGACCTCTACAATCGACGGCGGCAGCTTGGATCTGGCGGCCGAGACGAATTCCTGCGTGGGCCGAAATCCGGATACTGCGCTGACTGCCCACTGCAACAGCGATTACGAGATTCTTTGGCCGCGCCTTCGAACTGCCGAGAAGGTCACAGTCGGAGTAGTCCAACCGAGTGGCAGTGCGGGCGGCGGGGTGCCGGAAGAGATGAATTTCTACATGAAGGGTAGCTCTGGACCTGACAGCATTATCGCGACCTACTTGCCAGCTGACGGCGGCAGGGTCCGCTTCTCTCGCATGATCGCCAAGGATGGCTGGCCAAGCGATGGCAAGTTCTTCTCCGGGCAGATCGATACCGGCTGCGTAGTGCAGAACGCGACCTATGCGTACTGCGATCTGAACGGCAAGCCAGTCGGCTCGGTCGTTCTCTCCGGAGGGCCGGGCAACGACAGCCTCGCGGTGTCCGGCTTCGAAGAGGGCGTCGACACCTACTTGCTCGGCGGTCTTGACCGAGACCGACTGATCGGCGGTCGCTTCAACGATGTCCTGGTAGATGGTGACAGTCAGGCTCAGAACGGAGCGGAGGGCATCGAGAGGCTCTTCGCCGGGGCGGGCGAGGATGTGTTGATCGCCAACAAAGGGACTGACTATCTGAAGGGTCAGGAGGGTGGCGACCTTCTGATGTCAACCTCGCTCTGCGACGGGGATGAGTTCGACGGGGGGGATGGTGGCGCAGACAATTCCCAGTGGGCGAGGCTCCCGCGGCCGTCTGACGATGTAGTCGAGGGGTACGGGGTGCCCAGCGACTGGGATATCGCTGACGCAAGCCGATTCGGCGTTGATATCAACCTCGAAACCGGTCGCGTCGGTCGCTACGAGCGAGGCGTAAGCGAATCACGACCAGTCTGCAAGGCGGGGAGCGACCCAGAGGTCGGACCACCTGCCGGAACCCTTTCGACCGTCGTCGACGTGGAGCGGGTCGAAGCCTCCGGAAACCCTGACAAGGTAGTCGGCTCCGACGACGGGAAGAACCTGATCCTCGGGAGAAGCGGCCGTGACATTCTCAAAGGAGGCCTTCAGTACGACACGATCAACGCCGCCGATGGTGTCAAAGACTGGCACGCGGATCAAACGATCGACTGTGAAGGCGACGGTACCGCGAGAATGGTCGAAGATTTTTCAGACGAGACATCTGCGAACTGTGACAGGGACGAAGATGTCGTGGCACGTTATGGGGAGTCGCCCCCAATCCCCTACACCGAGGTTGGCGACGTGACTACGAACCAGGAGGTCAACCTAGGAGGGGGCGATGACAGCGAAGGGGGGTCAGACGCAGCAGGCATCCTCGGCGACGGGTGGGAAGCTGAAGGAGAGACTCCTTCAGCGCTCTACTCACTCAATGAAGCTTCCGGCACCGACGCGATCAACTTTGTCGATCCCAGCGAAAGCGGAACCTACACCCCGGATCCGTCCGCCTCCGGCCCCGAACTTGGCCTGGACGGCCCGATGCTCGCTGCTCCCGAAGAGGAGGCGGTCGGGCTTGACGGAGTAAACGATCAGATCGAACTCACCGATGAGCTCGATCCGGCCGACTCAGCGTCGTCCGGCTATTCGGTGGAGATCTGGACTGAGATCGATCCTGATCAGCCGTTGGCCGGCACGGTGCTCTATTCGCGCGGTGACAGCTCCGACGGTGTGGAGCTCTACATCGACTCCGAAGGAGAGATCGTCTTCGAAACCATCCGGAACGGTATCTCGCGAGGCGTCC
>JBBRUC010000406.1:0-2212 GCA_038248205.1 Thermoanaerobaculia bacterium
GAGCGCGAAGGAAATCAGCATCAGCTTGCCCCAGAACTTGGTCGCCTTCTTCCACTTCTCGTCTTCGGTCCGGTACCACCTGGTCTGGGCCCAGGCCGTGAAGAAAGCGAGTCCGATGGTCAGCGGTACGAAGATGAAGTGGTAGAGCGTCGTGATCCCGAATTGCCAACGGGCCAGTTCAAGTGCGGTCATCGGATTCCCCTTTTCATTGGGGCAAATCTTATGTAGCCGGAATACACCCGATGCTCGGGCTAATACCTGAGACGCTGCGGGAAACTACTCAGCCGGCGCGAGGCGGATTCAGCCCGCGGCGTCGAAGCGAGCGGGATCGATTCCCCGGTACCCGAACGGCGTCAGCGAGCGGGCGTTGCCATAGACGTAGATCGGCTGACCGATGTAGGTCAGGTCGTAGATCCGGGTCTGGTCGGCGATGAAGGTCCGCAGGCAGCCGTGGCTTGCCGGGTAGTCGGGGACCGACTGGTAGCCATGGATCGCGTAGCCACGGATGAAGTAGGAGGAGTAGTACATGCCGAGCGAGTTGTAGCCCGGATCCTTGCGATAGACGCTGTAGGTGCCGAGTACTGTCGGCGTGGCCGGTGCCCCGCTGGCGATCGGGAAAATCGCATACGGCTTGTTGCCTTTGGCGAAGACCAGCACCTGCTTGGACATAGACGCCTCCATGTGATCTCCCAGCTCGGGCCTGAGTACCCGGTAGCGGCCCTGGCGGTTGAAGATCTTCTCGACTACCGACTTGGTGGCCACCGGACTGCGCCCGAGGCTGTTCAGCTTGCGGTAGGCATGGACTGCGCGCTGCATCTTGCCGTCGAAACAGCGGTTGTTCGAGGGGACCATTGCGAGATCGTTGAGGGCCCGGCGGAAACCCCTGATAATCCGGCCGCACTGACTGGGAGAAAGCGATACAAAGCGGACTTTCCAGGACTTGCGCTCGGTCGAATCGGGGGCGACCGGATCGGGCCCGCCTTTTCCGTAATAACGCGCCTGGGCGGCGTACTTGCCGCCCCTCTTGGTGAGAATCGAAGTACGGAAGGTGCCGAACTTGCCCGGGCCCTTCTTGACCTTGACGCTTCTGGAAGTGAACTTTTTCGCGTTGTGGAAGAACCTGACCCTCACCCGCTGACCGGGGCTGTAGGGCTTGACATTTCCGCCGACCGTGACCTTGCTCATGATCTTCGCCCGGTCGCCACGCAAGCCGAAGGGCTTGATCTTCACCGTGGAGCTGGTCTTCCTGGCTTCGGTCGCGCTCTCTCCGGCTGTGGCGGCCGATGCCGGGGTCGCGAGCACCGAAGCAAGCAGGCCGATGCCTGCGATCAGGGTCACCGGAAGATAGTGGCGACGGTCAGGGCTGAGAGTGATTGAAAGCGACATCGGCAACATCTCCTCGGAGGTTGGATTCCCGGTGAATCCGCTGACAGGGAGGATAGCCGCCCATGAAGCTCGCGGCAATCCGGGCGGACGACGCGGCTCAGACCGGCTGGGCCGCTTCTGCCCTCAACGCCGACTCCTGCTCCGTGCTCGCCTCCAGCTCGACCGAGCTGCCATGGCCCCTGATCATCAGCAGGGCGACCAGTACACCGATTACCGCAATGCCGACGGAGAGCACCATGGCGTGGGTCAGTCCGTAGACAAAGGCGTCGTGTGAGGCAGCGGTCAGGCGGGCCAGCTGATCGGGTGCCAGGCCCTGGACGTCGGGAACGCCACCGGCGAGCGAGCGGGCAAGCTCGCCCTGTTGGGCGACCGTGAGCCCCGAGTCGGCGAGGGTCTCATTGAGGCGAACCTTCGCCTGGTTCTGAAAGAGCGCGCCGAGCAGGGCGACGCCGAAAGTACCGCCGATCATCCGGAACATCGAGAGGAGTCCGGATGCCACTCCGGCCTTGGCCGTCACGACGGAGTTCATCGCCGCGGTCGACATCGGAGACATGGTAAGTCCGATGCCGGCGCCGAGCAGGATGAAGCTCGGCAGCAGCTCGGAGAACGTCGTTCCCACTTCGACCGTCGAGAACAGATACAGGGAGAGTGCGATGAGGCTCATGCCGCCGACGATCGGCCAGCGCGGACCGATCCGGTCCGACAGCCGCCCTGACAGCGGGGCCAGGACCATGATCACGAGAGTCGTCGGCAGGAACCTCACCCCGGCCTCGAGGGCCGAGTAGCCGAGAATGTTCTGCATGTAGAGGGCGAGGAAGAAGAAGAC
>JBBRUC010000407.1:0-2115 GCA_038248205.1 Thermoanaerobaculia bacterium
CGACGATCAGCAGGCCGATCGCGAGCCCCAAGGAAATCGGCGAACCGTCCGAGGCGGCGAGCGCGCCGACCGCAAAGAGCAACGAGTCGCCGGGGAGGAACGGCGTCACCACGAGCCCGGTCTCACAAAACACGATGCCGAACAAAAGGCCATAGAACCAGGGGCCGAGGGCGGTCACCGCCTGGTTCAGGTACTTGTCGAGGTGGAGAAAATAGTCGAGCACCAGGTGCAGCGTTTCCATGCGGGCCCTTTCGTCTTTCCGGCTGAATCTCTCGCTACAACGAGGGTTGCCGCTCTTCGGCGACGATCGCCACACCGTTGGAAGTACCGATCCGGTCGGCGCCGGCCGCGATCATCGCCCGAGCGGTTGACAGATCGCGAATGCCGCCGGAGGCCTTGATTCGCGCCCGCCCAGCGGCGACTCGCGAAAGCAGCGCCACGTCTTCGACCGTCGCCCCGCCGGGACCGAAGCCGGTCGAGGTCTTGATGTAGTCGGCCCCTGCGGCGATGGCGATCTCGGCGCCGTGAATCTTCTCCGGCTCGGAGAGCAGCGCGGTTTCCAAGATGACCTTGAGCGTCGCGTCTGGCCGCACGTTGCGGACCGCCGCCACCCAGCCCTCCAGATCGGCGAGCGCCCGCGCCGGCCACGGCGCTTCGCTCTTGAGCCAGGAGAGGTCGATCACCGTGTCCAGTTCAAGCGCACCGTCGGCGAGCGCCCGGAGCGATTCCGCCCGGCGCGCCTCCGGATGGACGTAGCCGAACGGGAATCCAATCACAGTGCCGGTTCGAACCGGCGTACCGGCCAGACGCTCCGCCACGTAGCGCACCCAAACCGGGGGCACACAGACCGAGGCGAAGCCCTGCTCGGCCGCCTCGGCCGCCAGCTGCTCGAACGCGGCGCGCGCGGCCTCCGGCTTGAGGAGGGTGTGGTCGAAGTAGCTGGCGAGGGTGCGCACGGCGGGCGGATCGTACCCGCTCTGTTCGCTCGCTGGCCAGCCGCCTTGCAATTTTGCCTTCCGAATGCAAAATTGCAACGTCGCTTCCGCCGAACTTACGCCAGCTCTTCACACCCGCCCATGAATATTCTCGGGATCTCGGCCTTCTACCACGAGTCGTCGTGTTGCCTGTTGCGCGACGGGCGGCTGGTCGCCGCGGCATCCGAGGAGCGCTTCACCCGGGTCAAACACGATCCGCGGCTGCCGGTCGAAGCGTTCCGCTTCTGCCTCGACCGGGAGGGGCTCGATCTGCTCGATTTGGCCGCGATCGCCTATTACGAGCGGCCCGAAGTGAAGCTCGAGCGCCAGCTTGGGTCCGGCAGGCAGGCCGCCGAACTCGACGCCCAAGCCCCGGAGCGGGCGATCCGCGAGCGGCTCGGCTGGGAGGGGCCGATCCTCACCTTCCCTCACCACCTCTGCCACGCGGCGAGCGCGTTTTTCTGGAGCGGATTCCAAAGCGCGGCGACCCTTACCGTCGACGGCGTGGGCGAATGGGCGACCACCACCTACGGCCGCGGAGCGGGGGACGATCTCGCACTGTTCGCCGAAGTCAATTTTCCTCATTCGCTGGGGCTGCTCTACTCAACCGTCACCGCCTATCTCGGATTCGCGGTCAACGACGGCGAATACAAGGTAATGGGTTTGGCGCCCTACGGCGAGCCGAGTCTGGTCGAGCGGCTCGCCCAAGCGATCCACGTCGAGCACGGACCGGGCTTTTCCCTCGATCTCAAATTCTTCGATTTCGTCGCCGGAGAGCGCATGTGGGCCACCGCGTTCGAGGAGCTGCTCGGCGGACCGCCCCGCCGTCGGGGGGAAGAGATCCTGCCGTTCCATCGCGATCTCGCGCGGAGCGCCCAGGTTCTGCTCGAAGAGATCCTGCTGGAGAAAGCCCGCTGGCTACACGACGAGACGGGAGAAGACGATCTCTGCATGGCCGGCGGCGTGGCGCTCAACTGCGTGGCGAACGGCCGCATCAGGCGCGAGGGACCGTTCCGGCGCCTGTTCGTCCAGCCGGCGGCCGGCGACTCGGGCGCGTGCTTAGGGGCGGCGGCGCTCGCCAACGCCCAACTTGGGGGTACGCCGATCGGGCGCCAGGCGCTCCGCCGGGCCGACCTCGGCC
>JBBRUC010000408.1:0-2074 GCA_038248205.1 Thermoanaerobaculia bacterium
GGAAGCGCTCGATTTTGCGGGCGCGGCGGACGATCACCTTGTCGTCTTCCGACAGCTCGTCGATGCCCAAGATCGCGATGATGTCCTGCAGGTCGCGGTAACGCTGGAGGACCACCTGGACGCGGCGGGCGACTTTGTAGTGGCGCTCGCCGATCAGCTCGGGGGAGACGATGCGCGAGGAGCTGGCGAGCGGATCGACCGCGGGGTAGATGCCTTTTTCCTAGATCGACCGTTCGAGGTTGACGGTCGAGGCGAGGTGGGTGAACGCGGTGGCCGGCGCCGGGTCGGTGTAGTCGTCGGCGGGGACGTAGATCGCTTGGATCGAGGTGACCGCGCTGTCGTAGAATCCTACCGAAGGCAAACCCCAAACAGAAGCGCGATCTTGGGTGGTGTGTCCCAGCTCAGGGAGCTGCCGTGAAGGTCAAAGAGCTTATCGACAAGATTGAGAAAGATGGTTGGAGTCAGGTGCGGATGCGCGGCAGTCATCGCCAGTTCCGGCATTCCACGAAACCGGGTACGGTTACGGTCTCGGGAAAGCCGAGTGTCGACGTGCCACCGGGGACCTTGAACTCCGTGCTCAAGCAGGCCGGGTTGAAATAGGAGGTACTTGTGCATTTTCAATACGCGGTGGTTATCGAGAAGGGACCCAGCAGCTACGGGGCGTACGTTCCGGACTTGCCGGGCTGCATCGCGGCTGGGGAAACTCGGGCCGAGGTCGTACGATTGATCCAGGAAGCGATCGAGTTTCATATTGAAGGGCTTCGCGAGGATGGACTGCCGGTCCCTCCGCCAACATCGTCGTTCGAGCTGATTCAGGTGGCAGCCTAAGCAAGGCTCTTCCCCAAAACAAGAAACGCGCCAGAGCCCGAGGGGCCGGCGCGTTGGTTCTTCAAAGTGACTTGCGCCGCAGCAAGCCGTTCAGTTCGCCAACTGCCTCTGCACCTCCACCCGGGCAATCGCACCTCCGGGGTTGGGCCACCCAAGGTATACTTCCTTCCATGCTCAGGGAACCCACCCCCGCCAGGGTTGTCACCGTAGACCTTCCCGCGGAGGCCTTCCAGCACCGGCCTTGGTCGGCTGAGGAGGTTTCCCAGGAGATGCGTCGCCTGTGGTTGCTCGAGGAGGTACGTTCGCGCCGGCTCGGCTTCGGCAAGGCGGCAGAGCTTGCCGGAATGTCCGTTGCGGCCTTCCTGCGGCTGATGGGTGAGCATAGCGTCAATGCATTCGATTACGACGATTCCGAACTCGACCGCGAGTTCGCGGCAACGTCGTGATCGTCGTTGCGGACGCCGGCCCCCTCATCCACCTCAGCGTCGTCCGCTTGCTACGGCTTCTTCCCGTTCTCTACGGGCGGATCCTCGTTCCTGACATCGTCTACGAAGAAGTCGTCAAAGAGGGTGACCTGTTACCCGGCAGCGCTGAGCTTCGCGGAGCAGATTGGATCGAACGGATCCCTCATGACCCTGATGCGCCTCTGTTCCAAATTCTCCGTGCGCAACTCGACTCGGGCGAGGCTGCGGCCATCTGGGTGGCGGCGGAACGGCGAGGCTCTCTGGTTCTTTCGGACGATCGACCGGCGCGTTTAGCGGCGGAGCAACTCGGGCTTGGCGTCAGGGGAACTTTGGGGGTACTCGTTGAGGCGAAACGGCGAGGCGAGATCGGAGAAGTCGCACCGGTGATAACCGAACTGAGGAGGCAAGGAGTCTGGTTGTCGGAGCGGCTGATTCTGCGGATCCTGGTTGAGGCGGGAGAAAGCGAGCCCGGCGTGCCGCCGACCGCGTAAGAGACTGCCCACTGCACCTGATGGATTTAAGGCCGCCTACCCCCCACCAGGCCCCTCACTCTCGTTCGGGATGACGGAGGCGGGAACCGACGGGCCGGCGGCAGGTGGGGAATCTAATTCGACAACCCCTTCTGCACCTCCGCCCGCGCTATCGCCTTCTGCCGTCCCTCAAACTCCGCATCCGTCAGCATCGGCAGCTCCCGGGCCGCCGCCAGCGCCGCCTCGGCTTTGCCGCGGTCCAGCTCGTCCAAGCGCTTCGCGCCTTCAGTCAGCAGCGTCAGCTTGTCCCCC
>JBBRUC010000409.1:0-2036 GCA_038248205.1 Thermoanaerobaculia bacterium
ACCTTGACGCCGAGCGTGACCTCGGAACCCTCGGGTCCCTTGATCTCGGCCACGGCGAGGTCCACCGGACTGCCCAGGATCGATTCGCCGTCGACTTCCACTATCACGTCGCCGGCCTTCAACCCGGCCCGCTCGGCGGGTGAGCCCTCGAATACGCTGCCGATCCGGAGGCCGTCCTCGCTGAGCTCGCCGACCGTCATGCCGACCCCGCTGAAGCTTCCTTCAATCGATTCGTTGAAGCTCGCCAGTTGCTCGGAATCGAAGTAGTGGGAGAAGCGGTCGTCGTACTGCTCACGCAGGCGCCGGACCATTCCCCGGATCGAGGCGTCTTCGAGCTGCGATGTGTCGGTTTCGCGAAAGTAGTTGCGCTCGATCACCCCGAGGGCGTCGTCGCTGGCCGACTCCTCCGGGGCGATGCTCGACTCGACGAAGAATTCCTGAACGCCGTCGGGGAGGTTCTCCGGATGGCCGCCGATCCACATGCCGACGACCAGGGCGACCAGTGCGGTCGCCAGTACTGCCCAGGCGGTCTTCAAGACGGGACCGGCCCGACTGCGGCGGTCAGACTTTGAGGAAGCGGCGAAGCGTCAGACCGGAGCCCAGCGCCGAGACGATGATGGCGGCGCCGAACAGGCAAGCGGCCAGCACGATGAACGACATCGAGTCCTGTGCCTGCATGAGGGCGAAGCTCTCCGAGAGAGGGTCCACAACTGTGACCTTGCCGATCCACAGCACAAGTATCGCAATCGCCCCACCGAGGATCCCCACGACCACCCCTTCGATCATGAACGGCCAGCGGATGAACCACCGGGTCGCACCGACCAGTCTCATCACCTCGATCTCGCGGCGACGGGTGTAGATCGACAGCCGGATCGTATTGCCGATCAAGAGACGCGAGGCGCCGATCAGCAGCGCCGTGATCACCGTGAGGACAAGCGTCAGCGCCCCTGTGACCTCCTCGATCTTGTTCGCCGTCGCCTGGCGGTTGTCGACCTGCTGGACGATCGGTGAGATGTATGTCGGCTTGCCACTCTGGTTGGGCGGCTGGATCGCTGCCCGGATCGCGTCGAGGTTGGCGGCATCGTCGGGTCGGACTATGAAGTTGGCCGGAAGCGGGTTGCCTTGAAGCTCCTTGAGAACGTCGCGATTCTCCTGGCCGTAATCACGGCGGAACTCGGCCAGCGCGTCAGCCTTACTGAGGAAATTCACTTCTTTGACGTCGGGGATCGCCTGAATGTCGCCCTGGAGCGTGTTGATTTCGCCCCTGGTGGCGTCGTCGAAAAGGAAGACCCGCAGCTCAAGCTGGTCGCGCACTTCGGCGCTCTTACTCTGCGTGGTCTGGAAGATCGGCACGAGAACCCCGATCAGGATGGCGGTAAGGACCGTGGTGACCACGGCGGCCGTGGTCGGGGCGACGTTGCGGCGCATCGCCCTGATGGCCTCGCCGGTGAAAAAGAAAACCTTGCCCATCAGTGGACTCCGTTCGAGTGGCCTTCGAGCCCGACACCCATCTCGGCGCGCATGCGAACGCCGAACTCGGTTGTCGACTCTTCGGTGTAGCCGCCGGCGATCTCGTCGCGGATGACCCTGCCTTCGTAAAGCTCGATGACGCGGCGGCGCATGCGGTCGACCATCTCCCGGTCATGGGTGACGACCACGACCGTGGTTCCGGTCTTGTTGATCCGGTAAAGCAGCTGCATAATGCCGACCGAGGTGACGGGATCGAGGTTTCCGCTGGGCTCGTCGGCCAGCAGAAGCGGCGGGTGGTTGACGAAGGCCCGGGCCACGGAAACTCGCTGCTGCTCGCCGCCAGAGAGCTCGTCCGGGTAGTTGTGGAGCTTGGTCGAGAGCCCGACCAGGCGCAATGTTTCGGGGACCTTCTGTCGGATTTCCGCCCGCGAAGCTCCGATCACCTGAAGGGCGTAGGCGACGTTGTCGTAGACGGTCCGGCTCGGCAGCAGCTTGAAGTCCTGGAAAACGGTGCCGATATTGCGTCGAAGCTGGGGAATCTTCTTGTCGGAGAGCGTGCCGACGTC
>JBBRUC010000410.1:0-2019 GCA_038248205.1 Thermoanaerobaculia bacterium
CCATCGCTGCGGTTATCCCGATCACCCGGGGGTCTGCTTCTGCCTCCCTGACCATTGCCTCACCGAAGACCTGGGTGTACTGCGGGGGTGCGGCCTTGGGCTCGGGTGGCTCGAGCATCTCCGGGGCGATCGCCTCCGGTGCATCCGATTCCTGGAACGGGATCAGCTTCGGCCTGCTCTCCTTCTTGCCGGCCGGCTGCCCGTCGACGATCGAGCCCGGTTTGGCCGCATGCCACTTCTCCATGCCGGCAAGGCCGCCGTCTTCGGCCGGCGAGAACCCGCGGCCCTTCACGGTGTGGACATGGACCACCACCGGGCGGTCGGCCTCGAGAGCTTCGCTGAGGGCCTGTCTCAGGGCGCCTACGTCGTGGCCGTCGATGATGCCCATGTAGGCGAGGTCGAGTTCCTCGAACAGCAGCCCGGGGGCCCAGTAAGCCTTGATCGCCGACTTGAGTTCAGGCCCCAGCCGCTCGATCCGCTTGCCGAGGCCGAGCGGCAGTTTGGTCAGTTTGTCCTCCACCCCTTCCCGGGCGTGGAAGAGGCCGGGCTTCAGCCGGGTCCGCTGAAAGTAGCTCGAAAGCGCGCCGACGTTGGGCGAGATCGACATGCCGTTGTCGTTGAGCAGGATGACCATCGGCGTCTCGAGCCCGCCGGCCGCATGCATCGCCTCGTAAGCGACGCCTCCGGTCAGGGCTCCGTCGCCGATCACCGCGACGACCTTGCCGTCCTTGCCGATTCCGTGGCGCATCGCCTCTTTAAGGCCAAGCCCGTAGGAGATCGAAGTCGAGGCATGCCCCGCCCCCATGATGTCGTGTTCGGATTCGTCGATCGAGCAGAACGGCGCCAGGCCTTCGTACTGGCGGATCGTCGGCAGCTGGTCGCGGCGACCGGTCAGGACCTTGTGGGGGTAGGCCTGGTGGCCGACGTCCCAGATGATCTTGTCGCGCGGCGACTCCATCAGGCTGTGAAGGGCGACGGCGATCTCGCAGGTGCCGAGGTTGGCCCCGAAGTGGCCGCCGATCTCACCGATCACGTCGATGACGTAGGACCGGACCTCGGCGGCGACCTGCTGAAGCTGCTCGTCGTCGAGACCTTTGAGGTCGGCCGGAGAGTCGATGCCCGGAAGCAGTGGCCGGGGTGGCGGAATTGAGGGTTCGCGAGGGTTCTGGGTCACTGTTCTCTCCGATAAATGTAGTCGGCGACGCTTCTGAGCGACTCGATCTGGCCATCGACCTGAGTCAGAGCGTCAACTGCTGCACCGTAGGCGATGGTCGCCAGCTCCCCCGCGCGCTCGAGCCCGTAGAGGCTCACGTATGTCACCTTTCCGTGCCTTTCGTCGCTTCCTTGAGGTTTCCCCAGGGACTCATCGCTACCGGTGACGTCGAGGATGTCGTCGACGATCTGGAACAGAACGCCGAGCTCGCGTGCGAAGCGTTCATACGGGCTTCGTTCCCCGGCCGGCACGCCGGCGTAGGCAAGGGCGCTTTCGACGCTGACTTCGATCAGGCGTCCGGTCTTCAGCGAATGAAGCCGCAGGAGTTCGTCGGCGTCTAGTTCGGTGGCGGTCACGTCCACGTACTGGCCTCCGACCATGCCGGTCACGCCGGTTGCACCGGCGACCAGACGCACCGCCTCCAGAGCCTGCCCGGAGTCCCCGGGCACGGCCGCCAGCGTACGCATCGCCTCTGCGAACAGCCCGTCGCCGGCGAGGATGGCAACCGCCTCACCGAAGCGGATGTGGGAGGTCGGCTTGCCGCGACGCAGGTCGTCGTCATCCATCGCCGGAAGGTCGTCGTGCACCAGCGAGTAGGTGTGAACCATCTCGAGCGCGGCGGCGATGTCGAGGTAGTCCTCGATCGGCTTCCCCAGACACCGCGCCGTGGCCAGGCAAAGCACAGGTCGGATGCGCTTGCCGCCGGCCAGCAGCGAATAGCGCATCGCTTCGTCCAGCCCTGAAGTCACCGCCTCGTCGGAGAAGCGGACCGACGCCAGGTGTTGGTCTACTGCTTCCCGAAGATC
>JBBRUC010000411.1:0-1956 GCA_038248205.1 Thermoanaerobaculia bacterium
CGTGATACGACCTATCTCCTCTGTCGGACCTGCGGTGCGCCGCGAACTCCATTTATTCGCTTCGAGCTTAAATCAAGGCCCAACAGGCCTTCTCGTCGACCTAAACGTCCAAATTCCTGCGGGTCTGGGTGACCGTTAACAAGGCCTTGGGTATCCACCCCCGGGCAGTAGTTCGCCCCCCCAGTCGTCCGGCTATCCCCGCCGCATCCACCGGCCCATGATCGGCGCGCGGAGCCGATAGCCTTCGCCCTCGGGAACGACCAGCAGCCGGCGCCGGAGGGAGCGATCGATTGCGTCGTCTTCCGGGACCGGCTGCACGTCGGCCCGTGCGAAGCGGCGCAGGTAGTCCAACTCCCCCGGCAGGGTCGATTCCCGATCGATCAGCTCGTAGAACACGCTGTACCCGTGCTCGACGGCCTTGTCGAGCGCCCGCTCCAAGAGCTGCGCATCGGCACCCGCGACCCCGGCGTCGTTGACCGCATCGACCACCCGCTCGGCGACGAGCTGTACCAGATGCGGCCAGCCCCCCGTCTCGGCCTGAATGCGCTCGATCCCCCCAGGACCCCAGAACCCGGGCTCGAAACGCGGCGCCTCGGACCCCGCCGCCCGCCAGAGGCTGGAGTGCTTGAGCGGTTCGGTAAGCAGCAGCCGGGTCTCCGCCGGTTCGAACGGCGGCACCTCGACGGTGCGTGCGCTCACCAGGTACGAGGCCCACGGCGCGTGTTTCAGCTCATCGATTCGGTGGCTGCCCGCGAGCGTCCAGATCAAGCGGCGGTGGCTCTGCATCGATTCGCGCAGGACGGCGAGGAAATCTTCGGGGAAGACTCCTTCACCGATTTTGCGGTCGAGGTTTTCGTATTCATCGATGGCGAGGAGGAGGCGACGGTCGGTGGCTTCGAGGTGCTTATCGATTTCGGCGAGCAGGCCGCCCAAATGCTTGAGATCCGGAGAGGGAGCCACGGATGCCACGACTCCGGGAACGCGAGAGGAGATCCGCTCAGCGAGCAAACCGATCCAATCCCCCAGGCTTGTGAACGCTCGCGCTTCCTGCATCGAAAAGTTGGCGATCAGAACCTTGGGGGGAAGGAAGCCCTCAAGATTGCGCAACAGGCTCGACTTGCCTACCCGGCGCCGACCGTAGACCAGAAGCCCCGGGCATCCGGCGGCGAGCATTACCTGCCGCTCCAACTCTCCAAGGATTCCAGCCCGTTCAACGAACGCCTCCTGCTCGCGATCCACCGGGTCGCCCGCTCGAAAGACTTGCCGCGTCGGCTCGCGAGCTACAGCCGCCCGTGCCGCTTCGTGCTGCTTCCGAGCGATCTCCAGCCAATTGCGCGCCGCTTTCCGGAACTCGGTCGAAAGGGGCTGGCGAAAGCCCGCGACCTGCTGCCCGAAGCCTTCGATCTCTTTGACCAGGAGTGCCGCAAACGGCTCGCGTAGGAATGGGCGATCGAGGGTATCGATGCGCGCTTGGAGGCCAGCAATCTCGTGAACTCGGAGGCGGAGTTTGGGCGCTTCCTGAAGGAAGCCTTTCTTCCCTTCGGGAAAGCCGGCCAGCGCCTCATCGAGTTTCGAAAGGAGCGTTGTATCCGCAGCTTGGCGCGCGAGGAGGACGGCACGGGCGCGGAGAGCCGCGTTTCGCTGGCTCGGATAGGTGTCGATCAGGCGGTCGATCTCAAGAGCACCCGCGGCCGGGTTGTACTGAGCATAACGGAGGAGCAAACGATCGAGTCCTGGGAAAGGCAGGAGACATACATCGTCCCAAGCAACGGGATGAAAACGGTATAACTCCGGCCGACCGCGCCGCAACCATAGAGCTAGATGTACGGGCAAGTAGTAAAGGCGAAAGTAGGTGACCTGAGAGCCGAGGCCGACGCTGACGCCGAAGCCGAGGCCGCCGCCGAGGCCGAAGACGAGGCCCTCGACGAGGCCGAAGACGAGGCCGGCGCCGAGGCC
>JBBRUC010000412.1:0-1925 GCA_038248205.1 Thermoanaerobaculia bacterium
CCGAGAAGTCCTCGCTGAAGAACTCCGTGAGTTTGTCGTTCCGGGATGCATACATCCGCAGATAGTCATCCAGGAGAAGTCGTATTCTGGGGTGGGCGTCTGTTTCCACAGGTGAGGGGTTTCGGTGTTTGCGAGGCTGAACCCCGATCCCTACGGCGGGAGTTCTTTTGGGCCGGTGTTAAGATCGAGGGAAGCATTCGATCGAGCACTACTAGGGTCGATGGGAAACGGGACATGCGCAAACTCAGTAGCTAAAGCTCGGGAGTCGGCGCATCGACCTTATCGGGCTGATAAAAGGTGAAGTGCCCAGGGTTAGGACAGTGACACACCTCATTCGCCTTGGCGGTGATCCACGCCAGCAGAGATTTCTCGCCACGGCGGTTGGCAAGTTTCCCCCGACTCGGCGCGCCAACGTACTCAGTCCACCGGTTCGCTTCGGCGTCAAAGCCTCTGAGCTCCCGCGCATCAACCGTCAGATGCTGACAGCTCACATCGACTACGGCACGGCGATCGGCGGCCATATCATCGATCGCGAGATTTAGCCGCTTTCCGTCGCGCGACCAGGAAACGACATCAGAACGGTGAACGAGATCCAAAACTTCAGCGAACGTGGCAGGGAGGAAGAAATTGCTCATTCCAGAAGATATGGCCTCGAGTCGAGACCGGTACTGCGAGGTCGCTTTGCCTCCAAGGATAGCAAAGAGCAGAAGCAAAGAACGACTGATCCCAATTCGAGGCACCCCGAGGCGGAGAGGTGCGACTTCTTTGTCAGCCTCGCGAAGATCTCCCGCTCTGGTCGGGAGCGTAGCTGTTGCGCAACGAAATTGCCGCGAGCCCCCCGTTTGGTAAGGGAGTTGACTTGAGCAGGCCGGGGAGCGCCGGATGGCTCTCCGCACCGAGCACGCACACCAGTTGGCGAATTTCTTCTGGCGTCGTGTCGCCGTACGACCGAAATTCGACATCGTGGCCGACGAGGTCGCTGATGAGCGCGACGTGGAATCCGCGCCGGTCGGTCTGGTGGTCGTAGAAGTGAATACTGCCCATCTGGTCCGTGAGGTAATAGGGAGCCTCCTCGGAATCTACCCCACGCCGCAGAAGTTCTATGCCTTGGTCATCGCGGCCGATGCCCAGATCTCCCCCCCGCCGGGCCCCGACAGCTTCGCCATCTTCACCGCGGTGGAACTCAGTCCGGACCGGGTGGCGATGCGCCGGAAGGGGTCGGATCGCAATTTCCACGAGTACCAACTGACACCCGAGGGCTGGAGGTTCGTCATGCCCGCGGTCGGGGTCGAGCGCTGGCCGAACACCCTGAATAACGAGCTGCTCATCAGCCTCAGCTGCCAACCCTGACCACCATGCGCTCTCCGCTGAAACGCTCCGTCACCGCCGGCATTCTCGCAGCCGCGATCGCCGCAACCGGCCTGTACCTCCACGACCGCCGAGCCGGAGCTGAAGCCGCTTACCTGCGTTCTCAGAACCAGCGCCTGCTCGCCGCCCTGGGCACACCATCGGCAAGACCCGCGCCGTTCGCCGGGCAGCCGGTACCCTCGTCTGATCCCGTCCGTTCCGCACCCCGGCCGGTGGCGATCCCCGGACCGTATCGAGACGAAGGACAGGCGACGCCGCAGGCCACGCTGCAGAACCTTGCCTGGGCGCTCGACAACGCGGACCTGGAGCGGGTCAAGGCCCTGGTGACCTTTGAAAGCGATGCGGTGCGGTCCAAGGTTTCCGCCGTGCTGCAAGCGCTGCCACCCGAGTCCCGGGCCGCGTGGCCCACCCCGGAGGACCTCGCGGCTTCCGTGATGATCTCCGATGCGATCAACCGGCCGTATCCGGCGGCATCGATCCTTCAGCTCCCCGAGGTCGAGACCCTGGCCCCGGACTGCGCCCGTCTGCGGCTCCCCGGTTCGCGGCTCGATGGTGGC
>JBBRUC010000413.1:0-1550 GCA_038248205.1 Thermoanaerobaculia bacterium
GGGGTAGGCCTGCCAGCCCGCGAAAGCGATCTTCCGAGCATCGACCAGGGCGTCCGGCCGCTCCTCCTGGCGCACCCGCTGGGCGAGCACGGCCTCCCCTTCCGCCCACCAGGAGACCGACCGATAGCCGCGTTCCGGATCGTCGAGCCGCGCCGCGAGCCGCTCGGTGAGAAACGCTTGATCGGCCGCGTTGTCCAAAGCATCCGAGAGGCGGCGGACCCGCGCGAGCCACGCTTCCAGCTCCGCCGCTTTCCGGCCGCCGCGCCGGTGCCAGGCTTCGAGATCGGCGAGCACCGCGACGAGCTTCCGCAGCGGATGCACGGCGGGGTCGTCGAGCCGCACGGTAGGCGGAGCATCCCCCAGCAACACCGCGCGATCGAGACGCCAGGTGCCGTTCTGTTCTCCCGGTGTCCACAGCGAGCTGTTGGCCAGCAGATCTGCGAACAGGTAGGAGACCGCGTCGCGCAGCGTGCCGCGTACTCCGGCCGGATAGTCGTTGACCTCGAGAAAGTCCGACCAGGCGGCGACCGGCAGGTCGCCCAGGGCCTCCCGCGCGCCCCAGGCGCGGGCATAGGCGGCGATCGCCTCGGTGGCGATCTGATCGTGGGTCCAGGCGGAAAGATCGACGGTTTCGGTGCCGGTCACCCGTTCGCGTTGGCGAATCTCCCAGGAGTAGGCCCCGAGGTAATCGACCAGCGCCGAACCGTAGGTGAGATCGAGGATCGCCCGACCGAGCTGCCCCTTCGGCCATTCCTGCTCGCGCAGGAAGCGCACCGCGGTCTCGTAGCCGCCCATGCCGATCTTCAGCTTCACCGCCTTGAGCAACGCCCGGCTCGCGAGCGGCTCGTCCCCTGCCGCCCGGGCCTTTTCCAGCAGGGCGTTCGCCTGGTCGTAGGCTGTCTGCACTTTCTGCTCCTCCTCGGCCAAGCGGTCGATCTCGGCAAGCGCGGCGATCCCGGCGGCGGAAACGCGCGAGCCGCCGTGGCCGGGAGCCGGCGGGGTCGCCGCTCGCGCGGCTGGAAGGAAAATCAGCCCGAGCAGGAGCGAGACTCCGAGGGCGGCGGACAGACGGACGGAAACGTGGGATCGCAGGCTCATCCTTTGAGCTTAGACCATGCTCCGCAGGATTGCGTTCCTACGGGTATACCTTCGGTAGAATCGCGCAACTCTTGTTGGCAACCTCCCCCGCGGAGAGGAAACTCGATCGCCATGCTCACGCCCGCCCAGCCCGAACGTCCGCTCGCCGAGCTTCTCGCGGAACTCGAAGCCGCCGTCCGCCGTGGGGACGCCTTGCAAGCCGAGGCGATCCGTGCCGAGATCTTCAGACGCCTCGCCACGGAGGCGGCCGATCGCGCCGCCGTCGAACGGCAAGTCCAAGATCTAATGGGTGCGCTCGACCTTGGGGAAGAGAGTACCCCCAGGAAAGGACCGGTTTCTTTGGATATCCCGCTCAGCCGGGGGGATTCCTCACCGGGACGCGGGTCTGAGGACGACCGCGACGCCGAGAGGGACCGCGTCTATTCCGTCTGGTTCGGCACCAACCGCAAACC
>JBBRUC010000414.1:0-1479 GCA_038248205.1 Thermoanaerobaculia bacterium
AGCCGGCCTCTGTCAGGGCGGTGGCGTCGGCGATCGCGAAGGGGACGTTGAGGATCCTGGCCAGGGTCTGGGCGAGCAGGGTCTTGCCGCAGCCGGTCGGACCGAGCAGCATGATGTTCGACTTCTGAAGCTCGACCTCGGGGTCTTCGGCCTCGGCCATGCGGACCCGCTTGTAGTGGTTGTAAACGGCGACCGAGAGCGCCTTCTTGGCGGAAGCCTGGCCGATCACGTACTCGTCAAGCACCTCGTTGATCTCCTGCGGCTTGGGCAGGTGCTCGAGGTCGATGCCGACCGAGCGGCCGGGGGCGGCGACCATCTCCTCGTCGATGATCTCGTTGCAGAGGTCGATGCATTCGTCGCAGATATAGACGCCGGGGCCGGCGATCAGCTTCTTGACCTGACGCTGCGATTTGCCACAGAAGCTGCAGAGGAGCTGCTCGTTGGAATCGGTTGAACGTGCCAGGGGACTGCCCTTTCTCGAGTCGAATTCAGGGCCAGGTCCCACTGTAGCGCCAGCGGTCTTTCGCACCCTTGTCCTGCCTTTTACTGCGCGGCTCCGCCCCGCCCTGCCCGCGGGACAGATCTTGCCGTGGCACGGGGACTGATCACGCCGTGGCGGGGACACCGGCGGGTTACGCCGCCCTTCCTCGGATCGACTACCTTCTATCCGAGGGACGATCGCACCGAGAATGGGGGGTCCCGGAAATTAGTCGGCAGTTGGCGGGCCAGGAAATGTATGCCGTGACGGTATGGTCGCTTCATGGACGCCGAGATCAGACCCGTGACCGAACTCACCCTGCCGCAGATCGAACCGCTGTTGGAGGCCTATCAGCGCTTCTACAAGATGGAGGACATCGATCCCGTGAGAAACCGGGAGTTCTTCTCCCGCTTCATCCGGACCGACCGCGAAGGCTGGCTGCTGGGTGCCTGGCAGGATGGCGAGCCGGTTGGCTTTGGCTGCTACTACCGCTTTCTCAGCTCGCTCTCAGCGGTGGAAACGGTCCTGATGAACGACCTCTACGTAGCCGAAGCAGCCCGCGGGAGCGGGATCGGCCGGGCACTGATCGAGTCGGGAGCCGCTTTGGCCCGCGAGGCGGGGGCAGCCTGGCTCGAATGGAATACCGCGCCGGACAATCACACTGCCCAGGCGCTCTACGATAAGACCGGGGCCGAAAAGTCGACCTGGATCAACTACGAGCTGAAGGTCTAGAAACAGAAAGAGCCGCCGCGCTTTGGCGCGACGGCTCTCACTGCGAATCCGGGTCGAGTCAGGTTCCGGGAGTAGGCGGAGGATCGACCGTCTCTTCGACGATTACGCTCTCTTCGACCGCTACCACGACCCCCTCCTTGAGCTCACGAAGGCGGTAGTACAGGACCGCCGAGATGATCGCGATGTAGGGGTAAGCCAGCACTCCGACGATGACCAGGGCGATGATGCCGAGTATCGGAACCGCGGCTGCCAGGAGTCCGCCGATGATC
>JBBRUC010000415.1:0-1474 GCA_038248205.1 Thermoanaerobaculia bacterium
AACAGGTCGAGAAGTGTGGCGGCGGTCTTCTCCCCAATTCCGGGAACCCCGGGGAAGTTGTAGGAGGTATCGCCGCTCAGACCCATCAGGTCTGTGACAAGCTCGGGAAATACGCCGTAGCGCTCCTTGACCGCCTCGCGGTCGTAGATCTTCGTATCGCTGATACCCCTGCCGGTACTCATGACGGTGACCCCGTCGCCGACCAGTTGGTAAGCGTCCCGGTCGCCGGTCACCACGACGGTCGTGATCGAGCGTCGGCGGGCCTCGGCGACAAGCGAGGCGATCACGTCGTCGGCTTCGTAGCCGTCGACTTTGACGTTCGTATATCCGAAAGCGTCAACCAGCTCGACCAGGTTCGGCCACTGGGCACGCAGCAGATCGGGTTTCGGCGGACGCTGGGCCTTGTACTCGGGGTAGACCTGCTCCCTCCCGGACATTCCCGCATCCCAGGCGACCACGATCTGGGTCGGGCGATAATCGGAGATCAGTTTGACCATCATCGAGGCCAGGCCGAAGATCGCGTTGGTCGGTCGGCCGTCAGCTGTCGCCATCGAGTCCGGAAGGGCGAAGAAGGCCCGGTAAGCGAGGCTGTTGCCGTCGATCAGGAAGAGCTCAGGGTGCTCGGCTGCTTCGCTCACGGATTGATCATACGGTTGCTGTCGGCACCCTCCCGCCCGGCCTCATATAGTTGCGCGAATGGCCACAGTCAGCGCCCAGTACAGCGTCACAGTCCGGGTCGAGCTCGATGCGCGCCAGGAGCCCCTGGGCAAACTGACCGCGGGAATCGCCGGTGCCGGCGGTCAGCTGGTCAGCGTCGACCTGATCCCCGGTGCCGGGGCTGAAGGCAAACGGGTCCGCGAGTTCACCGTGGACGCTATCGACCAGGCCCACTGGGAAAAGATCCTGCGCGGGATCGGTTCGATACGGGGTGTGAGGGTCATGGAGTACACGGACCGCACGATGCAGATGCATCGTGGCGGCAAGATCTCGGTCGAGAACAAGTACCCGCTGAATACCCGCGACGATCTTTCGATGGCCTATACGCCGGGGGTCGCCAGAGTCTGCTCGGCGATCCACGAGAACCGCAGCCTAGCCTTCGAATATACGATCAAGAAGAACACGGTCGCGGTCGTTTCCGACGGAACCGCCGTGCTTGGACTCGGCGACCTCGGTCCCGAAGCGGCGATGCCGGTGATGGAAGGCAAGTGCATGCTGTTCAAGGAGTTCGGAGCAGTCGACGCCTTCCCGATCTGCCTCTCTACGACCGACACGGACGAGATCGTGCGAGCGGTCGAATTGATGGCACCTACCTTCGGCGGAATAAACCTCGAGGACATCTCCGCCCCGCGCTGCTTCGAAATCGAGGACCGGCTCAAGGGCCTGGTCGACATTCCGGTCTTTCACGACGACCAGCACGGCACCGCCGTGGTGGCGATGGCGGCGCTGTTCAACTCGCTGAAGATCATCGACAAGA
>JBBRUC010000416.1:0-1409 GCA_038248205.1 Thermoanaerobaculia bacterium
GACAAAGTGGTGTCCGGCTTCGTCGCCCACCCGGTTCACGTAGAGGTGATGCCTCCGGTTGTCGAGAGCCCGGGCTCTTGTTGCGACCAGGTGATCTTCGCCGTAGGGATCCATGTTTGAGGCGACGGTCACCAGGAGCTGGGCCCCGGATTGGGCCAGACGCCGGGCTGGTTCGGGAAACTCGACGTCGAAGCAGATCAGCGGCCCGACCTCCACGCCGGCGAGCCGGAACAGGTGAAGCTCTTCGCCCTGCTCGAAACCGGCGTTCTCCTGCGGTCCGAAGAGGTGAGTCTTTCGGTAGACGCCGGCGAGAGAGCCGTCGCTGTCGAAGCAGGCGGCGGAATTCCCGAAACGTCCGCTTCCCGAGTCGATCGCCTCGGAGAACCCGACCACCGCTGCCGTGGCCGAGGCACGACAGGAGTCGGCGATCGCGGTGATCTCCGGGTCGGACACAGACAGGGCTCTCGAGGCGAGCGAGTCGGTCGAGTACCCGCAGAGGAAAAGCTCGGGGAACAGCGCCAGATCGCAGTCGACGTGCTCCTGGATCAGGGAGCAGACGCGCTCGCTGTTCTCCGCAGAAGCGGGTCCCGGTCGCAGCTGGGCGAGCATTGCCTTCATCAGTCGGAGCCAGCCCCCGCGTGAAATGCCATCGCTTCGATTGCGATCCGCCCTCCCATCAGTGCTGTCATCGCGGTCGAATCAAGGCTGGGAGCCACTTCTGCCACGTCCACTCCGAGCAGGCCGCCGGCCGAGACGCCCCTGACGATCTCGATCGCTTCTCTGCTGGTCAGGCCGCCGGGGGTCGGGCAGCAAGTCCCCGGAGCGTGAGCACCGTCGAGCGAGTCGATATCGAAAGAAAGATAAACGCCGTCGCCACCGCCGGCGACTTCACGCGCCTTCTCCGCCGCCCATTTCGTTCCCTTCTCCCAGATTTCCTCCAGCCAGATGATTGTAATCCCGTGCTCGCGGCAGTAGGCGAGTTCGGTCTTCGGGTTCATCCAGCCGGAGATACCGACGAGGGCGATCTTCTTCGGGTCGAAACCGGCATCGACTGCCCTGGTGATCGGACAGCAGTGGTTGAGCAACTCTCCCCCCACGTCCGGGGCGGTATCGAGGTGCGTGTCGACCAGAATCAGACCGGGGTCGTCGTACTTCTCCGCGATGACCCGAGCCGCGGGGATAGTGATCGAATGGTCGCCTCCGAGGATCACCGGAAGCGCACCGGAGTCGATGATCTGGCCGAGGTCCTCCTGGGCCCTGGCGAAGGTATTTTCAGCGTTCGCCAGGACCACGTCGGTGTCACCGCAGTCGACCGGATTGAGCGCCTCCAGGAGGTCGAAGTCGAGCGTCGCGTTGAACGTAAGGAACTGGCAGGAGACATCTCGCATGCCGCGGGGGCCGTAGTTCGC
>JBBRUC010000417.1:0-1343 GCA_038248205.1 Thermoanaerobaculia bacterium
GCTTGTGGCGCTACTCGTTGCGACCGGATGCGGGGGCAAGAAGGCCGGCCCGGAAGCGGGAGGGGGGGCGGGAGCACCGCCGCCCCCTAAGGTCACCGTGGTCACGGTCCAGCCGAAGACGGTGCCCGTGCCGTACGAGCTGACCGGCCGGATCGAAGGCTCGCGCGAGGTCGAAGTCCGCGCCCGGGTCTCCGGCATCTTGCTCCGGCGTTCCTATGAAGAGGGAAGCCCGGTGAAGAAAGGGCAAACCCTGTTCCTGATCGATCCGGCGCCGTATCGCTCCCAGGTTCAAGCGGCCCAAGCGAGCTTGGCGGAAGAGAAGGCGAAGCTCGCGCGCTCCGAGCGCGACGTCGCGCGTCTGGAGCCGCTGCTCGCCGCCCACGCCACGCCGCGCAAGGACTACGACAACGCAGTTTCGGACGTCGAGGAGGCCAAAGCGATGGTTCAGGCCTCCCAGGCGCGCCTGGATCAGGCGAAGCTCGACCTTTCCTACACCCGCGTCGATGCGCCGATCTCCGGCGTTTCGAGCCGGGCCGAAATGTCCGAGGGGAGCCTGGTCGGTCCCGGCGAAAACGGCCTGCTCACCCGGATCTCCCAGGTGCGGCCGATCTGGGTCCGATTTTCCGCCGCCGACCAGACCATGCGGGATCTGCGCGAGGGGATTGCGAGCGGCAAGCTGACCTCCCCGGGTAATCAGAACCTTGAAGTCGAACTGGTGTTGCCGGACGGCTCCGTGTACCCCGAGCGCGGCAAGGTGAACTTCTCCGATTCGATGATCGATTCCGAGACCGGTTCGCAGGGCTGGCGCGCCCAGTTGCCGAACATCGACGGCTCTCTGGTGCCCGGTCAGTTCGTTCAGGTGCGGCTATTGGGCGTCGAACGTCCCGACGCGATCCTGGTGCCGCAGCGCGCGGTGCAGCAGAGCGCGGAAGGTAAGTTCGTCTTCGTGGTGGCTGGCGATGGCAAGGCCGAGGTGCGGCCGGTCGTGGCCGGCGATTGGCTCGGCCAGGACTGGATTCTCAACTCGGGGCTCAAGCCTGGCGACAGGGTGATCGTCGACGGCGCGGTCAAAGTGCAGCCCGGCGCGGCGGTTTCGGTGGTCGACGCGGCGTCCGCTCCGGCGGGCGACGCGGCGAAATCCGACGCCTCTCCCGCCGACGGCAAGAACTGAGGCGGCCGTTATGTTTTCTCACTTCTTCATCCGTCGCCCGATCTTTGCCAGCGTCGTTTCGATCGTCATCGTGCTCGCGGGGATCGTCGCGATCCGTGCCCTGCCGATCGCCCAGTACCCGGAGATCGCGCCGCCGCAGATCACGGTCACTTCCGTCTATCCCGGCGCCACC